>NZ_JBIBEN010000005.1:0-309506 GCF_042955065.1 Streptomyces sp. NPDC012510
AACGCCAGTATCAACGTCGCGGCAGGACAGGGCGGGATCCCCCGCCCCCGGCGGACAGCCGGTGCCGGAGGGACGACACCGCCCACACAGCGGTCGAACGTCCGTGAACCTCAACCTGAATGGGTTGGAATCCCCCTCTTTTAAGAGGGAGGGGGAGGATGTCAAACAACACCCACCACTGCGCTCACCGTCATGACCGAGCGGCCCGACGAAAGCCGGTCGGGGCCACGGGTAGGGCCAGGGCCAGTGCCAGTGCCAGTGCCAGGGCCAGGGCGGGGGTGAGGAGTTCTCTGCCCGTACCCAGTCAGGCCGACCGCAGGGTGGTGCCGGCGCGACGGCAGCGACTGCGCTACGAGAGCGCTCGAGGACGGGGTCGCTCGACGCCGTGGGCCTCGAGGCCGCCGCTGTGGCGGTCTCGAGGGTGAAGTGTGAATGACTTTGCTCGGCGTTGCCTACCGGTGAGTCGTGTTTTAGGCATGGGATCAAGAAGTTCAGGTCTCAAGTAATGCACGAATGAAGGGATGGCCTCCGCCTCATGAATCCCCCCACCCCGAGGCCCAGGAACCTGCTGCGTGGCGCGCTCGCCGTCGTGGCGGCCGGGCTCGCCGCCGTGGTTCCGTTGGCTGGTACGGCCGCCGCGACCCCGCTGACCGGCAAGGCGCAGCGGACCGTCACCACCGCCGAAGGCGAGACCTTCCGGTTGCGGCTGAAGGCCGGCCCCGTCGTCCTGCCCGCCACCGGCGCCACCGTCAAGGTCAAGGGCGCCGGCTACAACCGGGAACAGGGCGTCTTCCTCGCCTTCTGCGTGATCCCGGACGGCGTCGAGGTGGGCGACCCCACCACCTACACGTCGCTCCCCGGCCCCTGCCTCGGCGGTCGTGAGGCGCAGGACGGCTCGTCGCGCCGGATCACCGACACCGGCACCGGCACGCCGGGCATCACCCTCCCGTACGAGAGGGGCGGCAGCTTCCGTACGACGCTGAACCTCAGGCCCGAGATCGCCGACGGCAAGGTCTGCGGCGAGACCGTACGCTGCGCGATCGTCACCCGCGCCGACTTCACGGCCACGAACCAGCGGCTGTACGACCAGTACATCCCGGTCCACTTCCTGCCGGGCGGCGCGGTGATCCAGCCGTAGCCTCCGTGTCAGTGGCGCGGATGCCCTACGGTGCCCGTGCCTCGGGCCGCTCTCACCCAGGGCGCCGGAGCGGCCCCGCACCCGTATCCGTGAGGAACTCGGCCAGGACCTGGGCGAGCCGTTCCGGCTGGTCCTCGGGGACGAGGGTGGAGGCATCGGCGATCTCGACGAGACGGCCCTTCGGATACAGCTCCGCCAGCCGGGGACCGTGCTCGCGCGGCATGAGGCGGTCCTCGGTGGCCCAGACCACCAGCACGGGACGGTCGTAGTCACGCAGCCGCTCGCTCCACTCCAGCAGGACCTTCCGCTCGGGCGCCGACGTGGCGAACTTGGCGAAGTCCCGGCGGATGGCCCTGCTCCTGGTCGCGGGGCCGAACCAGTCGGCCATGATCTCGGCCGGGATCCCGCGCACGCTCATCCCGCCGTACCCGTTGCGGTTGTCGCGGAACGCGGGGACCCGCATCAGCCGGGTCAACAGCCAGACTCCGCCGGGAACCCCGCACACCCTGGCCACGGCCTTGGCCGCTCCTGGGGGAAAGTTGTCGAACGCCTCGCAGGCCACCAGCACCATCCGCCCCACCCTGCGGCCCTGCTCCTCCGACACCAGGAACTGGCCGCCGCCCCAGTCGTTGAGGACGAGGGTCACGTCGTCCAGCCCCAGCCGTTCCAGGAACTCGCCCAGCAGCCGTGCGACACCACGGTGGGACAGGTCGGCGTCCGGACGCATCGGCCGCCGGTGGCCGCCGAGCGGCAGAGTGGGCAGCACACAGCGGTAGCCCTCCAGCAGCGGTACGACCTTGCGCCACTGCGTCCCGTTCATGGGCAGACCGTGGCTGAACACGATGACCGGTCCCTCGCCGCCGGTGTCCTGATAGTCGATCGTTCCGGCCGACAGCTCGATCTGCGGCATGGCGCCCCCGTCTGACTGGTCGTCCCCCACCGGTGGGACGGTGAGGCCGCCGCCACGCTATTGCGGCCGACAGCGACAGGCCAAGGGACTGCCCGGACACGGTGAGTCCCCGGTTCAGGCCTTGCCTCGCACTCACCCATGTGTGCCAGAGCATGCTTGCGCGCACACAACCACCAGCGGTCCACAACCCCTCCTCGACGGGCTGCGCTGCGTGGAGCCTCCCTCGAAGGCCCTGGCGGAGACGAAACGGCTGCTCACGGCTAAGGTGCTGGAATCCTTCGACCTGGACGCGGGCAGGCTGAGCAGGCTCTCGGCCAGGGTGTTCGACTCCGACGAGGCGGACGAGGGGACGAGGGGACGAGGGGGACGAGGGCCTTCCGAGAGAGACGGGATCCGCGATGGGTGGTGTGACCATGGTCGGCGTGTTCGACCGTGCACCGAAGCAGGACCGCAGCAGGGCCACCCGGCAGCGGCTCCTCCAGGCCGCCGTGGCCTGCCTCGCCGAACACGGCTGGGCCGGCTCCACCGTCTCCGTCGTCGCCGAACGCGCCGGCGTCTCCCGAGGCGCCGCCCAGCACCACTTCCGCACCCGCGAGGACCTGTTCATCGCCGCCGTCGAATACGTCGCCGAGGAACGCTCCCTCGCCCTGCGTGCCCTCTTCCCCGAGGGCACCGCCGACCGGCGCGCCGTCGTCGCCGCCGTCGTCGACCTCTACACCGGCCCTCTCTTCCGCGCCGCCCTCCACCTCTGGGTCGCCGCCTCCAACGAGGACCAGCTCCGCGCCCGCGTCACCGAACTCGAAGCCCGCGTCGGCCGCGAGACCCACCGCATCGCCGTGGACCTCCTCCACGCCGACGAAACCGTCCCCGGCGTCCGCGAAACCGTCCAGGGCCTCCTGGACATGGCCCGAGGCCTCGGCCTCGCCAACCTCCTCACCGACGACACCGGCCGCCGCGACAAGGTGGTGGCCCAGTGGGCGACCCTCCTGGACGAGGCACTGGACCGGCCCTAGCAAGCCACTCTCAGGGACTCAGCCGCTCCACCCGCCACGACCCGTCCGCCTCCGCCACGTAGCGCAGCCGGTCGTGCAGCCGGTTCCACCGCCCCTGCCAGAACTCCACACTCTGCGGCGCCACCCGGAAACCACCCCAGTGCGGCGGCACCGGCACCTGCTCGCCCTCCGGATAGCGAGCGTGCAACTCCGCGTACGCCACGTCCAGTTCGGCCCGCGAGGAGATTACCGAGGACTGCGCGCTGGCCCACGCCCCCAACTGCGAGCCGTGCGGCCGCGTCCGGAAGTACGCCGCCGTCTCGTCCCGCCCCGTCCGCCGCGCCGTGCCCGTCACGATCACCTGCCGGGCGACCGCGTGCCAGGGGAAGAGCAACGAGACGTACGGGTTCTCCGCCAGGTCACGCGCCTTGCGGGAGTCGTAGTTCGTGTAGAAGACGAAACCCTGGGCGTCGTACGCCTTCATCAGCACCGTACGAGAACCGGGGCGCCCCTCGGCGTCCGCCGTCGACACGACCATGGCGTTCGGCTCGAAGACTGCGCCCTCCTGCGAGGCCTGCAGGAACCACCGTGCGAACTGCTCCATCGGATGCCCGGCCAGCTCACTCTCGTCGAGCCCGTCGGCCCGGTACTGCTTGCGCATGAGAGCGGGGTCGGGCACGGGGTGCAGGCCGGGATCGTTCACGCGTTCATCTTGCCGCATCCACAGTGAGCGAGGAGGCTGGTGGCACTGAGTGCCGCACACCCTCCCCAAACCTGGCACTCAGGCGTATGGTGCTGGGACATCCCGGTTGAGCCTTCCGCCAAACCACCCCCTGGCGCACACATCACGAGGAGCCGCCTGATGTCCGACTTCGTACCCGGGCTCGAAGGAGTCGTCGCGTTCGAGACGGAGATCGCCGAACCGGACAAGGAGGGCGGCGCACTCCGGTACCGGGGCGTCGACATCGAGGACCTGGTCGGCCACGTCTCCTTCGGCAACGTGTGGGGCCTGCTCGTCGACGGCGCCTTCAACCCCGGACTGCCGCCCGCCGAACCGTTCCCCATCCCCGTCCACTCCGGCGACATCCGCGTCGACGTCCAGTCCGCGCTCGCCATGCTGGCCCCGGTCTGGGGCCTGAAACCGCTGCTGGACATCGACGAGCGGCAGGCCCGCGCCGACCTCGCCCGCGCCGCGGTCATGGCCCTCTCCTACGTCGCCCAGTCCGCCCGTGGCCAGGGCCTGCCCATGGTCTCGCAGCGCGAGATCGACAAGGCCCAGTCCGTCGTCGAGCGCTTCATGATCCGCTGGCGCGGCGAGCCGGACCCCAAGCACGTCGCGGCGGTCGACGCGTACTGGACGAGCGCGGCCGAACACGGCATGAACGCCTCCACCTTCACGGCGCGGGTCATCGCCTCGACGGGCGCGGACGTGGCGGCGGCGTTGTCGGGCGCCGTCGGAGCCATGTCGGGCCCCCTCCACGGCGGCGCCCCCTCCCGGGTCCTCGGCATGATCGAGGAGATCGAACGCACCGGCGACGCCGACGCCTACGTCAAGCAGGCCCTCGACAAGGGCGAGCGCCTCATGGGCTTCGGCCACCGCGTCTACCGCGCCGAGGACCCCCGCGCCCGAGTCCTCCGCCGCACCGCCCGCGACCTCGGCGCCCCCCGCTTCGAGGTCGCCGAGGCCCTGGAGAAGGCCGCCCTCGCCGAGCTCCATGCCCGCCGCCCCGACCGTGTCCTGGCGACGAACGTCGAGTTCTGGGCCGCGATCGTCCTCGACTTCGCCGAGGTCCCGGCCCAGATGTTCACCTCGATGTTCACCTGCGCCCGCACGGCCGGCTGGTCCGCCCACATCCTCGAACAGAAGCGCACCGGCCGCCTCGTCCGCCCCTCGGCCCGCTACATCGGCCCCGGCCCACGCGACCCCCGGGAGATCGAGGGCTACGACGACATCGCCCGCTAGCTATGGCTGGCGTCGCCTCTGCCCAAGCCGGCCGGGTTCGACCGCTGCGCCGTGTCGGGATGCCGCACACGGCGCAAACTCGGGCCCGACCGGCAGCACCTCTGTTTCGGTCTCAGCCTCGTCCGCAGCGACCAAGCGCGGCCCGAACCTGGTTGAGCCCCTCACCTCTCCAGCGGTCCCGGTCCGGCATGTGGTCGCCTCGGCGCCAGCGCCAGGCCGAGAACATCGCCCAGTTCAGGGCCCGGTACCGGTGGATCAGGTAGGGGTCGGCCCCCGCGTAGTGCCTTCCGACCTCTTCGGGCGTATGGGCGAGATCGAACTCGATCGGCCCACGGCAGCACGTGGCGAGGTCCACGAAAAGCGGCCCTCTCCTGGTGTTCAGGAGGTTGCCAGGATGCGGCTCGCCGTGCAGCAGCTGGTCGCCGGCTCTGTCGGCGCCGATCGCGGCGCTCAGACCACTGAGTGTGTCGCAGAGGAGTTCCCGGTCGGAATCGGGCAGCTCGGGGGACTGCTCCCGGTCGCTCACCTCTCTCAGCGCCATGGCGACTCGATCGGTGACATGCGGGGCGTCCAGATCGATCCGGCGCAGGGCGGCATGGTGCCGCATGAACACGTCCGCGTGGTCGGCCGGCGCGATCTCTGATCCCACAGGTTCGTAGTAGGTCCAGAGCGAGACGGCGAAGGCACCGCGCACATACACTCGCGCGTCGACCCGAGGATCGAGCTCAGCCACCGGAGCGCCGACATCGGCGAGACGGCGAGCAACCTCCACCTCGAACTCGGAATCAGCCAGATGCCCCGAAGGCGCGACCCGAGCCAGCACCTCGCAAGGCACCAGGCGCAGTGCGACACGGTCCGAGTTGTGGAGGACGACCACATCGTCGACCCGAAGGCCGAGCTCCGAAGCGGTCGCCCGGCCCGCCTCGACCGCACGGCGCAGTTCCCATGGCTCCATGCCGTATTCCCTCGTCGTCGTCGAGCACAGATACGCCTGACGCCTGTGAAACGCGGACGACCCGCAGACTCTGGGTCCCTCCACCACCAAGGGCGGAGAAGCCGGCCGGACGTACCGGCGAGTCTGCGGGTCGGGTGACTGCTTGAGATTGGGCCGGCTGCGCGCTCAAGTCGCGCTGGTCCGGCACCGCACTGTGTGTGGTGCAGGGCCGCTAGCCCGCAGCCACCTCACGCGTCCGGTTGTCATACATCTGCCGAACCACCTCCTCTCTCGTGTACCCACACCCTAAGAAGTGCTCGGAAGGCGCTCAAGCGATTTTCTGAGGTGATTGCCGAGGTATTACCGCAGGACGGCGAAGACCGCGTGGGCCCGGGTGCCGTCCGGCAGGTTCCAGTGCCCGGTGACGCGCCCTTGCGCACCCTCCGGCAGGCCGAGCGGACCGGGCTGGAGCACGCGGTTCAGCTGGAGGCGAGCGGGCCCGGGCTGGACAGTCAGTTCGGTGCCCCCGGTGGTGTCCGTGGTGCTGAAGGCGGCCACGGACAGTGGGCCTTCTCCCTCGTAGGACCGGGTGATCTCGTGGTCGGGGGTGTCGGTGAGGCTCTGGGCCTGGGGGACGGTGCGGCCTTCGAAGAGGGCCAGGAGCTGGGCGAGGAGGACGGGGTCGTGGGCGCCGTCGTAGGCCCAGCGCCTGCCCAGGACGCCGTGCTCCGTCGTGCCGATGAGGGCGTGGTCGGCGTCGGGGAGCGGGGCGCCCCGGTAGGTGAGGGGGGCCAGGTAGTGGACCGGGGCGGGGCCCGAGGTGTCGGTGGCGACCATGAACTCGATGCCGACCTCGCCCTCCGGGTCGTCGAGCCGGAAACCGCCGGCCTTGGTCAGCTCGGGCGTGGCGGTGCCGCCGGCGTACCAGGGGCGGGTGGGGAGCCAGGCGGTGAGCAGTTCGAGCTTGGTGGGCTTGAGGGTGGTGCGGTGGATGACAGCCATGGTGTGCATTCTCGGCGGGACCGATGAGCGTACGCGAGCCGTTTGTGCCGCCTGCCGCCGCGCTTCTTCGCGGCGGCAGCCCGCCGCCCCTGCGGTACTTCGGCGCCTCGCATGTCCACGCGCCGCTCGGCCGGATCTGCGCCTCGCCCCTCCACAGGGCACGACCCGGGCCTACTCCGTCGACCTCTCCAACGCCTCCAGGTCCAGGCATGCCGCGATGTGGAGGGCGATGTCCTCGGCGTACACCGCGTCGGTGCGTTCGAAGGGGGTTCGGCCGGCGCCGCGGAGGAACGTGACGACCCCGAGGGTGCGGCCACGGCTGCGCAGGACGGCGCAGAGGGCGTGGACGGTGCCCGGGGGCCACTGGCGGCCGGTGGCCCAGTCGCGGGCGGCTTCGGGGGCGGCGCTGCCGGCGCTGGCGCGGACCGAACCGGCGCGCTCCACGCACTGGAGGGCGGGGTGGCCGTGGCCGTAGCGCACGGGAATGCCGGCGTGGCCGGCGAGGTGGCTGGGGCCGGGGGAGCCGGAGGGGGTGGCGGCGGCGCGTACGAGGCGGGCGGGGCCCTCGCCGTCGGTGAGGACGCCACCGGCGACGCGGTCGATGAGGGCGTGGTCGGCGAACCCGGCGAGCGCGAAGTCGAGGTGGACGGTGGCGGCCTCGCCGGGGTCCTCGCACTCGGCGGCGGCGCGGGCGGCCCGGTGGAGCTGGTTGACGCGGAAGCGGAGCTGGGCCGCTTCCTGCTCGGTCTGTTTGGACTCGGTGATGTCCTGGAAGAGCCAGCCGACGCCCAGCGGCACCGGCTCCTCGGCGAGGGGCGAGGCGAGGCGCAGGAAGCCACTGCGCCAGCAGCGGCGCTTCTCACCGTCCGGCGTGCGGATCCCTACCCAGATCTCGGCGGGCGCGGGCGGCGCGCCCTCGGCCAGTACGTGGGTGAGGGCGCTCTCCAGTTCCTCGACACCCTGGGCGAGCAGTTCGCCGAGGGGGCGCCCGAGAACCGCCGTACGGCCGATGCCGAGGGAGCGGGCGGCGTGTGCGTTGACGACGGCGGGGCGCAGGTCGGCGTCGACGAGGACGACGCCCCAGGAGGCGTCCTCGAAGAGGGCCTCGCTGAGGGCGATGGAGCGTTCGAGGTCGATCTGCGCGTGGACCTCGCTGAAGGCGCAGTACAGCCCGGCGGGTTTGCCGTCGGGCCCGTGTACGGCGGCGGACTGGGTGCGTACGAGGACGCGGCCGCCGTCCTTGGTGACCAGGGCGAACTCGTGGACCTGCCGACCGGGTGCGTGCATGGCGGCCATCAGCCGCCCCTCGACCTCCTCGGCGTCCGCCGTCCGTACGGCCCACCCGGCGAATCCCCGGCGCCCGACGGCCTCCTCCACGCTCCAGCCCAGGATGCGTTCGGCCTCGCGGTTCCAGTGGGTGACGACGCCGTCGGCGTCGAAGGCGCACAGGGCCGCGTCCATGCCGTCGAGGAGGGCGGCGAGCAGGTCCGAGCCGCCGGAGTCCGCGGAGTCCATGGAGTCCGCGGCGCCTTCGGTGTCCTCGGTGTTCACCGTGCCCTCGATGTCCTTGGTGTCGTCCGTCGGACCGTCACGCTCGGGCTCGTCGGGCCCGAGCTCGTCGGTGGTCCCACTACGCCGGGAAGCACTCACCTGAACCCCCTGCAGGCTGCGTTGCGTCCGCACGTACGGCGCGTCGATTCGCTCACTCGTCTTCATTCAACTCGAACGTGACCCAGCCCACATCCGGTTCACGCAAGATGTGGACGAAATCGTTGTACGGCGGATTTCCTTCTCTCCCTTCCCAGGGTTCCCACGAACCCGGGGGAGCAGTCAACGCAGGTAGAAGATCCGGTCGCCGTACTCGCGCATGACCCGGTCGTTCCAGTCGAGTCCGCCGTCGACGTTCCCGGAGCGCAGCAGCGGCGGTTCGACGCCCCGGTCCGCGAGGGAGGCGACGGCGGTGGCCATGACGGACTGCAGGATCGCGGAGGTGACGACGGTGGAGGCCGGGGCGAAGGGGGCGGGGACGGTGTCGAGGGTGAGTTCCGCGTCGCCGACCGCGATCTTCGTGTCGAGGACGAGGTCGCAGTGGTCCTTGAGGAAGGTGCCGGAGGCGTGGCGGGACGTCGTCTCGGTGGTGTACGCGAGCGAGGTGACGCCGATGACCTTGACGCCCAGTTCGCGGGCGTGCCGGGCCATCTCCAGGGGCAGCGCGTTGCGTCCGGAGAGCGAGATCACCACGAGCAGGTCGCCGGCGCGCAGCGGGCTCGCGTCCAGTACGGCGGTCGCCAGCCCGTCGACCCGTTCCAGCGCCGATCCGAGGGTCACAGGCATGACGTCCACACCCACTGTCCCGGGCACGGCCAGCAGGTTCATCAGCGCGAGGCCGCCGGCCCGGTAGACGAGGTCCTGTGCGGCGAGCGACGAGTGTCCGGCACCGAAGGCGAAGAGCCGGCCTCCGTCGGCGACGGTGTCCGCGATCAGTTCGCCTGCCGCGGAGATGCTCTCGCCTTCTTCATGCCGTACGCGTCCCAGCAGCCCGATCGCCGCGTCCAGGAACCGTGCTCCTGTCGTGCCGCCGTCCAGCCCCATGCGCCGACCCTTCCCTCGCCTTGTCCGGAGTCCTCAGTGGCACCGATCACGTTAAAGGTCTGGACCAGTGGGGTGTCAATACGGTGCTTTCCTCGTCTGTGGGCCCCTCCCGGGTGGAGCGGACTCGGGAAATGGGGCGCCATGTGGCAAATCGGTCACCCGGTGGGGGCTGTGGCGCCGTCGTTCCACCGCCGCCACCCGGTTGTCGGTCCTATGCGCAAGAATTGGGTCCAGGGCCAGCGCAGCAAGCCGGTGTGGCCGTCGAAGAGCCTCCGGCTGAATCTCATCGAGGGGCACGTATGTCCGGACTGATCGACACGACGGAGATGTATCTCCGCACCATCCTCGAGCTGGAGGAGGAAGGTGTGGTCCCCATGCGCGCCCGGATCGCCGAGCGGCTCGACCAGAGCGGCCCCACGGTGAGCCAGACGGTCGCGCGCATGGAGCGCGACGGCCTGGTGTCCGTCGCGGCGGACCGCCATCTGGAGCTCACGGAGGAGGGCCGCCGGCTGGCGACACGCGTGATGCGCAAGCACCGCCTCGCGGAGTGTCTGCTCGTCGACGTGATCGGGCTGGAGTGGGAGCAGGTGCACGCGGAGGCCTGTCGCTGGGAGCACGTGATGAGCGAGGCGGTCGAGCGCCGCGTCCTGGAGCTGCTGCGCCACCCCACCGAGTCGCCGTACGGCAACCCGATCCCGGGCTTGGAGGAGCTGGGCGAGAAGGACGGCGCGGACCCCTTCCTGGACGAGGGCATGGTCTCGCTCGCGGACCTCGACCCGGGCGCGGAGGGCAAGACCGTCGTCGTACGCCGGATCGGCGAGCCCATCCAGACGGACGCGCAGCTCATGTACACGCTGCGTCGCGCGGGAGTGCAGCCCGGCTCCGTGGTGAGCGTGACCGAGGCGGCAGGCGGCGTCCTGGTGGGCAGCGGCGGCGAGGCCGCCGAGCTGGCGGCGGACGTTGCCTCCCACGTCTTCGTCGCCAAGCGCTGACCCGCGACGGTACGCGGTCGGCCGCCGAGCGCCGACCGCGCCCGGATCCGCCCCGCATCGCGCGGACCGGTACACAGCGGGCACGGCCACCGCGCCCGCTGTGTACCACGAGCACGGCCGATCGCGCCGTGCCCGCCGTGTACCCGGCCGCCAGCGCCGTGCCGTGCCATGTGCCGGTCCGCGCCACCGTGCCCGTCTACCGGCCCCCGCATCGAACAGACCGGTAGACGGCCGCCCGCGCTGTGCCGTCCCCGCGTGTGCCCGGCCGCCCGCAGTGGATCGACCGAGTGCCCGGCTGCGGCCCTGCGCCGCCCTGCGCCGCTCTGCCGCGTCCCGCTCCGACCAGTGCCGACCATCCCGTGTCGCCGCATGCCATCCCCTGTCGGTCGCTGTTCGGCGCGTGTCGAGGGATGTCCGTCTCGCCCGACAACTCCCGCTGCGGGAGGGGAAGTTGTGGCGTATTGGGGTCCGTGTTCGCGATCCCGTCGAATCCAGGATTCAGTGCGCCGAATCGCAGCGCCGGGGCCGTTCGCATGCGAGGCTTGCGCGTGAGGCATATGACCTGAGGGGCTCTTGGCCGCCCGAGACGGCGATCTTCGGTGGCAGGGGAGGGGGCGGGGCGGATGTGCCGTGGACATGAGGAGGGCCCCGGCGCCGTGTGGCGCCGGGGCCTGTCCTCCCCTGTGCTGACCCGGAGCCCCGAGCTCCCAGGGTCATCCCCCTCGGACCGTTTTCCCCGAGCGGTCCGCCTCCCGTTGAAGATCTCCCCTCGGTGGCGGCGGGCAACCCTGGAGGAGGGTCACTCGAATGAGGGGTGTTGTCGCCAAGAACGGCATCTTCGAATGTGTATTCGATAACGTGTACGGCGTGGCGTTGTGCGCCCCGTGCCCTGACCGACGCGCACACCCCACACGTAACGTGTCAACCGGTACGCACGCTGTAACACAGGGGCTCTCCGCCGAGTCACGCGCACGGCGCTGGGCATGCGGGAGCTACAGCAGAACAGCGGTACGACAGCAGTGTTGGACGAGTGGACCGGCCGGCTCGAAGCGGGAGCGAGAGACGGGAGCGAGCGGTCCGAGCGGGAGTCTGGGGGGTGCCAATGGTGCGGCGCATCGACGTGACGGGAGCGGGCGGCGTGAGTCTCGCCGCTTGGGAGTTCGGCGACCCGCCCAAGACCGGCGAACACATCGGCGACCCCAAGGAGGACGGGGCCGACGACACCATGCCGAGGCCCGGCGTCCTCTTATTGCACGGCCTCATGGGCCGTGCCTCGCACTGGGCCCCGACCGCCCGCTGGCTCTCCGAGCGGCACCGCGCCGTCGCACTCGACCAGCGCGGCCACGGCCAGAGCGCGAAGCCCGAGCAGGCCGCGTACACCCGTGAGGCCTACGTCGAGGACGCCGAGGCCGCGATCGAACAACTGGGCCTCGCCCCCGTGGTCCTGATCGGTCACGCCATGGGAGCGCTGACCGCCTGGCAACTGGCCGCCAAGCGCCCCGACCTGGTGCGCGGCCTGATCATCTGCGACATGCGGGCCTCGGCGCTCGGCGCCGCCTCGCAGCGTGAGTGGGAGAACTGGTTCAAGGCCTGGCCGCTGCCCTTCACCACCCTCGCGGACGTCCGCAAGTGGTTCGGCGAGGACGACCCGTGGGTGGAGCGCCCGAGCCCGTCCCGCGGCGAGTTCTACGCCGAGGTCATGCACGAAGGCCCCGACGGCTGGCGGCCCGTCTTCGACCCCGAGCAGATGCTCAAGACCCGCGAGACGTGGGTGTACGACGCCCACTGGGAGGAGCTGACCCAGGTCCGCTGCCCCGCCCTCGTCGTCCGCGGCCTTGACGGAGAGCTGGGCCGCGCCGAGTCCCAGGAGATGGTCCGCGTCCTGCCCCACGGCCAGTACGCCGAGGTCGCCGACGCCGGCCACCTCGTCCACTACGACCAGCCGGACGCGTGGCGCGCCGCCATAGAGCCCTTCCTGGACGGCTTCCCGGACTGAGTGGACGGCTACAAGCCCTGCCGGGTGGCTACGAGTTTCGCCGTACCGCTCGAGCCTGCCGTACGGCCACGCGCTCGGTCTCAGCCCTGCGCGGCCCTGCGGCGGCACATCCACCACACCGGCGACGCGCCGCCCGCCGCGACCACCGCCGCGGCGGGCGGCGCAAGCGGGCCGACCGGGAGGCAGGCGCCGGTGTCGGCGAGATCGCCGTCCTGGTCGGGCGGGTTCGCCGGCGGGGACTGCTGGTCACCGCCGCCGGGGGTGAAGGGGCCGGGCGCCGCAGAGCCCGCCCGGAGCGCTACCGCCGCCCGTCCCTGCCGCACGCATAGGCGAGCGGCGAGATCAGCTCCTCGGCGTCCGGCAGCCAACGGTTCGCCGGTGTGGGCCGCCGGGCCCACTGCACGGCTCCCCGCGACCCGTACCGCGTGGGTGGTGCCGCGACGAACTCGCCCTCGCCCAACGCCTTGAGGTCGAGCGCCAGCGGCGACCAGCCCAACTTCCGTACGAGATCGGGGACTTTGACCGACGCGCCGGGCAGCACGAAGAAGTGCATCCGACGGTCCGGCGTCCAGGTCACCGGCCCGAGGGTCAGCTCCATGCGTTCCATACGGGCCAGCGCCAGCAGGCCGGCGGTCTCAGGAACGTCGATCGTGTCGAACGTACGGCCGGTCGGCAGCAGGATCGACGCTGTGGGCTGCTTCGACCACAGACGGCGTGCGACGGTCGCACTGCCTGTCGCCTGGGTCGCCCAGTCCTCGCGCGCCGGGTGCGCGCCGGGGGCGGCGCACGCCGCGTTGCCGCAGGAGCAGTGCTGCACCCCGTCGACGGCTTCCAGCCAGGTACCGGGAAACACGTCCCAGTGGCGCTCTTCGGCGTATCGAACGGCGGTGTCCAGCAGCGATTCGCCACGCTGCTGCGGAATTTGGGCAGCTTCAGGGCCCGCGATGGTCTCTTCCACGATGAACACAACTCTAGCGGTCATCAGTGGTTACGGATGTCACATGCGCGGGGGAGAGCATTGCTCACGAGGCCGGGGCGCATGGGTGCATGCCCGGGGGCGCGCGAGAGGGATCACGGAGTGAGCCGGGTAGCCACGTGTGGGGTACAGCATGCGTGTTTACCCCGGCAATCCTGGCATGTCTCGCATCTTCGATATGTCGGCGGGGCATTGATCTTCGAGGCCGGATTCTTTCGATGCGTGGGTATGCGCTTTCGGTACGCGTGTTCGGCGCGCACCGGTGTCGTGTGAGCGCGTGGGCGAAGGGGTCGCGTCCGGCTGAAGACACGTCAACTCGGTGCGTGGGCAAGGCACCACAGCCACAGGGGGTACGCCATGGCCGCAAGGCCGCTCGTCGCCAGGCAGCCGAACGAACGACTGCAGGCGCTCATCCAGGAAGCGGGCTGCTCCAACGCGGGGCTCGCCCGTCGGGTCAACATGTGCGGCGCGGAGCACGGACTCGATCTCCGCTACGACAAGACGTCCGTCGCGCGCTGGCTGCGCGGACAGCAGCCGCGGGGCCGTGCTCCCGCGATCATCGCCGAGGCCCTCGGCCGCAAGCTGGGCCGTACGGTCACGATCGACGAGATCGGCATGGCCAACGGCAAGAACCTCGCGTCCGGCGTGGGCCTGCAGTTCTCGCCGACGGTCCTGGGAGCGGTCGAGCAGGTCTGCGAGCTGTGGCGCAGCGACGTGGGGCGGCGGGACTTCCTCTCCGGGTCGTCCGTGGCCGCCTCCGCGCTCGTCGAGCCCAGCCGGGACTGGCTGATCTCCGCGCCGGACTCCCAGGTGGCGAGGTCGGCGGGGCCGCGCGTGGGCATGGCCGACGTGACGGCGGTGCGCGCGATGACCCAGGCGCTCGTCGACCTCGACCACCGGTTCGGCAGCGGGCATGTGCGGCCGGTGGTCGTGCACTACCTCAACAGCGTGGTTTCCGGGCTGCTGGCCGGCTCCTACCGGGAGGCCGTGGGACGGGAGTTGTTCGCGGCCGTCTCCCGACTGACCGAGCTCGCCGGGTACATGGCCGTGGACACCGGGCAACCGGGGCTCGCCCAGCGGTACTACATCCAGGCGCTCCGCCTCGCCCAGGCCGCGGGCGACCGGGCGTACGGCGGTTATGTCCTCGCCGCGTCCATGAGCCACCTCGCCGCGCAGCTCGGGAACCCGCGGGAGATCGCGCAGTTGGCGCGCGCGGCGCAGGAAGGGGCGCGGGGGCGGACCACCCCGCGTGCGGAGTCGATGTTCCACGCGGCGGAGGCGCGCGGACACGCGCTGATGGGCGACGCGCGCGCCGCGCAGGCGGCGGCGGGGAGGGCCGTGGAGTCGCTGGAGGCGGCGGACCCCTTGTCCGGGGACGACCCGGTGTGGATCAAGCACTTCGACGAGGCCTACCTCGCGGACGAGTTGGCGCACTGCCACCGGGACCTCGGACAGGCGGACGCGGCGGCGCGACAGGCGGAGGAGGCGCTGGCCCAGCACCCCGAGTCGCGGGCGCGGCGGCGGGCGATCGGCTATGTGCTCCTCGCCACGGCGCAGGTCCAGCAGCGGGAGGTCGAGCAGGCCTGCCACACGGGGATGAAGGCCGTGGAGTTGCTGGAGTCGCTGCGGTCGAATCGGGGGGCCGAATATCTGGAGGACTTCCAGCAGAGGCTGGAGCCGTTCCGGGAGGAGACGGTGGTCAGGGAGTTCGGGGCGCGGATGGATCTGCAGGCGGCGTAAGGGCTCCGCTGTGAACGGAGGGCGTCGGCCGTATCGCGTGGCGGGTCCGTCTCGGCCCACGCGGCGGGGCCGTGCACGGACGCGGCCCCGCGCCCCTGTGGGCGCGGGTGGTGCGTGGGCGGTCATCCGGACCCGGTAGCGTGAGTCGACGATTCCGCAAGTCCCCCGTTCGTAGGAGTCTCGGTGACGCAGAGTGGACAGGGCGAGGAGCCCTCGGCGCGGACCGCGCACGAAGGCATCGTGCTGCCCTCGGACGGTGGCGCGCCGCTCCATCCGAGCGATCTGCCGCCCGCCCCGCTGCCGCCGGCCCCGGTCCAGCAGTGGGACCAGCGGCCATGGGAGGGCGACGGGGCTGCTGCCGCGCCGACCCCGCCACCGGCCGACCACTGGAACGGCGCGGCGCCCGCGCCGGAGTGGGGCGGCCGGGGGGCACAGGACGCGTACGGCGGTCCGGGTGGTCAGGCCGGGTACGGCGGTCCGGGTGGTCAGGCCGGGTACGGCGGTCCGGGTGGTCAGGCCGGGTACGGCGGCCAGGGCGCGCAGCACGGGCATGACGTGTACGGCACCGGTGGCGCTGGTGGGCATGAGGCGTACGGCGCCGGTGGCGCTGGTGGGCAGGGCGGCGGGATGCCGTTGCCGCCGGAGGGCGCGCAGGGGGCGCAAGGGGCGGCGCAAGCCGGCTCGTACGGTGTCGAGGGGTATGGCGCAGCGGGGGCGGGAGGCTCGTTGCCGCCGGTCGAGGGTGAGGTGTCCCTGACGTCGGCCGCCCCGACGCCTCCGCAGCAGAGCGCGCCGCTGCCGCCCATGGACGAGGGGGCGACCCAGTACATCCCGCATGTGCCGCCGGCCGGGACCATGCCCGGCGACGAGGCGGCGACGCAGTACATACCGCCGGTACCTCCCGCCGCGTCCGTCGAGGAGGCCGCCACGCAGTACCTGCCGCCGGTGGGGCCGGGCGCGCTCCCGCCGGAGGCGTCGGCCGACGCGACGACCTACCTGGGGCGGGTGCCCCACGAGGGCGCCGGGCCGCTGCCACCCACCGCGAACCCCGGACAGCCCCCGCACCGGGCGCCCGCCGGGAACCCGGACGCCGAGGCCACCCAGTACATACCGCCGGTGGCCGGACAGGCGCCTGTCCAGCCCCAGCCGCAGCCGCGACCCCAGCAGTACGGTGCGCCGGCGCAGCAGCAGCCGGACGTGTTCGACAGTCTGTTCCGCAGTGGGCCGGGGGCCGGGGGCGCCGCCGGGAGCACCCAGCAGATGCCGAAGATCGAGCAGCACGCCCAGGCCGCGCCGCCGATGCCGCAGGGCGTGGGCGGCCCCGGCGGCCCCGCCGCCCATGGGGCGCCCGGTGGTCAGGGCGGTCATGGCAGCCACGGTGGGCGGGTCTCCGTGAGACGGGACAGCGGGGGCGGTGGCGGCGGTCGTTCCAGATCCCGCGTGCCGCTCATCGCGCTCGTGGGGGTAGGGATCGCCGTGCTCGGCATCGGGGCGGGTGCCCTGATGTCCGGGGCGGGGAACGGCTCGCCGGAGAGTGACAACAAGCCCGTGTCCGCGTCCGGGGCCGCGCCCGAGGAGTCGGAGTCCGCGGCGGCGGATCCGGCCAGGGAGCAGGCGGCCGCGCTGGACAAGCTGCTGGCGGACAGCGGCGACAGCCGGAGCAGTGTGATCAAGGCGGTCGCGAACATCAAGTCCTGCACCAATCTGGGCCAGGCCGCCACCGATCTGCGGGCCGCGGCCGCGCAGCGGAACGACCTGGTCACCAGGCTCGGCGAGCTGTCCGTGGACAAGCTGCCGGACAACGCGGCCCTCACCACCGCGCTCACCAAGGCGTGGCAGGCCTCCGCCTCCGCCGACAACCACTACGCCGCGTGGGCCGACCAGGCCGCCGGGAAGAAGGGCTGCAGGAAGGGCCAGGCCCGCCCCACCGGCCAGACCCAGGCCGGCAACCAGGCCAGCGGCACCGCCAGCGCCGAGAAGAACAAGGCCGCCAAGCTCTGGAACACGATCGCCACGAAGTACGGCCTGACGCAACGCCAGGCGGTCCAGCTGTAGCCCGGCCGGGGCTCAGTCCCCCGCTTCGATCAGGGTCTTCTCCACGTCGACGAAGCCCCGGCGGGCGGCGACCAGTTGGCCCTCGCGGACGATCTGGAAGGTGACCTCGGGGTTGATCAGGCGGGGGAAGCCGGCCGAGGCGATGAGATCCTCGAAGCGCCAGCGCAGGGGCGGGGTCAGGCCGCCCGTGTCGACCTGCAGACCGTTGTCGAGGACGTGGCGGATCGCCTGGGAGGTCACCTCGCCCTCACCGATCCCCTCGAGGGCGGCCCGCAGGACGGTGTAGGCGATCCACGTGGTCTGCACACCGGGATCCGCCGGATCGATCCGGTTGTCGTCGAACGCGTGCTCCCGGATCACCGCCTTCATCCGGTCCCACCGCTCGTCGGCCTCCACCGGGTACCAGCCGGTGACGTACGACCCCTCGTACGGCCCCGACGCACCCCCGGTCGCGTCGATGACCGTCTGGTCGACGCTCCCTATGACGGTCCCGGTGCGGACCTCCGGGTAGTCGGCGCGGTCGCGGCGGAAGGAGTCCATGAAGGTGAAGGTGCGGTCGCCGAGCGCGGGGACGACGCACCCCTCGGTGGCCGGTTCCGCGGTGGCCCGCCGCAGCGCCTCCCGCGCGTGACCGCCGTACTCCGTGGCGTCCTCGGCGGCCAGCTGGTCCGCCGATCTGCCGTGGCCACCCGAGCGCAGGCCCGAGTCCAGCAACAGCGGCAACTGGTCGCCGGCGATCGAGTCGGGGCGTACGAGGGCGATCGGGCCACAGGCCTGGGAGAGCTGTTGGCCGAGGCCGGCCATGAGCGCGGCCTGGCCGCCGTTGACCGGATAGGACAGGGCGCTGGCGAACTCGTCGTCGGTGACGCCGTAGCCGCCGATGTAGGGGATGCCCGCGGACTCCAGCGGGGCGAGGAAGGCGCGGCCGTGCTGGCTGTAGGAGCCGACGACCGCGACGACGTCCTGCGCGGCGGCGCGCCGGGCGCACTTCGCTGCGGCCACGGTCTCGTTCCGGTCGTTGCAGGTGAGGACCTTCAGCTCGCGGCCGTTGATGCCGCCGTTGGCGTTGATCCAGCGGGCGTACGCCTTGGCCATGGCGGGCATGCCGGGCTCGTTGGTGGCGGCCGTCTTCTCCGGGGCCCAGGTCATGACGGTGACCGGGCCGCCCCCGGAGCCCCCCGTGGCCCCGGGGACCACCCCGCACCCGGCGACGAACGCCGCGCACGCCGCCAGCGTGGTCGCGCGGGCCAGGCCTTTGAGGAAACCGCTGGAGAAACCGCTGGAGAGACCCTTGCTTCGGCCTTTGCCGAGGCCTCGGGCGCGGCCTTGGGGGAGGAGGGTCCGTCGTGCCTGGGAGCCGGTCATGGGTCCGCACGCTTCCGTCACATTGCCAACCCGGGCGTGACGGGTGGTCAACGGGAGGTGACCGGAAGGTGAATTACGGGGAGCTACGATCGTATTTTCGAGTGGTTTCAGAGAGGAATGCGTGATCGATGACCGTCCAAGGTCCGGAGACCCCTTCCCGTCGCGGGCGTCGCTCGTTCACCATGGGCGGCATGCCACTGAATGACATGCCGTGGTGGCGCTGGCGCAGCAATGTGCGCTCCGCGCTGCACATGCTCTCCGACCCCGCGTTCCAGCAGAACGTCTGGCTGGCCGGTGTCGACGGGTACGGGGACGTCACCGACGCCGTGTACCGCCTGGTCGAGGACACCTGGCTGGACAACTGGTCGGCCGAGAAGTACGTGGGCACGATCTTCCGTGACGCCCAGGAGGCGGCCCTCGTCGACACCGCCGTGCTGCGGGTGCTGCGGATCATGCACCAGGTCGGCCCGGACGCCCCCGTCTCCGCGTACCTCGACCACGAGGCCTGGCCCGACGCCGTCCGCGCCGCCCGCGAGGCCCATGTGCGCCTCTCGGTGAGTGACGGGGAGGATCCGGACACACCGCCGCGCACGCTCGAGGTGCTGCGGATCATGACCAGGGCGGCGTAGGGACGTAAGTCGGAGGGTCGGAAGGGCGGAGGGTCGGAGGGGTGCGGGCGGGCCGGCCGGCCCGGGGGGCGTGCGCGATCCGGAGGCCGTGCGCTGATCCAGGGGCGTGCGCTGATCTGGAGGTCGTGCGTTGGTCCGGTCTTCGGAACGATTGCCGGCATGGGTACGCCATATGGGACCCTGTCGGGCATGAACGAGCAGTCCACCCGAGCCGCGGCGCCCGCCGACCAGTACATCCTCACCCTCGCCTGCCCGGACAAGCAGGGAATCGTGCACGCCGTGTCGAGCTACCTCTTCATGACCGGCTGCAACATCGAGGACAGTCAGCAGTTCGGCGACCACGACACGGGTCTGTTCTTCATGCGCGTCCACTTCTCGGCGGAGGCCCCGGTGAGCGTGGACAAGCTGCGGGCCAGTTTCGCGGCGATCGGTGACTCCTTCCAGATGGACTGGCAGATCAACCGGGCCGACGAGAAGATGCGGATCGTCCTGATGGTCAGCAAGTTCGGGCACTGCCTGAACGACCTGCTGTTCCGGGCGAGCACGGGTGCGCTGCCGGTGGAGATCGCGGCGGTCGTCTCCAACCACACCGACTTCGCCGAGCTGGTGGGGTCGTACGACGTCCCCTTCCACCACATTCCGGTGACCAGGGACACCAAGGCCGACGCGGAGGCGCGGCTGCTGGAGATCGTGCGCGCGGAGAACGTCGAGCTGGTCGTTCTGGCCCGTTACATGCAGGTCCTCTCCGATGATCTCTGCAAGCAGCTCAACGGCCGCATCATCAACATTCACCACTCCTTCCTGCCGAGCTTCAAGGGCGCGAAGCCGTACCACCAGGCGCACGCTCGGGGTGTGAAGCTGATCGGGGCGACGGCGCACTATGTCACCGCCGACCTCGACGAAGGGCCGATCATCGAGCAGGAGGTCGAGCGGGTGGGGCACGGGGTGACCCCCGAGGGGCTCGTCGCGATCGGGCGGGACGTGGAGTGCCAGGCGCTGGCACGGGCGGTCAAGTGGCACGCCGAGCGCCGGATCCTGATGAACGGGCGCCGGACGGTCGTCTTCGCGTAGGGGCTCCGCCGGGCGGGGGCGCCGGAGAGTTCGGGGATTCCTGTGCTTCGGCGGGCGCGGGTCGTGTGTGTCGCTCGCGCAGTTCCCCGCGCCCCTGGGGGTGACCCGGCGGTCACCAGGGCTCTTCCCGCCTACACGCGGCTGAGTGCTATACGCGGCACACGTGGCTGAGTGCTACATGCGGCTGAGCGCCGCCGCTGCGAACAGGACGTCCCTGATGGCCTCGCGGTCGCCGTCCTGGCCCGCCGCCGCCTCCTCCGGTGGGACGTGTCCGGCGGTGAGCCGGCAGAACTCGACGCCGTCGAGGGCCACGTGGGCCACCTCGTGGTCGGCGGAGCCGAGGGCCGCGGGGGAGTCGAGGGGGATGAGCCATTCGCCGCCGCCGGAGCCCTCGATCTCCAGGCGGAGGCTGCGGCCGGGGGTTCCGGCCGGTACGAGGTGGCGGCCGGTCGGGGGCGAGGCCAGCCCCGTCCGGCGGCGCTCGGCCAAGGACGCCGGGAGCATACGGGCCGCCAGGTCGATCATGCCGTGCAGATGGCGGCCGGAGGGTGGTTCGTAGGGGTAGTCCACGGCCTCGGCGATGTCCTCCGCGTGGATCCAGCACTCGAAGGCCCGGTCCAGCATCGCGTCCCGGAGCGGGAGCGCGAAGCCGCCGTACGACACCGTCGGCAGGTCCGAGCCGCCGCGGTCGGAGCCGTCCGCGCCGGAGCCGTCGGCGAAGGCCGTCGTGCGGATGATGGTGTGGCTCTGTGCCCGCCAGGGCGCGCGGACGGTGTGGGTGGGCGGGAAGTGGGACGCCTTCCAGTACGCCTCGGTGCGCGCTTGCGGTGTACCACCGTCGGGGTCCGCCTCCAGCGACGTGAGCGGGTCGTCCAGGCCCAGCGCGGCCGCGACGAGCCCGTCGACGGTGAGCAGGTGGGCGATGACCCCGGCCACGGTCGTACGCCGGCTCACCGGCCCCTCGCCCTCGAACCAGCGCAGCCGCACGGGGGCGTGCCAGTCGGCGGTCCCGATGTCCTGCAGCAACGCGTCCAGCCGTGCGGTCTCCGCGTCGTACGGGGTGGCCCAACGCGGCACGGGGATGCGCGGTGGGCGCCGACCCAGACAGACGTCCAGGACCTGGGTCCGCAGCGACGGATCAAGATCGAGGCTCTCCGGTGGGTGCAGCAGCCCCACGGCCTCCCGCAGCCGCCGCGCCTCGTCCGCGCATCCTCCGCACGCCCCGAGGTGCTCCTCGACGGCCAACGCCTCCTCCCCCGAACACGCCGCCAACGCCCACGCCCCGAGCAACGCCTTCAGCACGCGGTGCTCCAGGAAGAGGGGGGAGGGGTGCGGGTGCGTGGGAGGAGTAGGGAGGGCGGACGGCACGACAGTGGCCGACTCGGGTCCAGGGCGCGCGGACGGCTCCGGTCCGGATACGGGCGCGGAGTGACTCGGCGGCTTTGGTTCGAGTTGGGAGCGCGCCGACTGCGCCGACTGCGCCGACTGCGCCGACTGCGCCGACGGCCCCGGCTCGGACTCCGGACGGGCTTGCCGCCCAGATTCGCCTTCTCGGCGCGCTGAAGGTGCCGGTTCGGGTTTCGACTCTGTCGGCGACCCCGGGTCGGGCGCGGGCTTCGGGCGCGCCGAGGGACCCGGCTCAGTTTCCGGGTGTGCAGGAGGCTCCGGCTTGGGTTCCGGGTGGGTCGGAAGCCTCGGCTCCGGATCGTGGCGTGCCGACGGACCCGGGTCAAGCCCGGGCTCCGGGTGCGTCGGTGGCTTCGGGGCGGGGGCGGGCCGTGCCGACGGCCTCCGCTCGGGCTGCGGGTCCGGTAGCGGCAGTCCCGTGTCCTCCACGGACGCCCGCGGCAGCGGTATGCGCGGCGGTCCGACCGGCTCGTCGCCCCCGCCGTCCCGAGGTCCGTCCGGGCCGCCCGGGCCACCGAACCGGCCGGGCCCACCCGGCCGACCCGGCCCGCCCGAGCCGCTGTCGGACCCCACCGGCTCGCGTGCGCCGCCCATGGCGTCCCGGCCGCTCGCCCCGTTTCCGCCACCCGCGTCGGCCTCGCCGGCTGTCTCGGAGCCGTCCGATCCACAGGCGTCGCCGGGCCCTCGCGCGTCGTCCCCGCTCAACGGCCCCTCATCCGGTGACCCCTTGCCGCCGCCGGTCCGGGCCGGGCCACGCCCACTCTCCCCACCAGTTCCCCGCGGCGCACTGCCCCAGCCCGACGGCCCTCCACCCGACAACCCCTCGTCGTCCATGGGCCACCTGGCCGCCGGCACCCCGCCGCGCGGCGGGCGGGCCGGGGTGTCCTCGGGGGCCCGGGCCGTCGGGTCTTCGTGGGGTGCCCCGAAGCGGGGCTGCTCCAGGTCGCCCGAAGAGGTCCCGGGGCCGGGCTGTTCCGGGGTCTCCTCAGGGCACCCGGGGCGGGGCTGCTCCGGGGCCTCGTCCGGGGGCCCGGAGTGCGGGGTCGGGTCGGTCATGTCATGGCTCCGGGTTCCGGTGGGGTTCCGGAGGGGTGGGTGTCGTGGGCGGTGGAGAGGAGTTGGAGGCCGAGGCGGAGGCGGCGGCGGGCCTCGTCCTCGGTGACACCGAGGTCGGTGGCGGTCTGTCGGTAGTCGCGGCGCTGGAAGTAGGCGAGTTCGAGGGCTGCCCGCAGCGGTGTGGGCATGGCCTGAACTATGTAGTCGGCGCGGGCGGCGACCGAGGCGCGGTGGACCTTGAGTTCCAGGTCCTCGGCGGTGCCCTCGCCGCCCCGGGCGAGCGCGGCGGTCTCGGTGGCGCGCAGCCGCTGCACGGCCAGGCGGTGGGTCAACGCGGCGACCCAGGAACGGAGGGGGCCCTGCTGGGGGTCGTACTCCTGGGGGTTCTCCCAGAGTTGGAGGAACACCTCGCGGGTGATGCCGTCGGCGGCCCGCTCGTCACCGAGGACGCGATGGGCGAGACCGTGCACGAGGGACGCGAACCGGTCGTACAGCTCACCGAGCGCCGCCGCCTCGCCGCGCGCCAGCCGCTGCTGCATCCTGCGGTCCCAGCGGGGCGGTGCGTCCACCGTCGCCATGTGGCCCCCTCACCTGCTCGTACCTGCGCCGTTCCTGATGACCGCCGAGCCGTGGACCCCGTGTCCACCCGGCCTGGTTCCAGCCCGATTCCAGCCTCTGTGCCCTGCCGTCCCGAATGTAGTTGGCACGGATGACCGCGCACGCCCCTTTATGGCAATGTGCGCCCCTCACGCTGCCGGAGGTGGTATTGACCTCCTCCGTTAACCGCTTTCTCCCCGCCCACGTGGGCGTCTGCCCGCCTTTCGCGTCCCTGTGCGACGTGGTACAGCCCCTGCGCTGCACGAACCCGACCGCTCGGGGCCACATTGGAGCTGCATCACGATCACTACTAGCCCGTCTCTGATCCATTTTTGATCAATATTCGATCATCTGTGACCGTACTCGATGGAAATCGCACCGAAAAGGCCCCTGAAATGGCTCGCATACCACGCGCTTTCGGCGGGCCACGGGTGTTTCATGGAACGACGGCGGGGCAGCCGCGCAGCAGGAAGCGGTGCAGTGGCTTCCGGTTCGGCGACTGAGAGGCATCGCGGTGGCGTTCGAAGTGACCGACAGCGGGCACGGTGAGTGGGCCGTGCTGCGTGTGTCGGGAGAGATGGATCTGGTCACGTCGCCCGTGCTCCGCCAGCGGGTGCACGAGGCGGTGGCCGACGGTCGTCGAAATATCGTCCTCGACCTCTCCGGAGTCGTCTTCTGCGACTCCAGCGGTGTGGGGGTGCTCATCGCCACCCGGCGGCTGATGCGTTCCTGCCGGGGCCGCCTGAAGCTGATCCTCCCCGCCGACGGCGCCGCGGGCGGTGGCCCGGCGCAGGGCGCGCACGTCAACCGCGTCCTCGCCGCCCTCGGCGTCCGCCGCCTCTTCGACGTGCACCCGGACGTCCCCTCGGCGGTCGCACCGGAGTCCGACGGCGAGGCCGATCCCCTCTCGGCCTGAAGGCCGCCCCCACCCGGTCCCCGGTGAGCAGCACACATGTGTGCGCCCCCCCACCCGTAGGCGCCTCGGGGGCCATACTGTTGTCCCAGAATTCCCGCAGTCTTGGTACAAGCGCCGCTTTCCGCTCCGCCTTCGGCCCCCGGCGTCGTACGCTCCCTGCGAGAAGCACCCCACTTGACGTTAGGCGGGCCCGAAGAGACATGGTCAGCAGCGAGTACGAGCGCAAAATCGCCGCCCGGTTCGCCACCTTCGACCAGGACGGCAACGGCTGGATCGACCGCGAGGACTTCAACGCGGCGACCAAGGCGGTTCTCGGCGAGTTCGCCACCACCGCCCGGTCGGACAAGGGCCAGGCCCTGTACGGCGGCGCCGAGGCCTTCTGGCAGGGCATGGCCGGAATAGCGGACCGGGACGGCGACCAGCGCATCACCCGGGACGAGTTCGTGAACGGCGCGGTCAAGCGGTTGCGGGACAACCCCGACCGGTTCGCCGAGATCGCCCGCCCTTTCCTGCACGCGGCGCTCGCCGTCGCGGACGCCGACGGGGACGGCACGGCCACGGTCGAGGAGACCGCCCGGGTTCTCAAGGCCCTCGGTGTCCCCGCGGAGACCGCCACCGCGACCGCCACCGCCCTCGACACGGACGCCGACGGCAAGGTCAGTGAGTCGGAGATCGTGACGGCGTTCGCGCGCTACTTCACCGTGCCCGAGTAGTCACGATCGACGAGCGGCAGCGTACGAACGACGGGCCGAGCACGAGCGGCCGAGCACATGTGCTCGGCCGCTCGTGATCGGTCGCATGTGACCGAGCGGGCGACCCGCCGCCGAACCGCTCAGGAAAAGCGTTCCCTCAGCTTGTACTTCAGCACCTTCCGCAGGGTCTCGTTGCGCGGGAGGGCGTCCACCACCTCCACCTGCTCCGGCAGCTTGTGGACGGACAGCCCTTCCGCGCGCAGATGGCCGGTGACGTCGCGCAGGGTCAAGGGGGGCGCTCCGGGCGGTTGTTCGACGACCGCGCAGACCCGTTCCCCCCGCTCCGCGTCCGGAAGGCCGATCACCGCCACGTCCTGGACGGCCGGATGCCGGTGCAGCAGATCCTCGATCTCCTTCGCCGAGATGTTCTCGCCCTTGCGGATGATGACGTCCTTCAGCCGCCCGGTCAGCACCAGATGTCCGCTGTCGGTGAGATGCCCGAGATCGCCCGTGACGAAGAAGCCGTCCGCGTCGAAGGCCGCAGCCGACTGCGCCGGGTCCAGATACCCCTGGCAGACGGCCTCCCCGCGCAACCGCACCTCCCCGTTCTCCGCGATCCGGATCTCCATCCCCTCCGGCGGCCGCCCCTCCGTCGTCGCCAGGTTCTCCGCCGTGTCGTCCGGCGCCCCCATCGTGATCATCGGGACCTCCGTCATGCCGTACCCGTGGGTGAGCCGCACCCCCATCTCCCGTACGACCGCGTGGTAGAGCTCGGGCGGCTTCGGCGCCCCGCCGCCCGCGAGCAGCCGTAGCGACGGGACGACCGGTTCGCCCGGCTGCTTGCGCTGCTCGGCCAGGAACATCGAATAGAACGCCGTCGACCCGCCCGCCACCGTCACCCCGTGCTTGCGGTACGCCTCCAGCGCGGCCGGCAGAGCGAAGTGCTCGAACATCACCGCCGGCAAGCCGTACAGCAGGAGCATCACCATGTAGTCGGGGCCGCCTATGTGCGCGTACGGGAAGGCGATCGAGCCGACGTCGTCCTGGGTGAGCCGTAGGGCGTGGGCGAGGCAGGAGCCGCCCGCGATCAGCGAACGGTCCGTGTGCAGGACGCCCTTGGGGTCGGAGGTGGTGCCCGAGGTCCAGTAGATCCAGCGGACGGAGGTGCCGTCGGTGGGCGGGGCGGGGAGCGCCGACGGGTCGCCGTCCGGGAGGCGGTCGTACGCCTCGAAGATCCCTCGCGCCTCCAGCCGCCGGGCCATGTCCGTGTGGTCGAAGCCCCGCCACTCGCCCGGCACCGCGAAGAACTCCGCCCGGGACTCCCGCAGCGCGAAGCCGACCTCGCGGTCACGGTAGAAGGGGATGACCGGAGACTGGACGGCGCCGAGGCGGGCCAGGGCGAAGGAGAGCACGACCGTCTCGATCCGGGTGGGCAACTGCCAGGCGACGACCGCGCCGGGGCGTACGCCCTTGTCGTACAGGCCGGCGGCCACCCGCTCGGCGCGGGCGCGCAGCTCGCCGAAGCTGAGCGTGCGGTCGTCCTGGAGGAGGACAGGCCGGTCGGGGGTGAGGTCGGCGCGGCGGGCGAGGAGCTCCCAGAGGGTGCGGGACTCGCTGAGCGCGTGGGCGGTGTCGGTCACGGAGGCCCCCTGCCGAATCAAGCTGACGAGGTGTCAGATTGTGGGCAGAGCGTAGGGCCGGGCGCCTTGTCGGTCCAGGGGTGCGCCACTAGCCTGCTGAGGAGGACCTAACTGACGGTCCGTCAGAAATGGCCCGCTGGAGGGGACCCATGACCGAACTGCCCCGCATCATCAGCGTCGACGACCATGTGATCGAGCCCGCGCACCTCTTCGAGACCTGGCTGCCGGAGAAGTACCGCGACCGGGGTCCGAAGCCCCTCACCGCCGGGATCGGCGAGCTCGCGTACGTCGGGGGCAAGTACCAGATCACGATGGACCCGGAGGGGCCGCCGACCGACTGGTGGATCTACGAGGACCTCAGGTTCCCGTACAAGCGGAACATCGCGGCCGTCGGGTTCGACCGGGACGAGATGACGCTGGAGGGGATCACCCGCGAGGAGATGAGGCGCGGCTGCTGGGACCCGAAGGCCCGGCTGGCGGACATGGACCTCAACCACGTCGAAGCCTCGCTCTGCTTCCCGACCTTCCCGCGCTTCTGCGGGCAGACCTTCGCCGAGGCGCACGACAAGGAGGTCGCCCTGGCCTGCGTCCGCGCCTACAACGACTGGATGGTCGAGGAGTGGTGCGGCGACAGCGGCGGCCGGCTGATCCCCCTGTGCCTGATCCCGCTGTGGGACATCGACCTGGCCGTCGCGGAGATCCAGCGGAACGCCGCCCGGGGCGTCCGGGCGGTCACGTTCTCCGAGATCCCCACCTACCTCGGCCTGCCCTCCATCCACTCCGGCCACTGGGACCCCTTCTTCGCGGCCTGCCAGGAGACCGGCACGGTCGTCAACATGCACATCGGCTCCAGCTCCCAGATGCCGGCCGCCTCTCCGGACGCCCCGCCCGCCGTCCAGGCCTCGCTCTCCTTCAACAATGCGATGGCCTCGATGATGGACTTCCTCTTCAGCGGGGTCCTCGTGAAGTACCCCCGCCTCAAACTCGCCTACAGCGAGGGGCAGATGGGCTGGATCCCGTACGCCCTGGAGCGCGCCGACGACGTCTGGGAGGAACACCGCGCCTGGGGCGGCGTGCGCGACCTGATCCCCGAGCCTCCGTCGACGTACTACTACCGGCAGATGTTCTGCTGCTTCTTCCGCGACAAGCACGGGGTCGCCTCGCTGGACGTCGTCGGGCGGGACAACGCGACCTTCGAGACCGACTACCCGCACGTCGACTCGACCTTCCCGCACACCAAAGAGGTCGCCCTCGACCATGTGAAGGGTCTCGACGACGAGACGGTCTACAAGCTCATGCGCGGCAACGCGATCCGCATGCTCGGCCTGGGCTTCGACAAGTAGCGCGGGACGGCGGCTGTCATGGATCTCGCGTACACGGCCGAGGAGGAGGCGTTCCGGGCGCGGCTGCGGGAGTGGCTCGCGAAGGTGCTCCCCACACTGCCGCCGAAGCCGTCGCCCGACGACTGGACGGGGCGGCGCGCGTACGACCTCGGCTGGCAGCGGACGCTGTACGACGCCGGGTACGCCGACGTCCACTGGGACGCCTCGCCGACCACCCGGTTGATCTTCCTGGAGGAGACCGAGAGGGCGGGTGCCCCTTATGTGGGCGCCAACTTCGTGGGCCTGCTGCACGCGGGGCCCACGATCGCCGCCGAGGGCACCACGGAACAGCGGGAGCGCTGGCTGCCGCCGATCCTGCGGGGCGAGGAGGTGTGGTGCCAGGGGTTCAGCGAACCGGACGCCGGGTCGGACCTCGCGGCACTGCGGACGCGGGCGCGACGGGACGGCGACGCCTATGTGGTCAGCGGGTCCAAGATCTGGACCTCGCACGCCGAAGTCGCCGACTGGTGCGAGCTGCTGGTGCGGACGGACGGGGAGGCGCCGAAGCACCGGGGCATCTCCTGGCTGGCGATGCCGATGGACGCGCCCGGCGTGACCGTGCGTCCGCTGCGCACGCTCGCCGGTTCCACGGAATTCGCCGAGGTGTTCCTGGACGAGGTGCGCGTGCCGGTCGCCAACCGCGTGGGCGCGGAGAACGACGGGTGGCGGGTGACCATGGTGACGCTGTCGTTCGAGCGGGGGACCGCGTTCGTTGGTGAAGTGGTCGCCTGTCGCCGGGTGTTGGGCGAGCTGGCGCGGGAGGCGCGGGCGAACGGGGTCTGGGACGACTCCGATGTGCGGCGGCGGCTCGGGCGGTTGAACGCGGAGTTCCGGGCGTTGTGGCGGCTCACGCAGTGGAACGTGAGCGAGGGGGAGGCTTCCGGCGGGGTGCCGGGGGTGGGGGGCTCGGTGTTCAAGCTGAGGTATTCGCGGGCGCGGCAGGGGCTGTTCGACGTGGCGGCGGAGGTCTTGGGGCCGGATGCGCTGGATCTGGGGCGTGGGTGGGTTCTTGATCGGCTGAGTTCGTTGTCGTACACGATCGCCGCGGGGACGTCCGAGATTCAGCGGAACATCGTGGGGGAGCGGATATTGGGGCTGCCGAAGGGGTGAACCGGGGTGAGGGCGCCTCGTAGCCCGGGGTGCTGGGGTGGGTTGGCGGGTGCCGGTCCGGTGGGGCTTCTCGCGCAGTTCCCCGCGCCCCGCAAAAGCGGGGCGTGTCGCACTGCTCGGCGGTGAAGAAGGGCTGTTGGCTTATGCGGTTTCAACTGACCAAGGAGCAAACGGCGTTGAAGTACGGCTTCCGGGAGGTGCTGGCGCGGCGCTTCGGGGCGGAGGAGTTGCGGGCCGCCGTCGACGGGGGTGGCGGGCTGGACCGGAGGCTGTGGCGGGAGTGGGGGGCGGTGGGGTTCTTCTCCCTGCGGCTGGCCGAGAACGAGGGCGAGGGCGGGGTCGGACTCGGGGTGCCGGAGGCCGTGTTGGTGTTCGAGGAGGCGGGGCGCGCACTACTGCCCGGACCGCTCGTGGCCACGCATCTCGCGGCGGGGATGGTGCCGGGGGCGGCGACCGGGGAGACCGTGGTGACCGCTGTCGGGGGTGGCGGTCTGGTGGAGTGGCTGGACGAGGCCGACGTGGTGACCGGGGACGCGGGCGGGGCCGTACCGCTGCGATCGGTGGATCCGTTGACGCCGTTGCATCGAGTGCCGGGGGGTGGTTCCGCCGCCCGTCCTGATGATCTGTTCGTACTGCTCACCGCCGCCGAGCAGGTGGGTACGGCGGTCCGGGCCTGTGAGGCTGCCGTGCAACACGCCCGGACCCGGGAGCAGTTCGGGCGAGCGGTCGGCGCGTTCCAGGCGGTCAAGCACCTCTGCGCCGAACTGCTGGTCCGCGTCGAGGTCGCCCGAGTGGCGGTCTACGCGGCGGCCGTGACCCTGGATCCGGTGGACATCGCGGCGGCTCGGCTGCTGGCCGACGAGGCGGCGGTGCGCGGCGCGCGCGACTGTCTCCAGGTGCACGGCGGTATGGGGTTCACCTGGGAGGCAGACGTACACCTGTGTCTGAAGCGGGCGTGGGTACGGGCAGAACGTGGCGGATCGATTACGGAGAGTGAGGAATTGTTGGCGGGTGAACTGCTGGTCGAGACGGCGTGAGCGTCCTGACCAGGGCGGCTGCGGAAGTGTGTGGCAGGGACGCGGCCGAATGTCGCGGAACGTGGCATACCGGAATTACCGAGCGTTGATACCGGGTTGTGTCCTAGGTGTGACTTGTCACGGCCTGGAGTCGGTGTCGTACTCCGGTACCTTCTGGGGGATGCGAGTGGTTCCGAGGTTGAGCCGAGCCGGTGTTGCCCCTGTGGCGGCATCGGAACCGGCGGTGCCCGCCGCTCGTGAAGTGGGCCGGAGTCTCGTCGCTCCGGTCTGTTCGACTCCCCGCCATGAGCGTCGCACAGTATGCCGTATGCGTACTCCTTCGCGCTGGAATATGCCCGAAGCGCTTGTTGGGGTGACTGTACGTCAACCATGCTGTCCTGTAAGGGGATCACGTTCCGTGACCCCCGTGCCGATGGTGTCGACGGCGGTGGCGTCGGCCAGGCAGCAGATGACCACGATCGTGGCCCCTGAGGGGCGTGCGGCGATGTGTCCGCCGGTTCGGATGGTGTGAGCGGTGCAGGTGCTTCAAGTGCAGCTGGAGATCCGGCCCGACCCGACAGAGGTGGGTCGGGCACGGAGATGGGCCCGTTCACGGCTCACCGGGTCCGGGATAGGGATGGACGAGCCACTGGCCGAGACGCTGATCCTCCTCGTCTCCGAGCTGGCCACCAACGCGGTGGTGCACACGGGTCGGCCCGCGGTCCTGCGACTGCTGCTGTCCGGGCTGCGTGACGGTGCCGTCGGCAAGGTGCGTCTGGAGGTCGCCGACACGAGTGCGTGTCCGCCGGCGCCACGGTGCGCCGACGGGGACGAGACGGGTGGGCGCGGTCTCGCCCTCGTCGAGGGCCTCGCCGACCGGTGGGGCTGGTCATACGAGGGCCCCGGCAAGCGCATCTGGTGCGAGCTGGATCGGGTGGTGCCCGGGGCGGCGGGGGTGACTGGGGTCTCCGGTGCGTCGGGTGCGTCGGGTGCCTCGGGCGCGGCTGGGGTTGTGGGTTCGCCGGGGGCCGTGTCGGGTGCGGGTGCGGGTGGCGTGGTCGCCCCGGTCGTCTATCCGGCGTGCGGCGCGGTGACGGGGGTCGCCGCGGTGGCCCAGGAGGACCTGGCGCGCGAGGGGTTGGCGTACGAGGCGGTATAGGCGGGGGTTTCAGGTGGCCCGTCGGTGCAGTGGGCCGGGGGGCGGTTGTGCTGCTCGGCGGTGCGGGGTGCTGCCGCGCCCACCCGTGCCGCCCCAGCGGCACGACTGTCCGCGGCTCGGGGCGTAGCCCTTCCAAGGGTGCGGGGAACTGCGCGACCAGCCACACCGCACCCGCAGTCGCGAAATGGCAGAAGCCCCCGAGCACCTGGGCGCCCGAGGTCGCCCAGCGGGCACACCGTTCGCGCCGCACGGGCCTGCGCCTGGGCGCACGGCGTGGAGGGCCCGGCGGTGGTGGCCGCACCGTGCGCCGGGACGTGCTTCCGTACGCACCGTCGCAACGCGGCTCTGTGGCGGCTGCTCCCCGAACGGGTGTTGACGTGTCGTGTTCGTTTGATCACGCTTGTGCTCAGCGATTCGCTGTGAGGGGACGACGAGGGGCTCGGTGACGGAGGCCCTCGACGAGTGCGGGTCGCGTTTCGGCGTCCGCTCCCGACAGGGCCCGGGAAGCAGGGCGGTACGCCGAAAGCGGATGGCGGCGCGCGGTGCCGTGCTCGGGGCGGGCAGCGGCGCGCCGCCGGCCGGCCCGGACCGCTCGGACGCCCGCAGGCCCCGTGAACCTACAGAATGGCGATCGGCGCCACCGGCGTGCCCGTCGCGCCGACGAACGGCTCGGGCATCGCCGAGAGCAGGAAGTCGTACCGCCCGAGTTCTCCACAGGCTGTGGACAACTCTTCGAGATTCCAGTTCTGCCCCTGCGGCATCCCCATCTCGACCAGGTCGAGCGCGTGCACCGGCAGCCACAGATCCTCGACCTCCGGCGGGAAGATCTCGAACGTCAGCGTGTCATTGGCGACGGCGGCGACATCACGCGCGTGGAACCACTGCGGGGTGCGCAGGGAGAGCCCCGGCGACGGGAAGGCGTAGGCGTGCTTGTCACCGGCGAGGTAGGTCTGGATCTGCCCCGTGCGGACGAGGACGATGTCGCCGGCGCGTACCCGGGTGCCCGCCAACTCCTCGGCAGCGTCCAGGTCTTCGGGGACGACCGCGTGGTTGCCCGGTAGCCGGCCGTCGTCGCGGCCCAGGGCGCGGGGGATGTCGAGGAGCACGCCGCGCGAGACGATGTGCCGCGCCTTGTCGATGCCGGCGAAGGCCGCGCCGCCGTGAGAGGTGATCGTGTCCGCCGGGCGGCCGTTGTAGATCCGGCCCGAGTGCGAGACATGGGTGAGCGCGTCCCAGTGGGTGGCCGCCTGGAGCCCCATGGTCACGGCGTCGTCGCTGCACGCGACGGTGCCCGGACCGAAGATCTCCTGGTTGATCTGCACCATGGCGTGCAGGGGGTTCACCCGGCCCGGCATCATCCCCGTCTGCACGCCGTCCTGTTGAAGGGGCAGCGCGAGCGGGACGCGGCGACCGGAGCGGACGGTGGCGGCCGCCTCCCGTACGACCTCGTCGCTGATCAGGTTGAGCGTGCCGATCTCGTCGTCCGCCCCCCAACGGCCCCAGTTGTTCACGCGCTTGGCGATGTCCGTGAACGCGGCGAACTCCGTGGGCGATGACATCGGCCCTCCCGGGGGCTTGTGTGGGCATATCTGACGGGTCGTAGAATCGCGGTGCGAGCAGATCTAACGGTCCGTCAGAAACCGCGATGAGGGGAAGGGGCCGGGGTGGGAAACTTCTTGGCAGGCAAGGTCGTCGCCGTCACGGGTGCGGGGCGGGGGATCGGCCGGGCGGTCGCCCTCGGCGCCGCCGCCGAGGGCGCGCGGGTCGTCGTCAACGACTACGGCGTGTCCGTCGACGGCTCCGAGCCCACCAGTTCCGTCGCCGAAACCGTCGTCAAGGAGATCGAGGCGGCCGGGGGCGAGGCGGTCGCCGTCGCCGACGACATCTCCACGATGGCGGGCGGACAGCGGGTCGTGGACACGGCGGTCGCGACGTACGGGCGGATCGACGGGGTCGTGTGCGTCGCCGGGATCCTGCGGGAGCGGATGCTGTTCAACATGGCCGAGGAGGAGTGGGACCCCGTCGTCGCCACGCATCTCAAGGGCACGTTCACCGTGTTCCGGGCCGCGTCCGCCGTCATGCGCAAGCAGCGGGCGGGGACCCTGATCGGGTTCACCAGCGGGAACCATCAGGGCTCGGTCTCGCAGGCCAACTACAGCGCCGCCAAAGGCGGGATCATCTCGTTGGTCCGGAGCGCCGCGCTGGGCCTGCACCGGTACGGCGTGACCGCCAACGCGGTGGCGCCGGTCGCCCGTACGCGGATGTCCGCCGGTGTACCGATGGAGCTGACCGAGATCGGTGAGCCGGAGGACGTGGCCGCGTTCGTGGTGTACCTGCTGTCCGACAGGGCTCGGGAGGAGCGGATCACCGGGCAGGTGTACACGGTCGCCGGGCAGAAGATCGCGGTGTGGGCGCAGCCGCGGGAGTTGCGTGCCGCGTATTCCGAAGGGGGCTGGACCCCGGAGAGGATCGCGGAGTTTCTGCCGGGGGCGGTGGGGGTGGATCCGATGCCGATGCTGGAGCGGGTGGAGGCGATGGCTCGGGCCGCGGCGGCTGGGGAGCGGCCGAACGCGTGAGAAGCCCCACCGGACCCGCACCCGACAACGCATCACCATCACCACCACCTTCACCACCTTCATCATCATCACCACCATCACCACCATCACCGCGGCGGTCATTTTGGAGGCGGCATGGACTTCGGGTTCAGTGATGAGGACGAGGCCTTCCGGGCGGACGCGCGGGCTTGGTTGGGGGCGCACGCCGGCGCGGGAGAAGACCGGCGCGCCTGGGAGCGGACGCTCGGCGCCGCCGGATGGATCGGGCTCGGCTGGAGTGAGGGCGGGTACGGGAACCGGACAGCCACGCTCGTCCAACAGGTGGTGTGGGCCGAGGAGTACGCACGGGCCGACGTACCCGCGCGTTCGGGGCACATCGGGGAGAAGTTGCTGGCGCCCACGCTGATCGCGTTCGGCAGTGAGGAGCAGAAGCGGCGGTTCCTGCCGGCCGTGGCGCGCGGCGACGAGCTCTGGTGCCAGGGCTACAGCGAACCGGGTGCGGGGTCCGACCTCGCGAGCGTACGGACGAAGGCGGAGCGGTCGGCCGACGGCTCGTACCGTGTCACCGGACAGAAGATCTGGACCTCGCTCGCCCATGAGGCCGACTGGTGTTTTGTGCTGGCCCGCAGCGAGGCGGGGTCCGAGCGGCACCACGGGCTGTCGCTGCTGCTCGTGCCCATGCACCAGCCGGGCCGGATCGAGGTACGGCCCATCAGGCAGATGACCGGGACCAGCGAGTTCAACGAGGTGTTCTTCGACGGGGCGCACGCCCGCGCGGAGCATGTGGTCGGCGGCGAGGGGAACGGCTGGAGGGTCGCCATGGGCCTCCTCGGCTTCGAGCGCGGAGTGTCGACCCTCGCCCAACAGATCGGCTTCGCACACGAGTTGGCAGACGTCGTCCGGGCGGCCGTGGAGAGCGGCGCGGCGGACGACCCCGTCGTACGCGACCGTCTCGTACGGCAGTGGGCCCGGTTGCGGGTCATGCGGTGGAACGCCCTGCGGACGCTGGGCGGTTCGGAGGGGAGCCGAGAGGGCGGTTCGGGAGGCGGTGGCGGGGACGCCGGCGCGCCGAGTGTCGCCAAGTTGCTGTGGGGGCGGTGGCATCGGCGGCTCGGGGAGCTGGCGATGGAGGTGCGGGGCGCAGGGGCGGCGGTGGGGCCGAGAGAGTGGTCGGCGGGGGAGCCGTACGCACTCGATCCGTTCCAGCACCTGTTCCTGTTCAGCCGGGCCGACACCGTCTACGGCGGTTCGGACGAGGTGCAGCGCACGATCATCGCCGAGCGGGTGCTCGGTCTGCCGAAGGAGCCGAGAGGTCGAGAGGCCGAGAGGTAGGAGCCATGCGCGGAGTGGTGTTCGACGGGCGGCGGGCCGAGGTCGTCGACGATCTGGACGTACGGGAACCGGACCCGGGCGAGGTGCGGGTGGCCGTCGCCGCCGCCGGGCTCTGCCACAGCGACCTGTCGGTGGTCGACGGGACCATCCCCTTCCCGGTTCCCGTGGTGCTGGGGCACGAGGGGGCCGGGGTCGTCGAGGCGGTGGGCGCCGGGGTCGGGCATGTCCGGCCCGGCGACCACGTGGCCCTGTCCACCCTCGCCAACTGCGGGACCTGCGCCGACTGCGACCGGGGCCGGCCGACCATGTGCCGTCGCGCGATCGGGCGGCCCACCCGGCCGTTCACGCGCGGTGAGCGAGGGGTGTTCCAGTTCGCCGCCAACTCCGCCTTCGCCGAGCGGACGGTGGTCAAGGCCGTGCAGGCCGTACGCATACCGAAGGACATCCCGCTCACCTCCGCCGCGCTCATCGGGTGCGGGGTGCTGACCGGGGTGGGAGCGGTACTCAACCGGGCGCGCGTCGACCGAGGGGACAGCGTCGTCGTGATCGGGGCCGGTGGGATCGGGCTCAACGTGGTGCAGGGGGCGCGGATCGCGGGGGCCACGCGCATCGTCGCCGTGGACGCCAACCCGGAGAAGGAGACGGTGGCCCGGCGCTTCGGGGCCACGCATTTCCTCACCTCCGTGGACGGGGTACGGGACATCCTTCCCGCGGGCGCCGACCACGCCTTCGAGTGCGTCGGCCGCGTCGAACTCATCCGCCAGGCCGTCGATCTCCTGGACCGGCGGGGGCAGGCGGTGCTGCTCGGTGTCCCGGCCGCGACCGCCGAGGCCTCCTTCCTCGTCTCCTCCCTCTACCTGGACAAGTCGATCCTGGGCTGCAGGTACGGCTCCTCCCGCCCCCAACGGGACATCGCCGTCTACGCCGACCTGTACCGGGAGGGCCGGCTCCTCCTGGACGAGCTGGTCACGGCGACCTATCCGGTGGAGGACTTCGCGAAGGCGGCGCAGGACGCGGGGGAGGGGAGGGTGGCGAGGGCGGTGCTCACCTTCTAGCCGCCGGTCTCGCGCGTACGGCGGTCGCGACCACCGACGCCCCGGGCCGTCAGGCGTCCGTGTGCCGCGTGCCGCGTGCCGCGCGCCGTGCGACCCTTCCCGCCCCGGGCCGTCAGGCGTGACCCTGATGGTGTTGGTGACCCGGCACCGGCGGCCGGTACGGAGCGTGGGCGCGGCGGTGGCCTGAGCCGCGCGTGGCTGATTCGGCCGGGTGCGCGCGGAGCAACCGTTTCGGCCAGGGCACACTCCCTCTAGGCGGGGAGGGATGCTGTGATGTCCATGGCAACGTCCGGGGTGACGGGCGAGGGTGCGGTGGGGAAGGGGGCCGCGCCGTCGGCGGTGTCCATGGCGGTGCTGGGTGTGGAGGGGGCGATGCTGTGCGCCGCGCTCTTCGTGGTCGCGCTGGGCAGAAGGCCGCACGCCGAGCCCTGGGAGCCCGGCGGAGCGCTCCTGTTCTCCCCGTTGCTCTTCCTGCTCCTCCTCTTCGCGGCCACCGTGCTGACCGTGGCGTACGTCCTCCCGGCCGTGGCGCTCGCGCACTGGACCGCCCGCCAGCTCACGGGCCGCACCGCCTGGTGGTGGATCCCGCCCGCCTGCAGCCCGTGGGTGCTCCCGGGCCTGGCCGTCCCGTCCTGGCACCTCGCCGCCCTCGGCCTCTACGCGGCCGTCCTGGCCCCGGCCCTGGCGGTACACCACACGGTCGTACGCGCCGACGAGGGCCGGCCCGTCCAGCCCTGCGCGGCGATCCTGACGTGGGGCACGCTGGCCGTGCTGTGCGTGTTGGTCGGGGGCGGGATCGTGGTCGCGGGTTAGCCCATCGGGCGGGCGGTGGGCAAAGGGTGCGGTCCCGTAGCGGTTCAGTCGGTCGTGAACCCGCCGAACCGGCCCCGGTGGAACAGCAGCGGTGCGCCCCCCAGGGTGCCGGACGCGTGTTCGTCGCCCGTACCCAGCGCCTCCACGCGGCCCACCACGATCAGGTGGTCGCCGCCGGGATGTACGGCGTGGATCACGCAGTCGACCCAGGCGGGGACGCCGGTGAGGCGGGGTGACCCGGTGGCGGGGGCCGGCTCATGGGCGACGCCCGCGAACTTGTCCGCGCCGCTCACAGCGAAACGCCGGCACAACTCGCCCTGGCCGGCGCCCAGCACGTTCACACAGAAGACGCCCGCGCGGGCGATACGGGGCCACGTCGTCGACGTACGGCCGACCATGAAGGAGACGAGGGGTGGGTCGAGGGAGAGCGCGGAGAAGGACTGGCAGGCGAAGCCGGCGGGGGTGTGCTCGCCCTCGGCTGCCGGTGCGGTGATCACCGTGACGCCGGTCGCGAAGTTGCCCAGCACACGGCGGAACTCGGCCTGGTCGACGGGCACCCGCTCGTCGTCGCCCACGCAGCGCAGCTCGGGGCGGGGCAGCGCTTCGACCGGCCCGGTCGTCATCCTCGCGGCCGCACCTGTGACCGTACTCGTACTCGTACCGGTGCGCGTACGGTCCGACCGTAGGTACCGGACGGCGGCGGCGGCCATTCCCGCGTGTTCCATCACGTCGTTCATTGAAACTGACGGATCGTCAGAAGTGAAGTGCCGTAACCGTACTCCCGGGTTCTTCCGGAGGATGCCGAGACGCCGGTCAGCGGCCCTCGAAGCGCGGTGTCCGTCGCTCGACGAAGCTCGCCACGCCCTCCTGGGCGTCCGCCGTGGTCATGTTGATCTCCTGCGCGGCCGCCTCGGCGGTGAAGGCGGTGGCGCGGTCGGTGTCGAGGGAGGCGTTCACGAGCTGTTTGGTGAGGGCGAGGGCGCGGGTCGGGCCGACGGCGAGGCGTTCCGCCCACTCGCGGGCCGTCTTCTCCAGCTCCTCCGCGGGAACGACACGGTTGACCAGGCCGAGACGCTCCGCGTCGGCGGCGGAGAGGGCGTCCCCGAAGAACATCAGCTCCTTCGCCCGGTGGGGGCCGATGAGGCGGGTGAGTAGATACGCGCCGCCCCCGTCGGGGACGAGGCCGCGCCGTACGAACACCTCGATGAAACGGGCCTCCTCGGCCGCCACTACGAGGTCGCAGGCGAGGGCGAGGTGCGCGCCGATGCCGGCCGCCGTGCCGTTGACCGCCGCGATCACCGGTTTCTCGCAGTCCAGCACGGCCGCGACGAGCCGCTGGGCGCCGAGCCGGATGGTGCGGGCCACGTCGCCGGCCACGCGTTCCCCGGTGTGGGCGCCCGCGCCGCCGACCGCCGCGCCCCGCAGATCCGCCCCCGCGCAGAAGCCACGTCCCGTCGCGGTGATGACGACCACGCGCACGGTGGGGTCGGCGGAGGCGTCCGCGAGGCGGTGAATGAGGTGTTCCCGCTGGTCAGGGGTGATGGCGTTCATCGCCTCGGGGCGGTTGAGGGTGATCCACGAGACGGCGTTGTCAGTGGCGTGCAGTATCAATGAGTCACGGGATTTTTCGGGATGTTCAAGGGGGGAAGCGGACATGTGGGTGCTCCTTGTTCTACGGGGAGTGACAGCGTTCCTGTGGGTGTGGTGGCGCTCAGCGGCACACCGCCAGCGCGTCCAGCGCCACTGCCCCCTGTCCCCTCGGCAGCACCATCAGCGGGTTGATGTCCAACTCGGCGATCTGGTCCCCGAGTTCGAGCGCCATGCGCTGGACGCGGAGCACGACCTCCACCAGAGCGTCCACGTCGGCCGGGGGAGCCCCGCGCACCCCGTCCAACAGGGCCCTCCCGCGCAGTTCGCAGAGCATGGCGCGGGCCTGGTCCTCGCCGAAGGGCGGCACGCGTACGGCGGAGTCACGCAGGACCTCCACGAGGACACCTCCGAGGCCGACCGTGACCGTGGGCCCGAAGAGGTCGTCGTGGGTGACGCCCACGACCATCTCCACACCCCGCTCGACCATCTGGCACACCAGCACCCCGTCGAGGGAGATGTCCTCGTAGCGGGCGATGTCGGTCAGCTCGCGATAGGCGTCGCGGATCTGGCTCGCGGAGGTCAGGCCGATCTTCACCAGACCGAGCTCCGTCTTGTGGGCGATGCTCGCGCCGGAGGCCTTCATCACCACCGGGTAGCCGACGAGGCTCGCCGCGCGCACGGCCGCCGCCGCGCTGGTCACCAGCTGTTCACGCGGCACCCGTATCCCGTACGCGCGCAGCAGTTGCTTGGCCGCGTGCTCGCTGAGCTGCTGCCCCGGCCGCATCAGCGCCTTGGCCTTGCGGAAGGAGGGCGAGGGGGAGCGAGGCGCCTCGTCGAAGGGGGAGCGGTAGGCGGCGGTGAAGCGGGTGTGGTCGAGATGGGCGCGGACGGCCGTGATGCAGTTGGCGAAGGTACGGAAGGTCGCTACCCGCGACGACCCGAGCAGGGTCTCGCGGTACGCGGCCTCGGTGCCCACCGGCGATCCCCACACCACGCACACCAGCTTGTCGGTCCGCTCCGCCGCGGCCACCAGGTCCTCGGCGAGCTTGTCGCTCATGGGTGGGAAGGGGCCGGTTATGGGGCAGATCAGCACTCCCACCGCCGGGTCGTCGAGGATCGCGTCGAGGATGCGGGGACCGCGCCAGTCGCCCACGGGGTGGCCGCCGTTGTCGACGGGGTTGGCCACGCTCAGATAGTCGGGGATCCACTGGTGCAGCTCGGCCTGCTTGGCCTCCGAGAGGGCGGGCAGGGGCAGCCCGGCCTCGGTGGCCAGGTCGGCGAAGTGCGCTCCCGTGCCGCCCGAGATCGAATAGACGACGACGCCTTCGGGCCTCGGCGGGGCGGAGTCGGGGGTGCGCGGCCGGCGGGCGCGGGCCAGCAGGGTGGCCGTGTCCTGGAGTTCGTCGAGACCGTCGACGCGTATCACCCCGTACTGCCGCATCGCCGCGTCGACCACCGCGTCCGCGCCGGTCAGCTTGCCGGTGTGGGAGGCGGCGGTGCGCGCGCCGGTCTCGGTGCGGCCGACCTTGACGGCGACGACGGGGACACCGCGCCGGGCGGCCCGGTCGGCGGCGAGGAGGAAGGCGCGACCGTCCTTCAGGCCCTCGACATAGGCGGCGATGGCGCCGACCTCGGGGCGTTCGGCGAAGTAGGAGATGAAGTCGGCGGTCTCCAGGTCGGCCTCGTTGCCGGTGGGGGCCCAGTGGGAGAGGCGGATGCCCAGTTCCTGGAGGGAGAAGACGGGGCGGCCCTGGTGGCCGGACTGGGTGATCAGAGCGATCGCCGGGCCGTCGAGGTCGTCGCGGAAGCGCTCGAAGGCGTTGAGGTTGGTGTTGGGGCCGAGCAGCCGCAGGCCGTCGGCGCGGGCCACGGCGGCGGCCAGCCGCTCCTGCGCGGCGGCGCCCTCCGCGCCGGTCTCGGCGAAGCCGGAGGCGAAGGCGACCGCGAACTTCACCTTCGCGGCGGCCAGTTCGTCGATCACCGGGAGGGGGTCGGACAGGAGGAGTACGGCGAGATCGACCTGTTCGGGCAGGTCGGCGACGGAAGGGGAGCAGGGGATGCCGAAGACCGTCGCACGTGTGGGGTGCACGGGGTGCAGTCGGGCGCCGACCCGTTCGGACCAGGCGAGCAACTGCCGGGTGATCCCGGTGTTCGGCCGGCCCTCCGTGTCGGAGGCGCCGACGACGGCCACGGACTCCGGGCGGAAGAACCGGTCCAGATCGGGGACGTCGGCATACAGTGGGCGCCCGCTGACGTCCAGTTCGCCGGCCTCGGCGGGTCTGCCGTGCACGACCTGCGCGGGGTACTCGCCGCAGGCGATGGCCCGGGCCCGGCGGGAGTCGGTGGTGAGGGTGCCGTGGGTTGATCCAAGCATCGGTCCGCCCGCTCCTGTGTGACAGCCAATTCAGTGACGTGACGCATTCAGTGAGGTGGCGCATGCACGTAGCTGACGCTACGTCAGATTTCAGACTACTGAACTGACGCTGCGTCAGGAATAAGTGTGCGAGCAAAGTTACGCGGCAGTAAGCGAGTTGTACCCGCGCAGGGCGGTGGTCAGACGTCTACGGCCGCACCGTTCGCGACTCGCTGAACCGGCCGGGAGGGCGGGGCCGGTGAGTGGGGCTGGGGAGTGGGGGTTGGTGAGTGGGTCTGGTGAGTGGAGGGTGGTGGGTGGGGGACAGTGTCGTGCCCGGCGGAGTGCTGCCCTGGCCGCTGGCGGACCTCGACCGTTCGGGCGGCGGGCGTTCGTTCAGCGAGTGGTGCGGATCTGTACGGTGACCGCGTCGCGGGTGGCGACGCCGCCCCGCTTGGCGATCGTCCTGGCGATTTTCTCGGCGTCGAGGGCGAGTTCGCGGAACATGCCGCTGATGGGGTTGGTGAAGCCGGTGAAGTAGAGGCCGGGGGCGTTCCTGGGTGAGTGCGCCCCGTGCACGACCGGCTTGCCGCGCCCGTCCAGGACGTCGAGGTGGCCGACGAGACCCTCCAGGGCCCGCCGGTAGCCGGTGGCGGCGATCACCGCGTCGGTCTCGATCAGGCTGCCGTCGCCGAGGCGGACCTTGCCGTCCTCGAACCCCTCGACCGAGCCGACGACCTCCACCTTCCCCTTCCGTACGGCGTCGATGAGCCCGACGTCCTGCACGGGGACGGCGCCCTCGGTCACACGGGTGTAGAGGCCGGTGTCGGGCCGGGGCAGACCGTGGGCCGACAGGTCCGGCACGCTGAGCTTCGCCATCGGCCTGGCGAGCCGGTCCACGAGGGCGACCGGCAGCCGTCGTACGAGGACGCCCGTGTACTGGGCCGCCCAGCCGGCCGTGGAGCGGCGCACGATGTGCGGGGCCGTCCGCACCGCGAGTCGTACGCGCCGGGCCCCGCCCTCGACGAGGTCGACGGCGATCTCGGCGCCGGTGTTGCCGATGCCGACGACGAGGACGTCACGGCCGACGTAGGGCTTGGGGTTGCGGTACTCGCAGGCGTGCACCAGGCCGCCGGTGTAGGACTCCCGGCCCGGCCAGTCGGGTATGCGGGGCGTGTGGTTGTAGCCGGTGGCGACGACGACCGCGCTCCCGGTCAGCTCGCGGCCGCCGGTGGCGTGCAGCAGCCAACCGGTGCCGTCGGCGCCGCGTTCGACGCGGGAGACCTCGACGCCGGTCACGATCTCCAGCCGGTGCACCTCGGCGTACTTCTCCAGGTACCGCACCACGTCGTCCCGCGACACCCACCGGCCGAAGCGCCGGGGCATCGGCAGGCCGGGCAGCGCCGAGAGCCGCCGGGTGGTGTGCAGGTGCAGCCGGTCGTAGTGCCGCCGCCAGGAGGACCCGACGCGGTCCGACTTCTCCAGCACGACGGCCCGCACCCCACGCGCCCGCAACGCGTACGCGACGGCCAGCCCACCGGGCCCGCCGCCGATCACATACACGGGGCGGTCCGAGGTGGGGTTCGCGGAAGCTCTGGAATCGGCCATGTGCCAGAGCGTATGCGCGCGCTCACTTGATGGGTCTCAGTCAAGACCGGAATTGGTTGCGGATCGATCACGGCTGTAGGGGATGTGGGTGGGTTGTGTGGCGTAGGTCTCCTGAGACGTGGCGTTACGGCTGCGTACGGGGTGGCGGCGTGGGCGCGGGCCCAGGCCCCCTCCGCCGGCGGGCGCCTGCTCGCGGGACGGGGATTGGCCCACTGCGGACTGGCGTTCTTCAGCGCCGCGGGATTCAGCGACTTGCCGCGCGCCCGCTGCCGAGCGGGGCGGCGTGCTGTTGGTCGGTCTCGGTGAGCTCTACGGGCGGGCCATGCCGATGGGATTCGTACCGTGGGGCGCGACGGCCGGCCCCCGTCTCTTGCGCATCGGCCCCCCCATCCGCTGAACTGACGTACCGTCAGAAATCCCGCGCGGATGCGAAGGGCGGCGATGTCGATGTCCACGGACACGATCTGGCTCAGCGGTGCCGAATGGCTGGCCGTCCTCCGTATCGGGCTCGGGCTGTGGTGGCTGGAGAGCTGGCGGCACAAGGACAAGAAGACCTGGTTCCAGGGCGCCGGGATCGAGTGGGCGGCGGGGGTGGCGGAGAAGCATCGGTGGGAGGCCGTGCGGAGTGGGTTCGATGTGCTCGTCAAGCCTCGGCCCAAGTCGATGGCGTATGTCGTCGCCTACGCCGAACTCGCCCTCGGAGTCGGGCTGATCCTCGGATTCCTCACGCCGGTCGCGCTGGTCGGAGGGCTGCTGCTCAACGTCCTCTATCTCGTGCTGATGATCCACGACTGGGCCGAGCAGGGGCAGAACTCGATGATGGCGCTCATCTCGGTGGTGGGGCTGTTCGGGATGTCCTGGCAGACGTGGTCGGTCGACAGCGCGCTCGGGTTGTTCTGAAGGACGCGGCCCCAGGGCTGCTGGATGGGCTGTCTGCTGAGGGGGCGGTGCGGTGCGGTTCGATCTGCCGGACGTCGATGAGTTCAGCCGTACGTACTGGGAGGCGGCGGCCGACGGGCGGCTGCTCCTGCGGCGTTGTGGGGCGGAGGGGTGCGGGCGCGCGCATCACTATCCGCGCGAATCCTGCCCGTACTGCTGGAGCGAGGACGTGCGGTGGGAGGAGGCCTCCGGGCGGGCCACGCTCTACACCTGGTCCGTCGTCCACCGCAACGACCTGCCGCCCTTCGGGGAGCGGACACCGTATGTCGCCGCCGTCGTCGATCTCGTCGAGGGGCCGCGGATGATGACCGAGGTCGTGGGAGCGGGGGAGGGAGGGGGTGGAACGTTGTGTGCGGGGATGGAGTTGGAGGTGGTGTTCCGCGAGGTCGGTGACTTCGCTGTGCCGGTATTTCGGGCGCGGAAGTGAGACGGGGCGGGTTTCAATGGTTGGGTGAGTCGTACTGATGGACGATTGCCTGCCCCTACCCCTACCCCTACCCCTGCCCCTGCCCCTGCCCCTGATCCCGTCTCTGGTGCCGAGCCGTACGGATACGGGCTGCGGCTGTGTGCCTGGGACGCCGAGTCCGACGCGGATGTCGAGGCCTGGTTCCGGGGGCGCGGTGATCCGGATTTCCGGCGGTGGAACACCCCCCTGGCTCTGGACGCGAGCCGCGAGGGCGCCCGGGAGTCGCTGCGGCAGCGGGCCGAGTCGGACGCGGCGGGCGTGAGCGCGGCCTTCCGGGTCACGGACGCGGAGAGCGGCGTGACGCTCGGACACGTCGGGCTGAACACGATCGACACGTTCATGCGCAGGGCCGTCGTCGGCTACTGGGTGTTGCCCGAGGCCCGTGGCCGCCGCGTCGCCACCCGCGCACTGGACCTCGCGGCCCGCTGGGCCTTCACCGAACTCGGCATGCACCGGCTCGAACTCGACCATGTCGTCGGGCATGCCGCGTCCTGCCGCATCGCCGAGCTGTGCGGTTTCCCGTACGAGGGGACCTTGCGAGGGGCGTCGTTCGCGGAAGGGCGCCATGACGCCTTCCGGGACGCACATCTGCACGCCCGGCTGGCCATCGATCCCGCGCCGGGTGGGATGTAGGGCGCGTATCCGCCCACGTGCTCCGAGCGGCTGGGTGGCTGAAAACGGTGCGGGCCGGGAGTGTGCCGACAGGAGCCGTCAACTTGACTCGGCCTTGCAGGACTTGGTTGCCGAATCCGCCAACAGAGTCCTGGAGGCCCGGGGTTCCTCGCTAGTGCCGCATCAGACAACGTTCGCCCTGTAGTGAGGCCCGCATGTCGATGGCTTCGGCCGCTGGCGATAACCAACCGATGAGCGCCATCGATCACCCTATGCCGCCCCTGAACGCCGACGAGCGCACGACGCTTGAAAGCTGGCTCGACTTTCACCGCACCACAGTGGCCATGAAGTGCGAGGGTCTGGACGATGAGCAGGCCGCCGTCGCGTCCGTGCCGCCGTCCGGCTTCACGTTGACCGGCCTGGTCCAGCACATGGCGGAGGTGGAGCGGAACTGGTTCCGCCGCGTGCTCGCCGGAGAACAGGCCCCGCCCATCTACGACCCGCAGGCCGACCCGGACGGCCCCGACGGCGGCTTCGACCTTGCTGCGGGCGCCGCCCTGAGTGACGCCCTCGCCACCTGGCACGCGGAGATCGCCCGCGCCCGCGAGCACTGCGCCGACCGTGCTCTGACCGATACGGGCCGCTTCATGGAGCAGGACGTCAACCTCCGCTGGATCTACGTCCACATGATCGAGGAGTACGCCCGCCACAACGGTCGTCGACCACCCCCTCGGCGACCAGGAAGTCCGCCAGCTTGGCCAGGCTCCAGGTCGAAAACGGCAGATCGTGCTCGGCCGGCTTGGACTTCGCGATCTTCTTGATCTCGCGCCGCTCGGGCAGGGTGAAGGTCCTGGGCCGGCCGCCCTTGTACTTCGGATACAGCGAGTCGAAGCCGTCGGTGTTTGAAGTTGTGGATCACGTCCCGGACCCGATTCGCGCTCGTGAACGTCACCTCGGCAATCTTCGCCACGGGCCTACCCTGCGCGGACAGCAGCACCATCCGGGCCCGCCGCCATGTCACCACCGACCCCGTGCCTCTGCGGATGGTCCGCAACAGGCGCTGCCCCTCGTCGTCATCGATCTCGCGGACACGTACTCGTTCTGCCACCCGGACAGCCTGGCGACACCGCGCCGTCCGGACCAGCATCCGAACGGCACGTCACGTCACTACGAGGCAAAGGTTGTCTGATGCGGAACTAGATCATGCTGAACGACCACGACCCCCGGCCTTCACGGTGACCGAGCATCACGGTCGGATTCCCATCCGTCCCCGCCCGGTGCCGAACAGACCATTCCGTGGTGCAGTCGACTCATGGCCACACCGCCCCAGGACGCCCAGGACGACCAGGACGCCCAGGACGACCAGGACGACCAGGACGCCCAGGACGACCAGGACGACCAGGACGCCCCGGCGCCTCCCCGGGCCCGCGAACGTCCCTCTTGGCTGATCGACATCGCGATCGCCCTGCTGCTCCTGATCGCGGACGCGGTCATCGTCGTCGTCGCCACCATGCTGCTCGTCATGCTCGGCATGGGCACCACACACCAGCCGCGCTCCTCCGCCACCGTGCACTCCCGCGACACACCCGTCTGGATGTGGCTCCTGGTCTGGGGCGTCCCGGCCGTGGCGGCGACCAGCGCCGTCACGCACGCCTGCCTGAGGATGCCGGTCACCGCCGTAGTGCAGACCTTGTTCACACTCGCCTGCGGGTTCTTGGCCGTGGTGGGGACGCGCATACTGCTGTCATGACCGCACGGCCGGAGACGGCCGGAGACGGTCGGCGCGCGCGGAAAATCGTGTGCGGTCGCCTGTGGCGCGTCGGTACGGTCCCGGTATGGCTGCAGAAGGACTCGACGACGGAAGCCGCGGATACGACGACGGCGACGACCCCGACGGGCACTTCGGGGAAGCCGTCGCCGCGTACTACGACGAGACCTCCGCCGAGATGTTCCGTCCGGAGGCCGTGGAACCGGCCGTGGAGCTGATCGCCCGGCTCGCGGGGGAACGGGGCGAGCCTCGCGCTCTCGAATTCGGTGTCGGCACCGGACGTATCGCCCTGCCGCTCGCCCGTCGGGGCGTGCGGGTGCACGGGATCGACATGTCACGGGCCATGGTGGAGCGGATGCGGGCCAAGCCGGGCGGCGAGGACATCGAGGTCACCATCGGCGACTTCGCCACGACCAGGGTGGACGGCCCTGGCCCCGGCTTCACCGTCGCCTACCTCGTCTACAACACGATCAACAACCTGACCACGCAGGACGCCCAGGTGGACTGCTTCCGCAACGCCGCCGCGCACCTCGTGCCCGGCGGCTGTTTCGTGATCGAGGTCGGTGTGCCGGACCTGCGGAGACTGCCACCGGGACAGAACACGGTGCCGTTCCGGGTGACTCCGGAGCGGCTCGGGTTCGACGAGTACGACGTGGCGACGCAGGGGATGCGGTCGCACCATGTGATGGCCACCGACGAGGGGACGGTGCGTCTGTCGGTCCCCTTCCGGTACGTCTGGCCGGCCGAGCTGGATCTCATGGCCCGGTTGGCCGGGATGCGGTTGCGGAACCGGTGGGAGGGGTGGGCGCGGGAGCCGTTCACGAACGACAGCACCAAGCATGTGTCGGTGTGGGAGAAGGTCTGATCGCTCCCGGCGCACACCGCGTTCTCAGGGCCACAGCAACTCGGTGGCCCAACCGTCCCCCTCCCGGCGGTAGTCGAGCCGTACGTGCCGTCGCCGTGCGTCGCCCTGGAAGAACTCCACCTCGTCCGGCTCCACGACGTACGCCGTCCAGGACGGTACGGCCACGTCCGGCTCCCGCTCGGCCCGCTCCCACGCGGCCTGCGACGCGCGCTCCAACTCCGCGTAAGAGGAGAGGACTTCGCTCTGGTGGCCCACAAGGGCCGCGGCCAGCGCACCCGTCGAGCGGGCGTGCAGGTCCGCGTGGGCGGCCTCGGCGGGTTCGACCGCGACCCGGCCCCGCACCCGCACCTGGCGGCCGAGGAGGGGCCAGTAGAAGCCGAGCGCCGCGTACGGGCGGGCGGCGAGTTGCCGTCCCTTCCGGCTGCTCGCGTGCGACGCGAAGTGCCAGCCCCGCTCGTCCACGTCGTGCAGCATCACCGTCCGCACATCCGCCCGCCCCTCCGCGTCCGCCGTGGCCAGCGACATCGTGTGCGGCTCCACCTCCCCGGCCGCCACGACCTCCCCGAACCACGCGGTGAACAGCGCCACCGGTTCGGCGGGCGCGGTTCCCGGGTCGAACGACGGCAGCGCGGTGACCTGCGGATCCCACACCCGCAGCACCCGCATGGCCCGCACGAAATCGGAGGACCGGGAGTCGGGGTGGGACGGGGACAGAGGCGAGGACGGGGGCGGGGACGGGGACAGAGGCGGGGACGGGGACAGGGGCGGGGGAGACGCGTCGGCACTCATGCCCCGATTGTCACACCGTGCCCAGGTCCGAGGAGAGCCAGTGTTCGGGGCGCATGCGGATGATGACCTGTTCGCCGTGGTTCTCGGTGGCGAAGTCCATGTAGTCGTCGACCTTCTCGGCCGGGAGATAGCGGGAGGAGATCTCGCGGAGGTGGTCGATGGTGGCGGGGATCGTGTCGGTGACCGGGCCCTCGACGGAGACGTACCGGATCGTCGGTTCAAGGCGGTCGATCATCAGAGAGAAGCGGCCGGCGGCCTGGATCAGCCGGTGTTTGCGGGTGTCCAGCCCGGTCATCACCCAGATGTCGCCGCCGGGTTCGTACTGGTACCAGATCGGCACCGTCAACGGCGCCCTTCCCTCCCCGGCCGCCACGGCCAGCGCGGCTACGTGCGCCTCGGCCAGAAACTCCTCGCGCTCCTTGCGGGACAGTGTCATGTGACTTCCTCCGGAACCGCTGTACGGGGACACCTTCGTCTGTCATTCGATCCCGTTCAGCCCGTCGGCGCCACGTCCTATTCCGCCTGAGGCGTCATTCCCGCCCCAGCACCACGGTCCCCGAGGAGCAGAACCACCCGCCCGTCCCCGAGGCCACCGCCAGACGGGGGACGTGGCCGTCGGCGGCTCGCACCTGACGGGCGCCGGCCTCGCCGCGCAGTTGGCGTACGGCTTCGACGAGGAGGAAGAGCCCGCGCATGCCCGGGTGCTGGGCGGAGAGACCGCCGCCGTCGGTGTTGACCGGGAGCTCGCCGGTGAGAGTCAGACGGTTCTTCTCGACGAAGGAGCCGCCCTCCCCCTTCGCGCAGAAGCCGAGGTCCTCCAGGGTCACGAGGGTCATGTAGGTGAAGGCGTCGTAGAGCTCGGCGAAGTCGATCTCGGCGGGTCCCACCCCCGCGCGCTCGAAAGCCAGACGGCCGCTGACCGCCGCCGGGGAGACCGTGAAGTCGGGCCACTCGGACATGGTGGTGTGCGAGGTGTACTCGCCGGTGCCGAGAATCCAGACGGGGGTCGTCGGCCGGCAGTCCCGTACGTACTCCTCGGCCGCCAGCAGGACCGCCGCGCCCCCGTCGGAGCGGATGCAGCAGTGGAGCTTGGTGAACGGGTCGGCGATCGGCGAGGAGGACAGCACGTCGTCGACGGTGATCGGGGTGCGGAACATGGCCTCGGGGTTGGCCGTCGCGTTCGCCCGCGCCTGGACGGCCACCGAGGCCAGCTGTTCCAGGGTCGTGCCGTACTCGTGCATATGGCGGCGCGCGGCCATGGCGTACTTGGCGATCAGGGTGTGCCCGTAGGGGACCTCGTACTGGAGGGGGCCGCGCGCTCCGAAGGAGAGGTTGCCGGTGCGGCGGCCCGCCTTGATGTCGGCGCGGGCCGTGGAGCCGTAGACGAGGAGGACGACGTTCGCGTGCCCGGCGGCGATCGCGTCCGCCGCGTGCGCCGCCATCACCTCCCAGGTCGCGCCCCCGACCGAGGTGGAGTCCACCCAGGTCGGCCGCAGGCCCAGATACTCCGCCACCTCCACCGGCGCCAGTGTGCCGAGGCCGGCCGATGCCAGACCGTCGATCGCCGTGCGCTCCAGCCCCGCGTCGGCGAGGGCCCGACGGGCTGCCTGCGCGTGGAGCGCGTACGGGGTCACACCGTCCACCCGGCCGCAGGCGGAGAGGGCCGCGCCCACGATCGCCACCTTGCGTCGACCTGCCACGGAAGCCATAAATCTGACGGTACATCAGGTATGAGTCTGTGCATCAGGGTGCGCCGGGCCTAATATGACGAACCGTCAGATGGCGACGGGGAACTCGCCCCCGTGCCGCGGGGAATTCGGGAAGGGGCCTGGCATGGATGCCCGCTTCACCGCCGAGCAGGAGGAGATCCGGCGCACGCTGAGGGAGTTGCTGCTCAAGCGCTGTGGTCCGGAGGAGGTCCGGGCGGCCGTGCGGACCGGGGAGGGGTACGACGGCGCGCTCTGGGCCGTCCTCTCCGAACAGCTCGGTCTGCCGGGACTCGCCCTCCCGGGGGTGTACGGCGGTGTCGGCTGCTCGGTCACCGAACTTGCTCTGGCAGCCGAGGAGTTGGGCCGCACGTTGGCCCCCTCGCCGCTGCTGTCCACCTCCGTCCTCGTCACGCCCCTGGTCCTTGCCCTCGGCACCGAGCGGCAGCGCGCCGAACTTCTGCCCCGCCTCGCCTCCGGACAGCTCACCGCCGCCCTCGCCGTACCGGGCCCCGCCCTGGCAACCGCGCTGGCGCTGACCGGTGACAACCGGGGCGCCTGGGCCGGTGGCGGCCGGGCCGGCGGTGTGCAGGCACGACGTGCGGGGGAGGGCTGGCGGCTTTACGGAGAGGTCGGACAGGTCCTCGACGGGCACAGCGCGGACCTGCTGCTCGTGGCCGCCCACACCGGTGGGTTCACTCGCTCACGGACCCTGCTGTTTCTCGTACGGGCGCAGAGCGGGCAGGGAGGCTCCGGATCTGCCCCTGGCTCCGGCCCTGGTCCCGGATCTGGCTCCGGCTCCAACTCAGGCTCCAACTCCGGCTCCGGCTCCGAGTCCGAGTCCAGGCTCGTGCGGATGCGGCAGACCTCCCTCGACGAGACGCGGCCGATGGCGCGGCTCGAACTACGCGACGTGGAAGGGGAGTTGCTCGGTCGCGACGGTGGCGGTGGCGGTGGCGGCGAGGTGCTGTCCGCCCTGGCCGAGGTCGGGGACGCGGCCGCCGCCGTACTCGCCGCCGAGGCCGTGGGCGCCGCCGACCGGGCGTTGGAGCGGACGGTCGCGCATGTGCGGCAGCGGGAGCAGTTCGGACGGCCGATCGGGTCGTTCCAGGCGGTGAAGCACCGGCTCGCGGAGGTGTATGTGCGTGTGCGGGCGGCCAGGTCGGCGGTGTACTACGCGGCCTGGGCGGCCGGGGCCGGGCCCGCCGGGGGGTGCGGCGCGGGCCGGGAGCGGGTGGGCGGGGAGAGCGGCCGGGAGCGGGTCGGCGGCCTGGCGCTCGCCGAGGCCCTGGAGGCGCTGCGGTTCGCCGCCGGGGAAGGGATCCAGTTGCACGGGGGGATCGGGTTCACCTGGGAACACGAGGCCCACCTGTACTTCAAGCGGGCCGCCGGGGACGAACTGCTCTTCGGGCCGGTGCACCGGCTGCGCGGGCGGGCGGCTGACGCGGCGGAGCTCTTCACGGGCGGCGGGCGGGACGAGCGCGGGGAGGCGCGGGGCTGATGGCTTCGAGGGGCGCGGACGAGAGGGCTCACGAGATGGTCGACGGGAGGCCCCACGGGAGGGCTCACGGGAAGGTGGACGGGATGCGGGAGGGGATGAAGGGCTTGGGCGTGCGGCTGGTGCAGAAGGTGTCCTCGGCTCCGGCGTTCGCCCGGGTCGCGCCGTATGTCATCCCCGCGCTGGACCGGGCCGTGCACCGGGTCACCCGGGGCCGGGTGCTGCTCAGCGCGCAGTTGCTGCCGGGTGTCGTCCTGACCGCCACCGGGGCGCGCAGCGGGGTGCCGCGTCGTACGCCGCTGGCCTGTATGCCGGAATCGGGCGGTGGCAGTTGGGTCCTCGTCGGGTCGAACTTCGGCCGCCCCGGCCACCCTGCCTGGAGCGCCAACCTGCTGGCCCACCCGGACGCCGAGATCAGTTGGAAGGGCGAGGACATCCCCGTCACCGCGCATCTGCTGCGGGGCGAGGAACGGGCCGCGGTGTGGCAGGAGTTGCTGAGGTTCTGGCCGCCGTACTCGACGTATCAGGCCCGGGTGGACCGGGAGATACGGGTGTTCCGGATCGTACGGCGCTGAGTGGCCCCCGGGTTGGTTCGGCTGCGCGGGTCGGTTCGGCTGCCTGGATCGGTTGGGCTGCCCGTGTTGGTTCGGCTGCCCGGGTCGGTTCGGCTGCTCCGAGAGCCGTCCCGGCCCCCTCCCGGGTGTGACTGGCCCCCTGAACGCGGCGGACGGCCGCCTCGGTCGAGGGTGCCGCCTGCTTGACAGGAATCGCGTCCGGGGCAGGCCGGAGGGAGTGTGCCCGGTTACTTCGTGGGCTTCTTCCCGGTAATGCCCATGTGGACCAACAGGGCCAGGTTGGGCTTCAGTTCGGCCTGTTTGACGCCCCAGGTCTGGAAGCCCTTCTGGTGCGAGGAGACCGAAGCGAGCATGGCGACGAGGGAGCCGGCGAGGGCCGCCGGGTTGACGTCCTTGTCGACGCGGCCCTTGGCCTGCAGCTCGGAGACCGTCTGCGAGAGGGAGTTGGTGACCGAGTTCAGGATCTTCATGCGGATCTTGTAGAAGCGTTTGTCGCCCTCGGCGGCGCCCAGGTCGACGACGCGCAGGATCGCGTCGTTCCTGCGCCAGAACTCCAGGAAACCGTCGACGAGTTCCTGGGCGGTCTGCCAGCCGGCCTTGCCGACCCAGGAGCGGCCTTCGAGGAGGCTTGTCAACGTGGCGCCCTCCGTGGCCATTTGCTCGGCGATCTCCAGGACGGCGCCTTCGACGTCCGGGAAGTACTGGTAGAAGGTGGCCGGTGACGTCCCCGCCTTCCGGGCGACATCAATGACCTTGACGTCCCGGTAGGGCGACGAGTTGAGCATCTCGCTGAGGCAGTCGAGCAGCTTCTGCCGGGTCGCCTGCCCTCGTCGGCCGGCCACGCGGCCGTCGACGGTACGCACTTGTCCTGTCATGCCGTCAGCTTACCGAGGGGTGATCGGAACGCGATTCGGCCGACTGCAAATGGGGAGCAAGGGCCTTACCAAGGGGTTCGTGGGGTGAGGGCGGGCGCGTTGGCGGGTTTCTTTCGCCCGCGCCGCCCCTACCCGTCCCTTCCCAGAGGCCGCGCCCCTTCGACCCCCTCGGGTGCGTTGTCGGGTGCGGGCCGGTGGGGGTTCTCGCGCAGTTCCCCGCGCCCCTGAAAACGGAGTCCTGAAAGGGGCCGCACACCTCGGGCACGTCCTTCCCGCTCGCCCCGGCCGGGCGCCTTCGGCGGGCGTTCGCCGGGTGTGGCCCTTAGCTTGGGCCTATGGCCGATGAGACGGGAGGCGCCGCCGACACGGGAGCCGTCGCGTACCCCGAGGGTGTCCCGTGCTGGGTGGACGCCCAGTTGCCCGATGTGGAGGCGGGCAAGCGGTTCTACGGCGAACTCTTCGGTTGGACCTTCGCGGTGGCCCCCGGCGACGGTGCCCACGAGGTGTGGGCCTACGCCTCGGACGAGCCCACCGCCCCCGTCGCCGCCCTCGCCCCCAAGCCCGACGGGCGGCTGCCCACCGTCTGGACCGTGCACTTCGCGACGCCGGACGCGTTCGCCCTCGCGGCCCGGATCACCGCGGCCGGGGGACAGGTGATCACCCCGCCGACCCCGGTCGGCACGCTGGGCACGGCCGTGCTGGCCACGGACCCGGAGGGAGCCGTCTTCGGTCTCTGGCAGGCTGCCGCGCACCTCGGCTTCGGGCGGCGGCACGAACCCGGCACCTTCGCGTGGGCCGAGCTCTACACCCGGGACACCGAGGCGGCCAACTCCTTCTACGCGGACCTCTTCCACGACGCCCTCTTCGGCCCGGACGCGGCCCCCGACTTCGGCCGGGCCACGCTCACGGACGTCTTCCCCGCGGAGATGCCGCCGCACTTCCTGGTCCACTTCGCGACGGAGGACTGCGAGGCCGCCCTCGGGACCGTAGGCCGGCTCGGGGGCCGGGTCCAGGTGCCGCCGTTCGACACGTCGTACGGGAATGTGGCGGTCGTCACGGACAGCCAAGGGGCGTCGTTCGCGCTGCTCGAGCGCGGGGGCGGAAGCGGCTGGCGGGAGGCTCCGCGGGCGGGGGACCAGGCGGAGCAGCGCCCGGACGAGCTCCGGCAACAGGGCGACGACCAGCACGGGGACGAGGCCTGACCAGGGGGAGCACGTGCGTTCGGCCGGGCCGGGGGATGGCTGCTGACCAGCGGGAAGACGGCTGCCGGACGGTGGGTGGTGAGGGGGTCCGGGCGTCGGCGCACGGCGCCGGAGGAGTACCGGGGACGCCGGATGGGCAGACGTACGGGGTTGTGCGCCGGTGGTACGCCGTTCGCCGAGGTGTCCCACCATCCGGGCTCCCGCTTCCCGAGACGCGGACAACATGGTTTTGTCCTGAGACACCCCGATCCGCCCCCGGGTTCGCAACCTGCCCCCGGTAGCAGGAAGAATCGGGGTGCGTGCCGCCATGGCGGTGCGGTGGTGAGACGCTGCACGGGGGTCGCGCACACTACGTGGGTGACGCGGTCCGTACGGGGAGGTGGCAGGGCAAGTGGTGGATCAGCTGACGCAGCACGATCCGCGGCGGATCGGGCCGTTCGAGGTGCTGGGACGGCTGGGTGCCGGCGGCATGGGGCTGGTCTATCTGGCGCGCTCCGCGTCGGGTCGGCGCGTGGCGATCAAGACGGTGCGGACGGAGCTGGCCGAGGACCAGCTCTTCCGGGTCCGTTTCACGCGTGAGGTCGAGGCGGCCCGCGCGGTGTCCGGTTTCTACACGGCCGCCGTGGTCGACGCCGACCCGCGTGCCGCCGTGCCGTGGCTGGCGACCGCGTACGTTCCCGCGCCCTCGCTCGAGGAGATAGTGAACGACTGCGGACCGATGCCGGTCCAGGCCGTCCGCTGGCTCGCGGCGGGCGTGGCCGAGGCCCTCCAGTCGATCCACGGCGCCGGACTCGTCCACCGTGACCTCAAGCCCTCCAACGTCCTCGTCGTCGAGGACGGCCCGCGCGTGATCGACTTCGGCATCGCGTCCGGCGTCTCGAACACGCGTTTGACGATGACCAATGTGGCGGTCGGCACGCCCGCGTACATGTCACCCGAACAGGCGAAGGACTCGCGGAGCGTGACGGGTGCGAGCGACGTCTTCTCGCTCGGCTCGATGCTCGTGTTCGCCGCCACCGGTCATGCGCCGTTCCACGGGGCCAACCCCGTGGAGACCGTCTTCATGCTGCTGCGCGAGGGCCCGGACCTCTCCGGTCTCCCGGACGATCTCCGGCCGCTCATCGAGTCCTGTATGCAGATGGACCCGACGGCCCGCCCCAACCCCGCCGACCTCCAGGCCCAGCTCGCGCCCCACCTCTTCGGCTCCGGTTCGGACGACAGCGGCACGGCGTCGGCGTGGCTGCCCGAGAAGGCGGTCAGCCTGATCGAGACCCGCCGGGGCGGACGCCCGGCGCCCAAGCAGCAGACCTCCGGCGGCCGCGGTGGTGCCGGGTCCGGCGCCGGTCCGCGCCCGCCCGCCCCCGTACCGCCGCCCCCACCCCCGTACGATCCCGCGCCCGTCGCCCACGGTGCCCCCGACACCGGCCCGGTACGGCTCGCCGGGGGCCAGGTGCCCATCGGGCCCGGTCCGCGCGTGGCCGACGCCCGCGCCGCCGCCGTGAAGGCGCCCCCTCCGGAGGCCGGCCTCGCCGCGTCCTGGTCCCGGCCGCGCGCCGGCGTGAACGGCGCGGATCCCGCGCCCTCCGCGACCGTCCCGCCCGCCCCGGAACCGGCGGCCTCGGGCTGGCGCCCTTGGCGTTTCCGCATGTCCAACGACGTCTGGGGCACCCCGTCCGTCGCCGACGACCTCGTCTACGTCACCTCCTTCGAGGTGCACGCGCTGGACGTGGCCACCGGCCGGCGCCGCTTCAAGACCCGCGACGTCGCCTGGTCGATGGCGGTCGCGGACGGCCGTATCCACGCCTCCGACGGCCCGACCCTCTTCGCGCTCGACGCCCGTGAGGGCGGTGACCTGTGGCGGCTGTCCACGGAGGCCTGGGTGTACTCCCTGAAGGCCGACCGGGGCACGGTGGTCACCGCCACCCGGGGCGGCGGCGTCCAGGGCTGGGAGGCCTCCAACGGGCAGAAGCTGTGGGAGCTGACCGGCGCCCAGGCCGACTTCGAGTCCGCCGAGGCGGGCCCCGTCGTCCAGGACGGCACGGTGTACATCTGGAAGGACGCCCGCCTGCGCGCCCTGGACGCCCGTACGGGCGACGAGCGCTGGTCGTACCCCATCGGGGACGCGGCGTCCTGCGGCGGGGTCCCGGTGCGGCTGACACCGGCCTCCGACGGCTATGTGTACATCGCCGCCGGAAGCCGCGTCCTGGCCGTCGACATCGCGAGCGGGCACGTCCGCTGGCACTTCGAGGCGCCGGCGGTGTTCCTGTCCGCGCCGACGTTCGCGCCCGGCCCGGCCGTCACCGGCGGTGGCGTCTACCTTGCCGACTACCTCGGCACGGTCTACGCCCTCGACGCGACCGACGGCCGCGACCGGTGGAGGATCGCGACGGAGTCCCGCTCCTCCCTGGAGCCGGTCCTCGTCGCCGCCGGGCACGTCCACGTCGGCAGCGGCAAGGGGCTCTACACCCTCGACGCGGTCACGGGGACGCCGAAGTGGCGGTTCCAGGCGGGCGGCGAGATCGTGGGGGCGCCGTCGGTGGCGGAGGGGCGTATCCACTTCGGTTCGACGGATCACCTGCTGTACACGCTGAAGGCGGACGACGGCCGACTGCGCTGGAAGCTCGCGACCGGCGGCGAGATCACCGGGTCGCCCGTCGTCAAGGACGGGGTCGTGTACGCGTGCAGCAAGGACAGATGCGTGTACGCGCTGGACGCGGAGAAGGGGACGGGGACGGCGCGGACCTCGTGAGGGGCGTGCGGAGGAGTGACCTGGGCGAGGCCTACGCCCCGGTCGCCCGGTTCTGGACCTCGGCGTTCAGGCCCGCGCGCTCCAGGGCCCTGGTCATGGCGGGCCGGTCCCACTCCCGCCGGTCGGGCTCGGCGACGAGGGACAGCAGCAGGTCGGGTGTCAGCCGGTAGTCCTCGGCGGCGTCCAGCAGTGTCGCGGCCTCGCCGGCCGGCATGGCACCGTGGTCCGAGTCGCCGATCGTCCGCAGCACCGCCGTCCTGTCGACGAAGCGGCTCAGACCGCAGTCGAGTCCGTCGTCGTCCAGGGTCGCCGGGTACGGTGACCGGCCCCAGACGCCGTTCTCGTACCAGTAGGCACACCCCAGTTCACCGCTGTCCACCAGCTCCGTCAGCCGGTCGTGGGGCAGCCAGCCGGGGGCGTCGGCGAGCACGTCGACCGGCGGCTCGTGCCATCGGACGCCGCTCGACTCGTCCTCGCCGAAGAGCACGAACCGCCCCTCCCCACGCGGTTCGAATCCCCACCAGGTGCAGCCGCAGTCGTCGAGATGGAGTCCCTTGTCGTCCACCCAGGTTCCGGTACGGTGATGCCCCGCCTGCTCGTCCTCGGTGGTGGCCTCCAGCACGGCGACGAGCGCCCAACGGGCCCACAGCACCTCGGCCGCCGGCAAGTCCCCGGGCAGTCCGGGCCGGTTGATGGTCATGAGTCGCTCTCTCCGCACTCGACGTCCCTCAGGTTCACGGTCGGTCGGATTCTCCCCCTCGGCGGCCGTGCGGTGCCGGTCGCCCGTCCGTCCGGTGAGTGCCGCTTGCACGGATTTCCGGGGCTCTGCGGGCTGTTAGGGTGTCGTGCACCTGCCACCGGACTCGTCCGATTTGCAGGAGTGACAGCAACGCGAAGCTACTCAACGGGGGTTGAGAAAGTGCAGTCTCGTCATGTCCGCGCCGTCGCCGTCTTCGGCATAGCCGTCATCGCCCTCACCGGAGCCCGCGGCTCCGGCGGCGCAGGCTGCTCCGGCGGAAGTTCCTCCTCCAGCAGTTCCTCCAGCTCCAGCGGCGGCAGTGACGGCGGCAGCTCGACGTCCACGGGTGGGAGCACCACCACGGGGACGGGCGGGTCGTCCGCTTCCAAGGGCGCCGCCAGGGATCTGAAGATCGAGACCTGCACCTACGACAACGGCCTCGTCGCCCGCGTCCGCGCCACCAACAGCAGCTCGACCAGCACGTACACCTACAAGTTCGACGTCGAGTTCACCGACTCCAACGGCAAGGTTTTGCACACCGCCGAGGACGGCGGCATCGCGTCGGTGCCCGCGGGCTCCTCCGACACCCTCGACGTCACCGCGCCACAGAGCGCGGTGGGCGACGCCGAGTTCAGCGGCGGAAGCTGCAAGCTCACCGACCTGTCCCGTTACACCGGTTGAGCGGGGGCGTGATGCGCGGGCGCACACGGGCGCGCGGGCTGAGGTTCGCGTCGACGGCGGTGATCGTCGTACTCGCCCTCACCGGGTTCTCGACGGGGCGTGGTTCCGGCGGCTCCGGTTCCAGCGGCTCCAGCGGCGGAAGTGACGGGGGCGGCGGGGGCTGCAGCTCCTCGTCCCAGGACCACGACAGTTCCTCGTCATCGTCCTCGGGCGGCACGTCCGGTCTCGGCAAGAGCGACTACGACGACGACTACGACGACAGCTATGACGACCCGTACGACGACGGGTCCAGCGGCAGCGGCGACAGCGGCGACAGTACAGAGGACCCCGGGGAGTCCCCGGAGGACGGCACCGCCAAGCTGGTGAGCTGCGCCTCCTCCGCCCATCCGTACGCGACCGTCGAGGTCACGAACCCCAACGCGTACGAGGCGGACTTCGTCACCGAGGTGGCCTTCGTCGACAAGGCGGGCCGGACGGTGGTCGCGGACGACGAGAAGGTCACCGTGTCCGCGAACGGGGTGGCCGAGGTCAAGGTGTACGTCGGCGACCCGGACGACCTCGCCGAGGTGGAGGAGTGCGAGGTCGAGCCCGAGGCGCTCTGGACCAGTAGCTGAGAGCCGGGCTGAACACCGGGGAAAGGCCGCACGTGAGAACGGGTATGAAGTCCTCACTCTCCGCGATGCCCCGGTTTTCGCGGTCTGCGCGGTCTGCGCGGTCAGCGCGGGCTGTGCGGGCTGTGCGGGCTGTGCGGTCCTCGCGCCGGGCCGTGTCCGGGTCGTCGCGGCTCGGCTGGCTGGACGCCCTGCGCGGGATCGCCGCGATCGTCGTGGTGTTCGACCACTCCTCGTACTCCTTCATGGCGGAGTTCCGAAGGGAGCTGATGCCGGAGTTCAACACCAGCCGTTACGGCATCATGGTGTTCTTCCTGGTCAGCGGTTACATCATCCCCGCGTCGCTGGAACGCCGGGGCTGTGTGAGGACGTTCTGGACCGGTCGGCTCTTCCGCATCTACCCGCTGTGCGCGGCCGTCGTCGCCGGTCTGTTCGTGGCCGACCGGTTGGGCGTGGCGGAGATCCGGGACTTCGGCGGACAGAGCCTCGCGTCGGTGGCCCTGGCCCATCTCACGCTGTTCCAGGAGCTGTTGGGCACCCCCAACCTTCTCCTGGTCCTGTGGACGCTCTCGTACGAGATGGCCTTCTACCTGCTGGTCGTCGGGCTCTTCACGGTTCGCCTGCACCGGCGGTCGGGCGCGGTCGCCATCACCCTGGCGGGGCTCGCCGCGCTGAGTGTGGCGGCCGGGTTCGCGCTGCCGCCGTCGGCCCTCTCCGAGGAACTGGGCACCGGCCGGCTGATCGCGCTCGCGTCGGTCGTGATGGTCGTCGCCATCGCCTGCGCGAGCACCGGCTCGACTGCCCTGAGGGTGTTCGGCGGCGTGCTCGGCGGGATCCTCGCGCTGGCCCTGGTCGCCTTCAACGGCACGGTGCCGGTGTGGGAGGGCCTGGTGATCCTCGCCGTGATGTTCCTCGGCACGGCGGTGTACCGGGCCGACACCGGGCAGAGCGGCTGGTCGTACGCGGGGTGCGCGGCGGCAGTGGTCGTCGTCTGCGCGGTCGGGAGCGCGTATGTCGACGGCGACGGGGGCCACTTCACCCGGCGCGCCTGGATCGTGTCCTTCCTGCTGGCCGTCGTCACCTTCGGCGTCGGGCTGGCGCTGCGTCGGCGCCGGATCCCGCGTCTGCTCACCTTCCTGGGCACGATCAGCTACTCGGTCTACCTGGTGCATCCGCTGCTGCTGGCGGTGAGCGACGGCACGATCGGCCGCCGACGCCACGACGACCTCGTCCTCGAAGTGGTCTTCTACGCCGTCCTGTTGCCGGTGTGCGTCCTGACGTACCACTGCGTCGAGGCACCGGCCCAGAGGTGGGGCCGACGCCTGACACGCCGCGACGCCCCGGACCGGGCGGGGGCCCCGGACCGGGCGGGGACCGGGGCGGAGTCGGAGTCGGCGCCGGCAGCGGAGCCGGCGCCGGATCGAGTGGGTTGAAGCGAAGGAGTCAGACTCTCATCGCGTCCGGAACCCGCCGCGCCGCCGCGCCGTGAACAGTGCGCCCTGCCCTTCCGCCGGTTGGTTGCCCAGCGAGATCAGGTGCGGGGCGTACGCGAGGGCGTGTGTCCGCGCCGCTTCGCGGGCCGACCAGCAGGCCCGGACCGTGCCCTGGACGGCCTCCGGGGGATACCCGGCGATCACTTCGGCGCACCGCACGGCCGCGGCGACGGACTCGCCGGGCTCCGTCACCTCCGACACCAGCCCCACCTCGTGGGCCCGTCGCGCCGACATCCGCTCGGCGGTGCCCATCAGCGCCATGCGCGCTGCCTCCCCGTACGGCATCCGCTGGGCCATCAGGATCGACTCGAAGGCGCTGACCATGCCGTAGGTGGTGTGCGGGTCGAAGAAGGTGGCGCGGGGGTCGGCGACGAGGAAGTCGGACTCGCCAAGGAGGTAGAAGGCACCGCCGCAGGCCATGCCGTTCACCGCCGCGATCACCGGTGTCCAGAGGTCGTTCGACTTCGGGCCGACCCTCAGGAGGGGGTCCTCGATCGAGTACGGGGAGTCCGGCTGCGGCACGGCGTTCACCGCGTCCCGGTCGAGGCCCGTGCAGAAGGCCCGATCGCCGGCGCCGGTCACCACGACGGCCCGTACGGTGTCGTCGAAACGCAACCGCCGCCACAAGGAGGTGAGTTGCTCCGCCATGGTCAGGTCCACGGCGTTCAGTTTCTCCGGGCGGTCCAGCGTGACGAGTGCCACGCCCGTGTCCTTGTCCGTCGTGGTGCGCAGGGTCACGGTCGCTCCAGTGCCCATTGGGGCAGGCCGGTGTCGGTGAAGACGACCTGGACCCGGGCGCCGATCCGGATCCGTTCCGCCGGCACGGAGTTCAGGCGGGCGCCCGGCTCGCTCACCAGGTTGCCGACCAGACGGATCCGGGGCGCGTCGGCCAGTTCGACGAGGACGACGTTGTACGGGGACTGCTCGGCGTACTCGGGGAGGAGGGGTGGGTGGGGGAGGACGTAGGACCAGATGCGGCCCCGGCCGGCGACCCGGCGCCACTCCGTCGCGAAGGACCGGCAGAGGGGGCAGCAAGGGCGGGGCGGGAAGCGGAGTTCGCCGCAGTCGGCGCAGGACTGGATCCGTAGTTCGCCCTGGGCGGCGTACTCCCAGAAGGGGGCGCCGTCGTCGTCCACGACCGGTGTCAGCATCTCGACTTCCTCTCGCCGTCGCTCGATCAGTTGCGGAGCAGCAGGGCCGAGGTCGGTACGCCCTCGCCCGCCGTCACCAGGCAGGTCGCCGCCCCGGGCACCTGGGCGGTGCTCGTGCCGCGCAACTGCCGTACGCCCTCGGTGATCAGGTTGAAGCCGTGGACGTAGGCCTCGCTGAGGCCGCCGCCCGAGGTGTTGAGGGGCAGTCGTCCGCCGATTTCGAGGGCGCCCCCCTCCGTGTACGCGCCGCCCTCGCCCCGGTCGCAGAAGCCGTAGCCCTCCAGGGAGAGGGGGATGAGAGCGGTGAAGGCGTCGTAGATCTGGGCCACGTCGACGTCGTCCGGGGTGAGGTCCGAGTGCTTCCAGAGGTGGCGGGCGGCGGTCCAGGCCGGGCCGGTCAGCGGGTCGTCGTTCCAGTAGTTGACCATGCCGTGGTGCTGGGCGGGCAGGCCCTGGGCGGCGGAGTGGACGTAGACCGGGGCCCGGCGGCAGTCGCGGGCGCGCTCGGCGGAGACGACCACGCACGCCAACGCCCCGTCGGTCTCCAGGCAGTTGTCGAAGAGGCAGAGGGGCTCGCTGATCCAGCGGGAGTTCATGTACATATCGCGGGTCAGCGGGCGGTCGTACATGATCGCGGCGGGGTTCTGGTTCGCTCTGTTGCGGCAGGCCAAGGCCACGTTGAAGAGGTGGTCGCGGGTGGTGCCGTACTCGTGCATGTGGCGGCGCGCGAGCATGGCTATCTCGTCGGCCGGACGGAGCAGGCCGTACGGGCGGGTCCACTGGGCGGGCGTGGGGAGTTGGACCGTGGTGTTCTTCCACGGGCGGGGGCCCGAGCCGCGCTTGCGGGACCGCCAGGCGACGCCCACCGTGGCCTGCCCGGTCGCGATCGCGGCGGCGAGATGGGCGACCGTGGCACAGGAACCGCCGCCGCCGTAGCCGACCTTGCTGAAGAACGTGAGGTCACCCAGGCCGAGCGCCTTGGCGACCTCGACCTCGTCCGTCTCCTCCATCGTGTAGGAGGCGAGCGCGTCGACCTCGTCCGGCGCGATCCCGGCGTCGTCCAGCGCGGCGAGGATCGCCCGACACGCCAACGTCCGTTCTGTTTCGGGTAGTTGCTTGGCGAAAGGGGTCTGGCCGATGCCGACGATCGCTGTCGCGTCCTTGAGCACGGCCATGGGGCACACCTCCGCACAGGGGCATGGGTCAAGGGCTGTCAGGGCACCCATGACCGGCTGCTGACAGTCCGTCAGGGTACAGCTAATCTGACGGGTAGTCAGCTACTGGTTCTCGGGTACGGGAGGCCTGCTGTGCGCGGTGACGTCGGGATGCGCGGTGACATGGAGTGGGGGACCGTGCCGGGGCTGGTCCGTTCGGCGGCCCGGCGGTTCGGCGGGGTCGAGGCCGTCGTCGACGGGCGTACACGGGTGTCGTACGCCGAACTGGGCTCGCGCATCGAGCGTGCGGCGGCGGCCTGTGTCGCGAACGGCGTCCGGGTCGGTGACCGCGTCGCCGTCTGGGCGCCGAACTCCCTCGACTGGATCGTCTCCGCGCTCGGCGCGGTCTCGGCGGGCGCGGTGCTCGTACCGCTGAACACCCGCTTCAAGGGCGGCGAGGCGGCGGACGTACTGGCGCGCAGCCGGACGAAGCTGCTGTTCGTCACGGGGACGTTCCTGGGGACGTCGTACGTAGCCTCGCTGCGGCGGGCGGCGGGGGCGGACGGTGGCCGATCGCGGGGGGCGGAGGCGGACGGTGGTGGTCGGCCGCGGGCGGCGGGGAACGTGGGTGAGCGGCCGGGGCCGCTGCCCGGGCTTCCGTACCTGGAGCAGGTGGTCGTCCTCGCGGACGACGCCCCCGCCGACTTCCGCATCTGGAAGGACTTCCTGGCGAGCGGCGACGGGGTCGCGGCGGCGGAGGTACGGGCGAGGTCGCAGGCGCTGACCGGCGACTCCCCGTCCGACCTCGTCTTCACCTCGGGCACGACGGGCCGCCCCAAGGGCGCTGTGATCACCCACGCGCAGACCCTGCGGGCGTACGGGGTGTGGTGCGAGCTGGCCGGTCTCCGGCAGGGCGACCGCTATCTGATCGTGAACCCCTTCTTCCACACCTTCGGCTACAAGGCGGGCGTGATCGCCTGCCTGATGCGGGGCGCGACGATGATCCCGCAGCCCGTGTTCAACGTGGAGACCGCGATGGCCAACGTGGCGGCCGAACGCGTCTCCGTCCTCCCCGGTCCGCCGACCCTCCACCAGTCCCTCCTGGACCACCCCGCCCGCGACGACTACGACCTGAGTGCCCTGCGCCTGGTGGTCACAGGCGCGGCCGTCGTCCCGCTCCGCCTGGTCGAACGGCTGCGCGCGGAACTGCGCGTGGACACCGTCCTGACGGCGTACGGCCTCTCCGAGGCGAGCGGCATCGTCACGATGTGCCGGCGCGGGGACGAGCCGTCGGTGATCGCGTCGACGTCCGGCCGGGCGATCCCCGGGACGGAGGTGCGGGTCGTCGGCCCCTCGGGTACCGCCCTGCCGGCCGGGTCACCCGGCGAGGTCGTCGTCCGGGGCTTCAACGTCATGCGGGGCTACTTCGAGGATCGGGCCGAGACCGCGCGGACGGTGACCGAGGACGGCTGGCTGCGCACGGGTGATGTCGGGGTCCTCGACCCCGAGGGCAATCTGCGGATCACCGACCGCCTCAAGGACATGTTCATCGTCGGCGGCTTCAACGCCTACCCCGCCGAGATCGAGCAACTGCTGGGCGTGCACCCCGATGTGGCCGACGTCGCCGTCATCGGCGTCCCGGACCCCCGCCTCGGCGAGGTCGGCAAGGCCTACGTGGTACGCCGCCCGGGGTCCCTGGTGACCGCCGACGACCTCATCGCCTGGTCCCGCCGTGAGATGGCCAACTACAAGGTGCCGAGGGCGGTGGACTTCGTACCGGAGCTGCCGCGGAACGCGAGCGGGAAGGTGGTGAAGGGGGAGTTGCGGGGGCGCTGAGGGGCCGGGGCGGGTGCCCCGTTCCGGTCATGCGCGGTTCAGTGACTCCAGGGCGGCGCGGTGGAGGTCGCGGATCTCGTCCATGGCCTCGCGCCAGGCGGGGTCGTCGTGGTCGGCGGTCCGTGCGGTGTGCTCGGCGGCGTGCAGCCGGGCGGCCGACGCGGGTACCCGGGCGATCTCGACGGCCACGGCCCAGGTTTCGAGGAACCGTGTGATGGGGGCGAGGCTGCCCGAGCGCGCCGCCAGGGTGATGGCCTCGTCCTTCTGCCGCTCCATCTCCGCCAGACGGTGAGGGGCCACCCGTTCCAGGGCCCCACGCAAAGCGGGCGGTGTTCTCTCCGGCCGTGGCACGACGGTCGCGCCGGGTCCGGCATGCGCAGCGATCATCCTCGTCCTTCCCTGGCCCGTTGCCCCTGGCCCAGGTGCCCGCCGCTCCGCCGGGCGGCGGACGCCGGACACACCTCGGCCGCGGTGGCTCCCCCTCCGCGCCACCGCGGCCGATCCCCGTGGGACGGAAGTCCGGTGTGGGCCCTACTTGCCGCTGTCGAGGTCGAGGGCGGGCGGGGCGGGCATGGCGTTGTCCAGCGTGCGGATGTCGTCCGTCTTGACGGGCTCGCTCGGCATCGCGTTGTCCTGCGTGGTGGCGCCCGGGCTCTTCTTGGGCGGCGCCGGCATCGCGTTGTCCAGCGTGCGGATGTCGTCCGTCTTGACGGGCTCGCTGGGCATGGCGTTGTCCTGTGTGGTGGCGTCAGAGGCCGTGTTCTTGTCGCTCATGTCCTGAATTCCTCCGCTGTGGTGGCGAGTCAGCAAGGCCCGCCCGGAGACTCCCCCGAGGGCCACCGGACGGGCTGTTCGGAGCCGCGCCTCGATCGGTCGCGCTCCTGGTCAAACCGCCTGCCCCCCGACGCGACGGTGTGACAACCAAAAGAGTGCCGGTCCGCGATAAACGAATGCTGAACGTCTGCGACGCTCCGCACCGGACGGAGGACCGAACGGGACGGAGGACCGCACCGCCCGTGACGCACCGTGCCGTGACGCACCGTGCCGTGACGCACGGTACCGTGCTGCACCGTAAGGCATCGTGCCGTGTCGCACCGTACCGTGCCCTGCGTTTCGCTCATGCCGCCCGCGGCGTGACGAGGAGTGCGCGCACCTCTTCGGCCTCGATGACACCACCGGTCTGCTCGTACAGGCCGAGCGCGTCGCGCCAGCAGGCCCTGGCGCGGTCGGCCTGGCCCAGGCCGGAGAGAGCGCGGCCCAGGAGAGCCAGGACGTTGCCGCGCATACGGTCCCCGCCGATGACGCCCAGAGCGAGGGCCTGCTCGGCGTGCTGGGCTGCCCGAGCGGGGTGGTTCGCGGCCAGATGGGCCTCGGCGATACGGAAGTTGGTCACGCCCGCCCACAGCCGCTGCCGGTGATCGCGGAAGATGTGCAGCGCGTCGGAGAACTGGCTGAGCGCCTCCGCGTGCCGGCCGGCCCTGGTCAGCGCGATCCCCAGGGTGAAGTGGCCGTTGGCCAGACGCATCGTCCGGCCGATCTCCAACTGGGCGGCCAAACCCTGCTCGGCGATCTCGACGGCCTTGGCGATGTTGCCCATGCCCAGGTGGGCGCGGGAGAGGTTGCACAGGCTGAGCGCCACGCCGGGCCGGTTGCCGGCCGTGCGGTAGCCCTCGATGGCCTGCTCCAGCAGTGTCTTGCCGTCCGCGTACCGGCCCTGGTGCAGGGAGATGATGCCCCTGTCGTTGGACACCCAGCTGATCGCACGGTCGTCCCGCACCGAGGCCGCCAGGCCCATGGCGAGCCGGGCCTCTTCCTCGGCCTGCTGGATACGGCCGGACACCAGCAGCACATTGGTGAGAGTGGTCCGTGCCCGCCCCTCCGCCCGCGCGTCCCCCGCCGCCCGTGTCGCGTCGCACATCGCGCGCGCCGTCGTCTCGTACTGGTGGGAGTTGGCGCCGGACTCGGTGAGGTCCTTGGCCGCCCAGAGCAGGTCGACGGCGCGGCGCAGCCGGTCGGTGCCGGCGGACTGCCGTACGCAGGCCAGCAGACAGGCCGCCTCGCTGTAGAGCCAGTCGAGGGCGGCGGAGCCCTCGGTGAAACGCAGGCCGGGGTACTCGGTGGGCTCCAGATGGTCCACCAGCCGGTCGCCGGGCCGTTCGATCGCGTACACCTCCGCCGCCGTCGCCAGATAGAAGTCCAGCAGCCGTGACATCGCCCCGGCCCGTTCGCCCGTCGGCTGCTCGCCCGTCGGCCGCTCGTCGCGTTCGGCGCACGCACGCGCGTAGAGGCGGACGAGGTCGTGGAAGCGGTAGCGGCCGGGGGCGGCGGATTCCAGGAGCGAGGTGTCGACGAGGGCCTCCAGGAGGTCCTCGGTGTCCTCCGGCGGCAGATCGAGTACGGCGGCCGCGGCGGCCAGCGAGATGTCCGGGCCGTCCGCGAGACCGAGGAGGCGGAAGGCGCGGGCCTGGGCGGGCTCCAGCTGGCCGTAGCCCAGCTCGAAGGTGGCCTTCACGGCCAGGTCACCCGCCTGGAGCTCGTCCAACCGCCGCCGCTCGTCGGCGAGTTTCGCGGCCAGGACGGACACCGTCCAGGTTCTGCGCGCCGCCAGACGGGACGCGGCGATACGGATGGCCAGGGGCAGGAAACCGCAGGCGGCGACGACGTCGAGCGCGGCCTTGCGTTCCGCGGCCACCCGCTCCTGGCCGACGATCTTCGTGAAGAGCTGGAGGGCCTCGTCCGGGGACATGACGTCCAGATCGACGAGGTGGGCGCCGGCCAGGTCCACCATGCGCACCCGCGCGGTGACGAGGGCCGCGCAGCCCGCCGTCCCCGGCAGCAGGGGCCGTACCTGGGCGGCGTCGCGGGCGTTGTCGAGCAGCACGAGCACCCGGCGGCCGTCCAGGACCGACCGGTACAGCGCGGCCCGCTCCTCCAGCGAGTCGGGGATCGCGGAGTCGGCCGTGCCCAGCGCCCGCAGGAACGACCCGAGGACCGTCTCCGGTTCGGCGGGACGGGAGCCGGCGCCCTGGAGGTCGACGTACAACTGGCCGTCGGGGAAGGCCGACCGGGCCTGATGGGCCACGTGCACGGCGAGGGTCGTCTTCCCGACGCCGCCTATGCCCGCCAGTGCGGACACGGCCATCACCTGGCCCCCGGCGCCGGACGCCTCCGCCAGTACCTCGGTCAGATCGTCGACGAAGGACGACCGGCCCGTGAAGTCCGGCACGGTGGCGGGCAGTTGCGCGGGCCGGACGGGACCGGCGGCGGGCTCGGGCGCGAGCGGTGCGGAGGGTTCCGCGAGACCCGGGTCCGCTCGAAGGATGCGCTGCTGCAGCTCCCGCAGGCCTGGCCGCGGATCCACGCCCAGCTCGTCGGCGAGGAGGCGTCGGGTGTCCGCGTACACGGCGAGGGCCTCGGCCTGGCGGCCGCTGCGGTACAGGGCGAGCATCAGCAGTTCGCGCAGACGCTCTCGCAAGGGGTGTGCGGCGGTGAGGGCGGTCAGCTCGGACACCGCCTCCGCGTGACAGCCCTGCTCCAGGTCCATGTCCAGCCGGGACTCGACGAGTTGGAGACGCCACTCGTCGAGCCGGGCCCGCTGTGTCTCCGCGTACGGGCCGGGCACGCCGGCCAGCACCTCCCCGTCCCAGAGCCCCAGCGCCTTGTTCAGGAGCCGGCGGGCATGGCACAGATCCCCGGAGCTCTTGGCCTTCTCGGCGTGGGCGGCCAGTTCCTGCGCGACGGCGAGATCCAGCGCGCCGCCGGACAGCGACCGGATCGCGTACCCACCCGACTCGCTCACCAGCACACCGGCGGAGAGCGCCTTGCGCAGCCGCGAGGCGTACGTCCGTACGGCGGCCAGTGCCTGCGACGGCGGATCGTCGCCCCACAGCGCGTCGATCAGCTCGCTCGCGGTCGCCGTACGGCCCTCGCGCAGCAACAGGGCCGCCAGCAGGGCACGTTGCTGGGGCGAACCGGTGGCGAGAGGCTCGGTGCCGCGCCAGGCCCGCACGGGGCCGAGCACACTGAAGCGGAGTTCGGCCGAGGCTTCGGCGGGCGGTTCCGGATTCGGAGCGGCCATGGGACCCCTTTGCTCCGGTACTCGCGGCACACCGACCTCCGGCACTCCCGGTTCACCACCCATCGACGCCCCCAAGCCTCCCTGACAACCCAGCCATTTTGCCTTGTTCATGGCAGATCCGTCAGCCGTGCGAGACACCGATCACAGGGACCCACGCGGTGTGTCACCAGGCCCACACAAGCTCTCCCCGTGCGTCCGCGTCCCCGATGGCGAAGCAGGTGCATCGACGCACGGCCGACCACTTTGCTGACGGGTCGTCAGATCAGCGCTACCGTGACGCACATGGACACCATGGAGACGAGCGCCACGGATCCCGCCCCCGCCCCCACTTCCGACCCCACGTCCGCCCCCACCCCCTTCCCCAAGATCATCTCCGTCGACGACCACACGGTGGAGCCCCCGGACGTATGGCAGGACCGGCTCCCCAAGAAGTACCGGGACACAGGACCTCGCGTGGTCCGCGCGCCACTGAAGGAGATGACCTTCCTCGGCGGCCGCTTCAAGCCCGTCATGGGCGCCCCCGGCGACGACGGTCCCATCGGCGACTGGTGGGTGTACGAGGACCTGCACCGCCCCCTGACCCGCCTCGACACCGCCGTCGGCTACTCCAGGGACGAGATCAAGCTGGAGATCATCACATACGAGCAGATGCGCCCCGGCTCGTACGACGTCACCCAGCGCCTCGCCGACATGGACGTCAACCACGTCCAGTCGGCCCTCTGCTTCCCGACCTTCCCCCGCTTCTGCGGCCAGACCTTCACCGAGGCCGCCGACCGCGAACTGGGCCTGCTCGGCGTCCGGGCGTACAACGACTGGATGGTGGAGGAGTGGTGCGGCCCGCTGGCGCGGGGCCGCCTGATCCCCCTCACCCTGATCCCCCTCTGGGACGCCGAGTTGGCGGCGGCGGAGGTCCGCCGCAACGCGGCCCGAGGAGTCCGGGCCGTGGCCTTCTCCGAGATCCCCCCGCACCTCGGTCTGCCCTCCGTCCACACCGACGACTGGGACCCCTTCCTCGCGGCCTGCGACGAGACCGGCACGGTCGTGGCGATGCACATCGGCTCGTCCAGCCGTATGCCGTCCACCTCCGCCGACGCCCCGCCCGCCGTCGGCTCCACCATCACCTTCGCCAACTGCTGCTTCTCGATGGTCGACTGGCTGATGAGCGGCAAGTTCGAGCGCTTCCCCAACCTCAAGGTCATGTACGCGGAGGGTCAGATCGGCTGGATCCCGTACATCCTGGAGCGTGCGGACGTGGTGTGGGAGGAGAACCGAGGCTGGGGCGGCGTCGCCGACAAGGTCCACTGCCCACCGTCCGAACTCTTCGCCGACCACGTCTACGGCTGCTTCTTCGACGACGCGTTCGGGCTCCGCAACCTGGACGCCATCGGGGTGGGCAACGTGCTCTACGAGACCGACTACCCCCACTCCGACTCCACCTGGCCCGAGTCCCGCCAGGTGGGCGAGGCCCAGATGGCACACCTGGCCCCGGACGTGGTCGACCGGATCGTCCGCCGGAACGCGATCGAACTGCTGGGGCTGACGGAGGAGGGGCTGTGGGCGGGGCCGACGGGGTGAGGGGGTGAGGGGGTGCCTGAGGCGTGTGCCGTCGGCGCCTTCGCGGCGGGGTGGTGATCAGTTTGCCGGAGCGGTGCCGGGCTCAGTCCGGTGAAGGGGCTGTTCACCACGGCTCCGGCGCCGTGACCACGCCAGTCACCCGCTGATCGTCCCGCCCCGAAGGGGGCGGCCAAGCCGCTCGCGTAATCTCCTCAGCGCGGCGTGTGCGATGGCTGGGGGCGTATGAACAGGCAGGGCTTGCTGGGGCGCGGCGTGCGGGTCGGCCTGCTGATGGCTTGCGTTCCGGGCGTCCCCTGGGCCGCACTCGCTCTGGCGGTGGCCGCGGTGGAATTCCTCAGGGGAGGGGACACACAGCTTGCCGCCAGTAACGTGCGATACGGCGGGCTGCTCTGTGGAGGAAGCCTGCTGGCCGGTGTGCTGATGGGCTTGGTTCTCGGTGGGGGACGGGCTCTTGTGTCTCGCGTCACCACCCGCGCATGGGTACTCGCCCTCGTAGGGGCACTGCTCGGCGGGCTGGTCTTCCCGGCGGAGTTCGTGGCCGTCGCGATAGGCACGGGTGGGGCTTTGGCGCAGTTTGGGACCACTCTTCTGGCGTGGCCGGTCATGACGGTGGTGGCCGCGGTACACAGCGCCGACATCGTGGGTCGCTCCCGCACGCGCGTGTGGCTCTGGACTCCGTGGCCGACCCGGTGGCTCGGACGAGGCCGACCGCGTCCCAGAGCCTCCCTCTGACCGGGCAGCCCCCCACCACCGCCACAACGGCGGCCCGCACTCTTGTCTGACGGGGCGTCAGCTATGACCATGGATGAGGTCAGGTATACGCCGGAGAGGCAGCGACGCGGCATCACCGTCCCCACCCATCAGCCGTCCCCACCCATCAACCGTCCCCACCCATCAGCCGGGGGAGCGATCGTGCGAACACCGCTGGAAGGTCGACTGGCCTACGGGATGCAGCTCCCCGTGCAGTCCCAGAGCACCCTCTACGCCGAGCCCTGGGAGGCGGACGCCGGGCCCGAGGACCTGGTCGAGATCGCGCGGGCCGCCGATGGGGCGGGCTTCGCGTACGTCGCGAGCTGCGACCACGTGGCCATCCCGCGCCGTCTCGCGGACGCGATGGGCACGGTCTGGTACGACCCGGTCGCCACGCTCGCCTTCCTGGCGGGGGTGACGGAGCGCGTCCGCCTCCTCAGCCATGTCGCGGTCGTCGGCCTGCGCCACCCGCTCCTGACCGCCAAGCAGTACGCCACCCTCGACCACCTCTCCGGCGGCCGACTCGTGCTCGGTGTCGGCGCCGGACACGTACGGGAGGAGTTCGAGGCGCTGGGTGTGGACTTCGACCGCCGGGGAGCCGTCCTCGACGAGTGCGTGGACGCCCTGCGAGCGGCCCTCGGCCCGGACGAGTTCCCGGCCCACCACGGCAAGGCGTACGACTTCGAGGACCTGGGTCAACGCCCCCGCCCCGCACAGGACCGCGTCCCGATCTGGGTGGGCGGCTCGTCCCCCGCCGCCGTACGCCGCGCCGCCGTCCGCGGCGACGGCTGGCTGCCGCAGGGGGACCCCCGCGACCGGCTGCCGTCCCAGATCGCCCGACTGCGGCGGCTACGGGAGGAGGCCGGGGTCACCGCCCCCCTCACCGTCGGCGCGATCACCGAGCCGCTGTACGTCGGCGACCCGGGCTGGGACGTCGGCCGCCGGACCCTCACCGGCCGCCCGGAGGCCCTCGCGGAGTCGTTGCGGGCGTACGGGGCGATGGGGGTGGACCAGATCCAGGTGCGGTTCCGTAGCTGTAGCCGACCCGAACTCACGGACCAGATGGCGCAGTTCGGGGCCGAGGTGGGGCCGTTGTTGTAGGAGCCGCCCGCCCCGCGTGGAGGTTGCGACAGGGCAGGCGGCCGATGACGCAGTGCTTGCTACCGAGGTTCTGTTTCCTGCCCGGTCCGGCAACGGGGGCAGCGGCATGGCGGCCACTCGTGCGACTTGGGCAGGCGCTCGGTGTCGTGCTCGCTGATGACTGTGAGCGACCGCGCGTGGCTGTCGGCCTCGCCGTCGGGGCTGATCCGGTAGGTCCGGACGGTCAGCGTGACCGTTGAGTGGTCCCGGCTCAAGCCACCCCCCGGGGCTCGCAGCCACTCCTACCGCGGTCGCATCAGCTCCAGGTCCTCACCGCATGCGTCCAGCACCGCGCCGTGCCCGGCGCGCCGGGCCGCTGCCTCGGCCTGGGCGAAGATGTGCCGCTGTGTGGAGACGTCGCCCGTTCCCGAGATGTGGGCGACGGTGTCGAGCAGCGTGCCGGTGCCCCAGCCGGGCAGCGGGAACCGGGTCAGCTCCCACTCCAGGTACTTGTTGTAGGGGCGGGGACGGCGGTCCAGGGTGAAGAGGGTCTCCAGCAGGAACCGGACGCTGTCGGCGGCGTCGAGCCGGGCCGCGAGCGCCTGCCCGTTCGCGGTCGTGGCGCGGGCGTTACGGCCGAGGCGTTTCGCTCCCGGTGGTGGGCGAGGGGCGGCCGAACCTGTCAGACAGCTTGGCGCTTCGTGATTGAAACTTCGAACAACTTGCGCCGGAGTCACGTATGTAGGGGAGTCATGGCTTCGGCGGAAGGACACGCGAAGTGCGATCCCCCCGGCACGTCGGCACGTCCCAGTACGTAGGCACTCCCGTCTCAGCTGTTCCCGCACGCCCCTCCCGTGTCCCGGCACACCCACCCCACCTGCCGGACGCGTCGTCCCAGGGCCTGTCCGTCGCGCTCGCCTGTGCCGAAAGGGAGTGGCCGCACGACGACTGGCCGGCCCCCGACGACCGGTACGTGAGCAGCGCGCTGCACATCCCGCCGCCCTATCGCGCGCTCCGGGAGACCGAGGCGGATGTCGTGGTCCTGCGCTGCGAGGACCCGTCGGTCTCCTTCGCGGAGCTGCTGAAGGCCATGGGCTCCATGAGCGCTCCGGTGATCGTCGTCAGCCCCCGCCGGGACGCCGAGGTGGTGGTGGAGGTGTTCCGCGGCGGGGCCGGCTATTTGGTCGAGGGCGACTACTGCACCTGCATGCTCTCCTCGGCGGTCATGGCCGCCACGGTCGGCCACACCTACTTCTCGCCCGTCGCCTGCGCCGCCGTCCGGGACGCGGCCAGGCGTCTGCCGGACCACGGGGAGGCGATGGAGCGACTGCGCTCGCTGCTCTCGCCCCGCGAACGCCAGATCATGGAACTCCTCTCCACCGGCCTCAGCGCCCAGGAGATCGGGCTGCGCCTGCGGCTGAGCGAGAAGACCGTCCGCAACAACCTCAGCAACATCTACGCCAAGCTGGACGCCCGCGGCAACACGGACGCGGTGCTGAAGTGGCTGGGAGCCGCACAGGGCGACCCCATTGGATTGACCGCACGCTGACCTGGCGTGCACGGAAGAAGCCCCCGCGTGATGCGCGGGGGCCGGTCGTGTTCCGGTCGTACTCTGCTTGCCGCTGTCCGTTGCGGCGGTCGCTGTCCGTTACGGACAGCGACCTCCCGCTATGGATATGTCGTTCCCACTACGGTGCCGGGATCTCGGACAGCGGGATTTCGACGTCCGTGACGTTCTCGCCGCCCTCGCCGAATCCGGGTTCCGCTTGCTCCGCGCGAAGGGAAGCGACGTTGCCGCTGTTCTCCCTGCCCAGCGCCGCATCCGCCTCGGGCGTGCCGCACTTCACGTTCCGCAGCCAGAGACGGCCGTCGGGGGTGCCGTTCTTCAGGAGCTGTGGATAGAAGACATGCACGGTCGCGGCGCCCTCGCTGGGAGAGAAGAACACCTTCTGGCCGTTCTGCTCTTCCTTGTACGTGGCCCTGAGGAATCCGCTCACGTCGGTGCGCTTCTCCGACCACATGAAGAACCCGACGCGGTCGGGCAACACCTTGTCCGTCCTGGAGAAGTCGAAGCCGGTCCCCTTGTCGTCACGCTTGAGGTTGATCTCCGTCGTGTTGAACTTGGCGCCGATCTCGAAGAACGAGTTCCCCAGCTTCGAGTCGGCGGCGGCGACGAATCCGTCTTCGAGCGTGATGGACCTGGTCACCGTCGCGGACACGTTGAAGGCCTTCACGCCTTCGGTCGTTGCACCGCAGTTGTCGAACGGGGTCGAGACGCGCTTGTTGGCCCCCAGGCTGTTCCTCTTGAACTGGACGTCGACGAATTCGCAGTTCTCCAGTGTCGCGGCGTCCTGCGCGCAGTCCTTCGCCACCTCGGAGGGTGTGGCGGCACCCGCCTGGTTCATCAGCGGAATGGCCACGGCGACGGCCACCACCGGGGCGAGCACGATGGTGATGCGCTTCTTCTTGCTCCGGTGATTTCCCTTGTGGCCGGGGCGTGTCATGGTGTGTCTCCTCTTGGGGGGGGAAGTGTGGGGAGTCGGAAGATGGGGGGCAGGTCCGTCAGCAGTCGGTCAGGACGGGCTTGAGCGTCCCGTCCGCGATTCCGGCCGCGCCGGCCGCTCCCGGCAGAACCACGGGTCCCTCGACGATCTCCGGCGCCGCGAAGTTCTGCTCGGGGCTGGGATTGACGGCGAAGCTTCCCGGGTCGGCGTTGATCTTCACTCGCCATTCGCCCGTCATGCGCTGCATCCTCGGCGTGAACTCCATGTGGAGGACCTTGCCCTTGGGAATCTGCCTGATTTCGCTGTCGCCGGCGGTGACCGTCTTGATGGTGAGGTCGGTCGTTCCCTTGTGCTTGAGCCAGGACCCGCTCAGGAAGCCGAAGAGCCCTCCACCGGCACCTTGTTGTGTCGCGGTGTACTTGCCCTGGCCCTGCCCCACGGTCGCTGTCCATGTGAACTTGGCCTCCGGGCCGGAGTCCACCTCGCAGTTCGGGAAGTCGACCGTGACCTTCTCCGTGGGGCCGTCGAAGAACTCGATCTCCTTCGTCTCGACGAAATCGCAGGTGTCGGATGCGAAACCGGGGCCGCCGAATCCACTGCCGCCAAAGTCCTCGAGGGACTGCTTCTTGCCGTTGAGGACCTTGGTCCTTTCGCACAGCTTTATGATCTGCTCCGGCGTCTTCTCCTCGGCGGCGCTGGCCGACGGAAGTACCACGGTGGCGATGGCGGCGACGGTCGTGACCGCCGCTCCGATCGCCACATACCGGACCTTCTTGTTCTTGAATCGCCTCTTGGCCACGCTCTGCTCTCTCCTTGAGGGGGTCTTTGCTGGGGTTCCTTCGGCTTTCCGTTGAGGAATATTGACGTTCGCTGGAGGGCCCCCGACAGGGTCAAATATCCCTACCCGCTGGTCACTTGGCGTGTTCATCGCCACACGCATCCAACGTCCCCGGCCCTTGCCTCGGGGGGTGCGTTACTGCACCTTCCGAGCCCACGACCCTTGCCTGACGGTTCGTCAGCAACCACCCTGGGTGTCGTTCGCCACGTGCGTGACGGAGCATCAGAAGCGCGGTCAACGCGCGTCCTCCACCTCCGAAGGAGACACCCATGGGCAAGCTCGACGGACGCGTCGTCCTCATCACCGGCGCCGCGCGCGGCCAGGGCGAGCAGGAGGCGCGGCTGTTCGCGGCCGAGGGTGCCAAGGTCGTCGTCGCGGACGTGCTCGACGACCGGGGGGAGAAGCTGGCCAAGGAGCTGGGTGCCCGCTATGTCCACCTGGACGTGCGGCGGGAGGACGACTGGGCTGCCGCGGTGGCCACCGCGAAGGAGGCGTACGGGAAGGTCGACGGGGTGGTCAACAACGCCGGCATCCTGCGCTTCAACACCCTCGTCGACACCCCCCTCGACGAGTTCATGCAGGTCGTGCAGGTCAACCAGGTCGGCGTCTTCCTCGGCATCAAGACCCTCGCCCCCGCGATCGAGGCGGCCGGCGGCGGGACCATCGTCAACACCGCCTCGTACACGGGGATCACGGGCATGGCGTACGTCGGCGCGTACGCCGCGACCAAGCACGCGATCGTCGGCCTCACGCGGGTGGCCGCGCTGGAGCTGGCCCGCAAGGGCATCCGGGTCAACGCGGTCTGCCCCGGCGCCATCGACACCGCGATGACCGACCCGGGTGACGAGGCATCCGCCGAGGCCGTCGACAAGCTCTACCGCAAGCGGATCCCGCTCGGCCGGATCGGCCGCCCCGAGGAGGTCGCCCACCTCGCCCTCTTCCTCTCCTGCGAGGACTCCTCCTACATCACCGGGCAGCCGTTCGTGATCGACGGGGGCTGGCTGGCCGGGGTGAGTCTGTGACCGTGCGCGGTCCGAAATGCCGGCCGTGCGAGGCCCGCTCGCGGACCGCACTCGCGGTCCGACCGCCTACCCGAGCGTTCCGCCCGCCAGATCTGACGTCTCGTCACCTATTGACGCTCCACGAGGCCGGTGGAACAGTCGGCCGTACCGAGATCTGACACATAGTCAGATAAGCCTGCCGGGTATCGCTGAGGACGGTGAACCTCCTTGGAATTCGGGCTCTTTGTACAGGGATACGTGGGCAAGCGGGCCGAGACCGACCCGCTCGCGGAGCACAAGGCGCTGATGGAGGAGACCGAGTACGTCATCCAGGCGGACAAGTCCGGCTTCAAGTACGCGTGGGCCTCCGAGCACCACTTCCTGGAGGAGTACTCGCACCTGTCCGCCAACGAGGTGTTCCTGGGGTACCTGGCGCACGCGACCGAGCGGATCCATCTGGGGTCCGGCATCTTCAACCCGCTCGCCCAGGTCAACCACCCGGTCAAGGTCGCCGAGAAGGTCGCCATGCTCGACCATCTCACCGAGGGGCGCTTCGAGTTCGGCAGTGGGCGCGGGGCCGGCTCGCACGAGATCCTCGGCTTCATCCCCGGGGTGACCGACATGAACTACACCAAGGAGATCTGGGAAGAGACCATCGCCGAGTTCCCCAAGATGTGGCTCCAGGAGGAGTACGTCGGCTTCCAGGGCAAGCACTGGTCCCTGCCGCCGCGCAAGATCCTGCCCAAGCCGTACGGGAAGTCGCACCCCGCGATGTGGTACGCCGCCGGGTCGCCGCCGTCGTACTCGATGGCCGCCCGCAAGGGGCTCGGCGTGCTGGGCTTCAGCGTGCAGAAGGTCTCCGACATGGAGTGGGTACTGGAGAAGTACAAGACGGCGATCGTCGACGCCGAGCCGATCGGGGACTTCGTCAACGACAACGTGATGGTGACGACGACCGCGATCTGCGCGCCCACGCACGACGAGGCGGTGCGGATCGCGGTGAACGGCGGGCTGCACTATCTGCCGTCGCTCGTCTTCCGGTACCACGACACGTTCCCCCGGCCGGAGGGGTTCCCCGTCTGGCCGGAGACGTTGCCCCCGTACGACGAGGAGTTCATCGAACTGCTCATCTCCGAGGAGCTGTTGATCTGCGGGGACCCGGACGAGGTGCTCACGCAGTGCAAGCGGTGGGAGCAGGCAGGGGCGGATCAGTTGAGCTTCGGGTTGCCGGTGGGGGTGCCGAAGGAGGAGACGCTGCAGACGATCCGGCTCGTGGGGGAGCACGTGATTCCGAAGATCGACACGGATCCTGTGCATCGGACTTCGCGGTTCCGAGGGGCTGCCTGAGGTGTGTAAGGCGGCCTGCGGGTGCGCGTGGGGCCGGTCGCGCAGTTCCCCGCGCCCCTGAAGACGTCCGACCGCAGCCGCATTCCTACGAGCGCCCGGAGCGGGCCAGGAGGTGTTCGTCATGCTCGACCACGTCATCAGGGGTGCGACCGTCGTCGATGGGACAGGTGCCCCCGCGTACACAGCGGACGTAGGCATCCGTGACGGTCGGATCGCCGTGATCGGTGAGGTCACCGAGGAGGCCCGGACCTCCGAGGACGCGGCCGGGCTCGTCCTCGCCCCCGGCTTCGTCGACCCCCACACCCACTACGACGCCCAGCTGTTCTGGGATCCGTACGCGACGCCGTCCCTCAACCATGGGGTGACGACGGTGGCGGGCGGCAACTGCGGGTTCACGCTCGCGCCGCTCCATCCCGACCGTCCCGAGGACGCGGACTACACGCGACGGATGATGTCCAAGGTCGAGGGGATGTCACTGGTCGCGCTGGAGGAGGGGGCGCCCTGGAACTGGAGCGGGTTCGGCGAGTACCTGGACGCGCTGGAGGGGCGGATCGCGGTCAACGCCGGGTTCATGGTGGGGCACTGCGCGCTGCGGCGGTACGTCATGGGGCCGGACGCGATCGGCGGGCAGCCGAGTGCCGAGCAACTGGACGCGATGCTGCGGCTGTTCCACGAGGCGATGGACGCGGGGGCGTGGGGGCTGTCCACCACGCAGTCGTCGACGCACGGCGACGGCGACGGGCAGCCGGTCGCGTCCCGCCATGCGCGGCCCGCCGAACTGATCGCGCTGTCGCGGGCGGTGGGCGAGCACGAGGGGACCCAGATCGAGGCGATCGTCGCCGGATGCCTGGACCAGTTCAGCGACGACGAGATCGACCTTTTCGTCGAGATGAGCGCGGCGGCCGGGCGTCCCCTCAACTGGAACGTGCTGACCATCGACTCGGCCGTCCCCGAACGCGTACCGAGGCAGCTGGAGGCGAGTGAGCGGGCGCGGAAGGCCGGGGGCCGGGTGGTGGCCCTGACCATGCCGATCCTCACCCCGATGAACATGTCGCTGGGCACGTTCTGCGCGCTGAACCTGATCCCCGGGTGGGGGCCGATCCTGGGACTGCCGGTGCCCGAGCGGATCGAGCGCCTCCGCGACCCCGAGGTGCGGGCGGAGATGCTGCGCCGGGCGGACTCGAAGGAGGCGGGCGTCTTCCGGCGGCTCGCCGACTTCGGGCGGTACGTCATCGGCGACACGTACAGCGAGGCGAACGAGGGCCTGACCGGGATGGTGGTCAGGGACATCGCGGCGGAGCGCGGGCAGGAACCGTTCGAGTGCCTGGTGGAGATCTGCGCCGCCGACGACCTCCGTACGGTGCTGTGGCCCATGCCCACCGACAACGACCCCGACTCCTGGGCCCTGCGCGTCGAGACCTGGCGGCACGAGGACGTCCTCCTCGGCGGCTCGGACGCGGGCGCCCATCTGGACCGGATGTGCGGCGCCCCCTACACCACCCGGTTCATCGGCGACTGTCTGCGCGGCCGGAAACTGGTCGGGCTGGAGCAGGCGGTGAAGATGCTGACCGACGACCCGGCGCGCCTCTTCGGCCTGCGGGAACGGGGCCAGGTCCGGGAGGGCTGGCATGCGGACCTCGTCCTCTTCGACCCGGAGCGCGTCGACGCCGGCAAGGCCACGCTGGTGCACGACCTGCCGGGCGACAGCCCGCGCCTGGACTCCAAGGCGATCGGCGTACGGGCCGTCTGGGTCAACGGCGTGGAGGTGATCCGCGACGACGTGGTGACCGGGGCCGTGCCCGGGAAGGTGCTGCGGAGCGGGCGGGACACGCGGACGGTGAGTACGAGGTGAGTGCCGCGGGAGCCGGGCAGGGGCGGCAGCGGTTGTTCGTCGGGGGCTCCTGGGTGGAGCCCGACGGCGGGCACTACGAGGTGATCGACCCGGCGACCGAGGACGTCGTCGGGTGGGCTCCGGAGGCCTCACGGGCACAGGTGCACGCGGCCGCCACCGCCGCACGCGAGGCCTTCGGCCCGTGGTCACGGACCCCGGCGGCCGAGCGGGCGGCCGTCCTGGCCCGTACGGCGGACCACATACGACGCCACCTCGTCCCGTACGCCGAACTCGCGCAGGCCGAGACCGGCGCGACGACCGGGACGGCCCGGGGGATGCAGGTGGGGGTGGGGGCTGCCCGTTTCCAGCGGTACGCCCGTGTGGAACCGGTGGAGGAGCCGATCGCCCCGCAGATCAACGAGGCGGGACCCTTCGGCAGGGCGGCCGTGATGGGTGCCCTGGCCGTGCGCCAGCCCGTCGGCGTGGTCACCTGCGTCACCTCGTACAACAACCCCTGGGCCAATCCGGCCGGCAAGATCGCCCCAGCGCTCGCCATGGGCAACACGGTGGTCGTGAAGCCGGCGCCGCAGGACCCGCTCTCCGTGTACCGCATGGCGGAGGCATTGGAGGCCGCCGGTGTTCCGCCGGGTGTGGTGAACGTGGTGAGCGGGTCGGGGGCGGAGGTCGGTGAGGCCGCCGTGGACTCACCGGACGTCGACATGGTGAGCTTCACCGGCTCGACGGCGGTCGGACAGCGGATCGGGGAGGTGTGCGGGCGCGGGATGAAGCGCCAGCTGATGGAGCTGGGCGGGAAGGGCGCGGCGATCGTCTTCGACGACGCGGACCTGGGCGCGGCGGTGGCCGGCATCGCCACCACCTTCACCTTCTACAGCGGGCAGATCTGCACGGCACCGACGCGGGTGATCGCACAGCGCGGCGTCTACGACCGGCTGGTCACCCAACTCGCCGCCTACGCCGCCCGCTTGCCGGTCGGCGACCCGCGTGAGCCGGGCACGGTGGTCGGGCCTGTGATCTCGGCGGCCCATCGGGACCGCGTCGAGGCGTACGTGGAACTGGGCCGCAAGGAGGGGGCGAAGGTGGTGGCCGGTGGCGAACGCCCGCCGTACGAGCGGGGCTTCTACATCGCACCGACCCTGCTCGCCGACTGCACCCCTGACATGCGGGTCGTCCGCGAGGAGATCTTCGGCCCGGTCGTCGTCGTCCTCCCCTTCGACGACGACGAGGACGAGGCCGTCGCCCTCGCCGACGCCACCGACTACGGCCTCATCGACTACGTCTGGTCCGGCGACGTGGCCCGAGCGTTCCGCGTCGCCCGCCGACTGAGGGCGGGAGGCGTGGGCGTCAACACGGTCGGCCGCAACATGGAGGCCCCCTTCGGCGGCTTCAAGAAGAGCGGCGTGGGGCGGGATGTGGGGTCGTACGCGCTCCACGCCTACAGCGAGACGCAGGCGATCGTGTGGCCGGGGTGACGCGGGCGCACCGCACGGGTCGGCGGTGCCGGCCTACAGATCGAAGACGGCACGGAGCCCGATGTCGACGGCTTCCATGACGCGTTCGTCGACCGCCCCGAGGAGGCGAGAGCCGCCCCGGCGAGCTGGCCGATGTCGTACTCCGCCACGTACAGGCGAGGCCTATCCGTCGAGGTTCTGCTCCGTCGGCTCGCCGCGACCGACCGACAGGGACCAGTGGACGTTCGAGAGGGCGGTGACGGAGACGGTGCCCGCGCGGGCCGCTCCCTCAGCGGTGAACTGGTTGGTGATGCCGGTCACTTCGCCGTCGACGCAGTCCATGGGGAAGGAGGCGCCGAGGGGACGGAGGACGACCTCGATCCGGCCCTTGCCCTCGCATTCCACCTCGATGGTCAGGGTCTTGCCGTCGTCCTTCTCCGCCTTGCCGAACTCCAGCGACGCGTTGCCCCGGGACGCGTCCTGACGCAGGACGACCTCGTCGCCCATGGTCAGCTTCGGGGCACGGCCCACGGTCACTTTCGCGGCGTTGGCGGCGACCTCGGCCTCGTCGGAGTCCGCCGCCGGAGTCGCCTTCGCCTTCGCCGGGCTCGGCTCGGCCGCTCGTACGGGCCGCTCGTCCACCCCGGCGTCACCGCTCGACGAGCAGGCGGTGGTGGAGAGGAGGACCGCCGTCGACAGCAGTGTCAGGGCGGCGAGTGTGCGAGGTGACGTGCGTGCTGCGTACGACATGAACGACCCCCGTCGGTAGGCCCCGTTGATCGCGAGCGAGGTCGTGATCGTGACACCCGGCCGAGAGCGGCAACAAGGCGGAGACGTGGGTTCAGAGCAATATCTGAGGTTGGGCCGACGTCATGACCGTGTGGCCCGACGGAGCCGCGGTGGACGTACGGGACGCTTGCGACCGCCCCGGGAGAGAGTTCGTGTTCTTGGCGCGCCGGCCACCGGCGTCCTGACCGGTCGGGTGCCGCTGTCCGGCGCGCGTGGGCCGTCGGTATCAGTCGCGCAGGTCCACCCGCACCGTCAACAGCTGCGACCCCAGCACCCGTACCGCCGCGCTGTTCATGCGGGGCAGGGTGCGCAGACGGGCCACCGGGTCGTCGTCCGGGAGGAGATGGGCGGTGCCTTCGTGCCAGCGGCCCCGGATGCGGACCCGCACCGAAGGGTCTGCCTTGATGTTGCGGATGTAGTGGGACTTCTCGCCGTACTCGGAGACCAGCCAGAACGCGTCACCGACGCGTCGGCCGCCGACGGGGGTGCGGCGGGGGAGGCCGGAGGTGCGGCCGGTGGTCTCCAGGACGGTCTGGAGGGGTACGCGGCGCAGGACCGGGTTGGCCACGTGGCGTTGGAAGGACGTGACGATGCGCTGTTTGGGGTCCGTATGGCGGGACATCGGCGTGGATCTCCTCGGGACGTGGGAGGTACGGGTCACAGGATCGGGTACAGGGCAAAGGCGGTGGCTGGCCGGTGCGGGTCGTGACGTGGAATCTGTGGTGGCGGTTCGGGCCGTGGCAGGAGCGCCAGAAGGCGATCCTCGGGGCGCTGCGTGAACTGCGGCCCGACGTGGTCGGATTGCAGGAGGTCTGGGAACAGGGCGGGGAGAATCTGGCCGGGTGGCTCGCCGCGGAGCTCGGGATGCACTGGGCCTGGGGCGCGTACGGCGATCCGGGGAACTGGCAGCGGCGCATCGGGGACAGCAGCGTCGGGATCGGTGCCGCCGTGCTCAGCCGGTGGCCCGTGCTGGAGCGGGAGGCCATCGGGCTGCCGACGGGCGAGGGCGACAGCGGGCGCGGCGCGCTGTACGCGCTCCTCGACGCGCCCAGCTCCCCCGTCCCCTTCTTCACCACCCACCTCAGCTCCGCGACCGACGCCTCCGCCCTGCGCTGCCGGCAGGTCACCGTGCTCGCGGAGTTCATCGCCCGGCACCGGGGCGCCGCCGCTCATCCGCCCGTCGTCACCGGGGACTTCAACGCCTGGCCGGACTCGGACGAGATCCGGCTGCTGGGCGGCTACCGGACGGCACCGGTCGTCCCCGGGCAGGTGCTCATCGACGCCTGGGAGTACGCCGATCCGGCAGCGCCCTCCGCGACCTGGGACCTGGCCAACCCGTACGTCGCCGGCACCTTCGGACCGAGCGTACGGGTCGACTACATCCACGTGGCGCCGACCGGGCGCGGTGAACCCGGGCACGTCCGGCGCGTGTGGCGGGCCGGTGACGCCCCCGTCGACGGCGTCTGGCCGTCCGACCACACCGCCGTCGTCGCCGAACTGACGGACGGATACGGGGGCTAGGGCTGCGGGCAAGCGGGCGGGGGAGCGGGGGCGGCTCCCTGCTTCGCCCCGCCCCGCCCCGCCCCGCTCCGCCCCGCTCCGCCCCGCTCCGCCCCGCTCCGCTCCGCTCCGCAGGGCTACCGCTTCCGGCCCAGCCCTCCGTGCTGCCCGATCGGCTTCGGCTCGCCGTCCTCCGTGCCGTCCGGGCGCCACAGCGGTACGGAGACGATGCCGGGGTCGATCAGGTCGAGGCCGTCGAAGTAGCCGGTGATCTGGTCGACGGGGCGGAGGAAGTACGGGACGGCACCGGTCTCGTTGTAGGCGTCCTGGGCGCGCTCGTACTCGGGGTCGGTGCCCCGGGAACCCTCGTTGATGTTGAGGTAGCTGCCGGAGGGCAGGCCGGCGAGGAGGCGGCGAACGATGTCGCGGGCCTCGTCGTACTCGGCGACGTGGCCCAGGATGCCGCTGAGGATCAGGGCGGTGGGGCGGCTCAGGTCCAGCGTCCTGGCGGCGGCCTCCAGGATGCGCTCCGGCTCGTAGAGGCTGGCGTCGACGTACGCCGTGGCCCCCTCGGGCGCGGAGTAGAGCAGGGCGCGGGCGTGGGCGAGGACCATGGGGTCGTTGTCGACGTAGACGATCCGCGCCTCCGGCGCGCTGCGCTGGGCGACCTGGTGGGTGTTGTCCGCCGTGGGCAGCCCGGTGCCGACGTCCAGGAACTGCCGTACGCCCTCCACCTCCACCAGATGCCGGATGCTGCGCCGCAGGTACGCGCGGCTGCTGCGGGCGATGGTCACGATGCCGGGGAAGGCGCCGGCGTACGCGTCGCCGGCCGCCTCGTCCACCGGGTAGTTGTCCTTGCCGCCCAGCCAGTAGTTCCAGATGCGGGCGGAGGCGGGCACCGAAGTGTCGACCTTCTCCTTCGCCGCCGTGGCCGCCGCCGGGTCGGGCGTGGTCGCGTGATCGGTCATGGGCGCCGTCTCCTCCACCGTGCAAGGTGCGTCACCGGTGCGGACGTCCATACGGACGTACATACGGACCTGCGGACGCACGTGTTGTGTCGAGCCAAACCTAAAGCCCAACAGGGGTGTTTCGTACGCGGGTTCCCCCTACCGTTTTCGGATCTTCCCGCTGGCTGCAATCACCGACTACCGCCGCCCGAGGAAGATCGGGTTGGTGAAGGCCGCCATCGGGCCCGGGAACCCCGGGATCACCGGCGGCCGGCGGACCTCGGCGCGTACGTACGCCGCGTACGAGGCCGTCGTACGCCACTCGGCCGCGCCCGTGCCGGACTCCGGGAGCGCGGCGGAGGTGAAGAGGACGCCCTGGTCGGTGACGAAGCGGATGGTGCAGCCCGGGGAGCCCGTCGCCTCCAGCCGGACGGTGACCGGGGTGTCGCTGTCCACCTTCAGCCGTTCACCGATGCCCGCGTGCTCGCCGCGCGCCCCGGACGCCGTGAAGGAGACGGAGACGTCCTTGGACTCGGCGACGTAGGAGCGGCCGGCCCGCAACCCCTCCTGGACGGCCTCCCGGGTCAGGTCGTCGGCGAGGACGACCGTCTGGGGGCGGCCGACGGGGTCGGGGTCGCGGTGGGCGTCGCTGTTGCCCATCGCCGGGATCCAGTCGCGGCCCTCCCGTACGGAGGCCACGAGCATGCCGTCCCAGTCGGCGAGTGCCACCTCGTCCTCCGGCGAGTACGCGCCGTTCCAGACCTCCACCGCGTCCGCCTCGCCGAAGCCGAACTTCCAGTTGCAGCCGATGCAGGTGGCGTGCGGGTGGGCCGGGACGACCAGGCCCCCGGCGCGGCGGATCTGGCGGGCGTACTTGCCGAACCGGTTGTCCCGGGCCCGGTAGCGCCAGTCGACGAACGTCCCCGGGTCGATGCCGAGGGCGACCACATGGCCGTTGCGGGTGGTGACCTCCTCACCGAGCAGGACGAGGAGGTCATCTCCCGCGTGCTCGGCCCAATGAGCGTGCGCCGACTGCGTGTTGTGCTCGGAGCTGTTGATGAAGTCCAGGCCCGCGGCCCGCGCCAGCGCCGCCAGTTCGGCGGGCGTACGGCGGCCGTCGGAGTACCAGGAGTGCAGGTGGCAGTCGCCCCGGTACCAGGCCCGGCCCCTTCCCTTGGCCCGCTCCGGCGGGTACACCGGCTTCACCGGGGTCCCCGGCCTGCCGTAGGTGAGGGTGATCGTGATCTCGTACGGCAGCCCTTTCGGCGCCACCGTGTACGGGCCCAGCGCGATGTGCCAGGTGCCGGGGCGGATCGGACCCGGGAGGTAGCCGGGCGTCGCCTCGTCCGCCCGGATGAAGAACTCCGTGCGGGCGCCGCCCGACCAGCCCCGGAAGCCCTTGCCGCCGAGGTCGGTGCCACGCTCGTCGAAGACACCGATGTCGAGCGCGTTGCCCAGGGTGCCGGCCGGGACGGTCGGTCTGTCGTAGCCGTACGAGACCCGCAACTCCCGTACCCTGGCTGGCACTTCGACCGGCAGGTACACGAAATCGGGGGAGCCGGTGGGGAGGGTCCCCCGGATGGTCCTCGTCTCCCGCTCGCCGTCCGCGGCCTCGGCGCCGCTCGTTCCGAAGGTCACGCTTCCCAACGTAAGCGCGGCCGCCGCCGACGTCACGAACAGCGCGCGCCTTCCCGGTCCGTTCCCCTCACCGTGGCGGTCGTCGCACATGCTGCTGCTCCCCAGGTCGCCGTGAGTGACATGGCTCGGGTGGTGCGTGGGTGGTGCGTGGGTGGTTCGTGGTGTGTGTGCCACCTTCGTATGCGGTGGTGAACTGCCGCGCAAGAGAGGGGAGTCGACGGCTTTCCACTTGGCTGACTCACGCCGTGCCGGACATGGCCGCCACTCCGTCATGACTGAGATACTGTCCGGATACCGGACAGGTGTGAACGGGGGGCGCGTGAGGATTGCCTGGCTGTTGTGGCTCAAGGCCCACTTCGGCACATACGGGTACAGCCAGGGGCCGATACGTGGCTTGGTCGGCACGCTCGCCGTGCTCGTGACCGCCGCGACGGTCTGGGTCATGGTGCGCGACAGGAGTCCCACCGTCGCCGCGATCGCCGCCGGTGTCATAGGTGTCGTCGGCGTCGGGTGGCTGGCCCTCCACTGAGGTCCGATGCGCGCAAGTGCGCCCGGCGTCACCGCCCCGCATCATCATCATCATCACCACCACCACCGCCACCACCGCCACCGCCACCGCCACGAGGTGCCGACCGGTCGGTATGGACATCCCTCGCGTGAACGGCTACAGATGACGCATGCGCATCTCCGTGACGGTCTTCCTCACCGACGAGACGATCACTCCGACCCGGCTCGCCCGCGAGCTGGAGCAACGCGGCTTCGCGGGGCTCTACCTCCCCGAGCACACGCACATCCCGGTCGAGCGGACGACGCCGTACCCGGCCGGTGGCGAGCTGCCGCGCGAGTACGGCCGCACCCTCGACCCCTTCGTCGCGCTCGGCCAGGCCGCCGCCGTGACCGAGCGGCTGGGGCTCGGCACGGGCATCACGCTCGTCGCGCAGCACGACCCGATCGACCTCGCGAAGCAGATCGCGACCGTCGACCACCTGTCCGGCGGGCGCCTCACCCTCGGCGTCGGCTACGGCTGGAACGTGGAGGAGGCCGCCGACCACGGGGTCGAGTGGCGTACGCGGCGTGAGCTGGTGCGGGACCGGATGGCGTTGATGCGGGCGCTGTGGGCGGAGGAGCCGACCGCGTACGAGGGGGAGTTCGGGAGTGTGCGGGCGAGTTCCGCGTACCCGAAGCCGGTGCAGAAAGCGAGGGGACCGGTGGTGGGCCCGCGCACTCTGATCGGCGGGGCCGCCGGGCCGAAGCTGTTCGCGCACATCGCCGAGTACGCGGACGGATGGCTGCCGATCGGCGGGCGGGGCCTGGGCGAGGCCCTGCCGTTGCTGCGGACGGCCTGGGCGGACGCGGGGCGCGATCCGGGGGCGCTGCAGGTGGTGCCGTACGCGGTGCAGCCGAGTGCGGGGAAGCTGGCCTACTACGCGGAGTTGGGCGTGGAGGAGGCCGTGGTGCAGTTGCCTCCGGCGGGGGAGGCGGAGGTGCTGGGGCTGCTGGACGAATACGGCGCGTATCTGTCGTAGTTCCTTGGGAGTCGGTAGCCCGTGGGAGCCGACGGGCTGTGGGAGTCGACGGCCTGCGGGAGTCGACGGCCTGCGGGAGCCGATGGGCTGTGGGGAGCCGATACCTGTGGGGAGCCCGGGTGCCGTCCGCCCCGCCGGTCACTCGTCCTCGGGGTCGCAGTTGAGGTCCGTGCTGGCGTACCAGTCGTACTCGAAGGCCGGGTAGGTGTCGATCTCGGTGGGGGGTTCGACGCACCAGATCATGTTCAGATCGCCGCCGAGGAGCACGGAGTCGGTGTTCTGCGCGGTGACTCGGCCGCGGCTGCCCAGCAGGGACACCTTTCCGCAGTGGCCGAGCAGCATGACGACGACATCGTCGCCGGTGATCTCCACCGTGCCGCCCCGGCACGTGTGGGTCAGCTCCGCCTCGTCGTCGTCGATCTTCAGCTCCGTCGGCGGGTCGGGCTTCTCCTCGGTGGGGGTCGGGGAGGGCTCCGGCGTGGGGGTCGGCTCCGGCGTCTCGGGCGGAGGCGTGGCCTCGGGGTCCGCGGGAGCCCCGCAGTCGGCCGGTCCCGTCTCGCCCAGCGGCGGGTCGGCGTCCTCGTCAAGTCCCAGCTCGCGCAGGGTCTCAGCGGTGTGCGCGAGCGCTACGGACTCCCTGGACGCCTGGCATTTCGTCCGCGTGTCGACGACCTGCGTCGAGATCACGACGTTCCCCGTCCGGGTGACGACCTGCACCTTGGACAGCGACGCGGTGGCGGCCTCCTCGCCCAGGCCCGGTGTGTCCGTCGGCGCGCCGAGATCCTTGCGGTACTCGTCGTACAGCTTGGAAGCCACCTCCACCGCGCTGCGCGACATCTGCGGACGCATGACGTTGACATCGACCGAGAGGAGGTAATAGCCGACGTATCCGTGGTCGTAGATCGGTGGACCCCAGAAGGACCCCGCCTTCAGCAGGGGTGCTTCCTCCGAGGTCGTCTCGCCGCTCCAGGAGCATCCGTACAGCTCCGCCTCGCGCGTGTCGTCCAGGGCCGCCGCGTAGCCGCTGGGCAGGTCCAGGCTCGGGCAGTACAGGCTCGCCATGGAGTACGGGCCGGCCGCCCCCGGGGTGAAGCTCGTGACGAGGAGGGCGCCCAGGGCCAGGGGCAGGGCGGCCGTGTTGACGGTGGTCGGGGGAAGACGAGAGCGATGCGGCTCGGCGGGTGCCGTGAACGCGCCACCGGCCAGACGCTCCTGTAGGCGGGCGTGACGGAACTCGTATACGCCGCCCGACTGACGCAGTACGCCCCGCGCGTGCGCGTCCTCCAGGAAGGCCCCGAGCGCCCACGGCAGTGTGCCGGTGACGGCGAGGGCGGTGCGGGTGGCCGTGAAGCCCCACCACGCCGAGGCGGCGACGCCGAGCAGGGCGAGTGCCATGAGCGAACCCAGGCCGCTGATCCACCAGATGAGCGGGCCGACCGCGTCCCGGCCGCCGGTGTGGTTCCAGGCGGTCACGACGATCACGGGTCCGAGGGCCGCCCAGACCAGCAGCCAGGGGCGGCGAGGGTCGGTGTCCTTGCCACGCAGGGCGTAGACGGGCGCGAGGAGGATCAGCGCCCGGCGGTCGGCGAGCAGCAGCGCCCGGGGGCTGCCGGCCTCGGAGACATCGACGGCGTGGTCGACGAACTTGCGCAGCGCGAAGAGCAGCGGCAGGACGACCAGGATCGCGGGGGTGACCCCCAGGGGCACACCGAGCGGCAGAACGGCCGCGGTCGCGATCGCGGCCTGGGTGAAGAAGGCCCGTAACCGCCCGCGTACGACGACGCGGCGTGGAGCGGTCCCGGCGTCCGCGGCGCCGAACGGCCTGCTGAGCAGCGCGATGGCACAGACCACGGCCTGGATGGCCAGGACATACGGCGGTGGCGGTTCCTGCGGCCGGGGCGGTTGGCCGAACACCAGCCAGCCGGTGACGGCGAGGGTGAGCGCGAGCGCAAACGCCTCCAGCCCCGCCCGGGCCGCCCCGGGTACGCCGGGGCTCAGCCGCCACCAGGTGATCTCCCGCAGCCCGAGGTGCTGCAGACGCAGCGCCAGCGCGGTCAGCCACTGTTCCGCCTGGGCGGCCGTCCAGCGCGGGGCCGGCACTCCGGTGGTGGCGTCGGCGCCGGGCGGGGTGCGGAAGACGGCGGTGACGAACCGGTCGAGGAGGTGGTGCTCGACGGTCTCGGCGTCGGGAAAGTCCTCGGGATCGAGGAGTTCGGAGGGCGACGCGTCCGTGTCGCTGTAGGCGGCGCGGGCGAGAGCGACCATCAGCGGGGTGGCCAGCGCCTGGCTCAGCATGGTGCCGTGCGGGTCGGGTGCGGCGTCCGTGCCGGAGTCGGGGAGCGCGTCGAGAAGCGGCTGCCATTTGGACCCGGCCGCGCCGGTGGTGGGCGCGGCGGCGCCGGTTCCGTCGGTTCCGTCGGGGACGGTCGCGTGGTCGGCCGTGTGGGTGGTGGGCGCGGCGGCGCCTCCGTCGTCGGTGGCCGGGGTGTCGGTCACGTCGATGACGGGCGCGTCGACAAGGCCGGCGACGGCGGCGGTGTCCTTGCCTTCGTCGACGGTCAGGGGAAGGAAGTTCCGCAGGTCCGTCGCGTCGAGGGGCTCGAGTTCGACCACGGCGGCGGCCCGCAGCTTGGTCCCGGCCGCCTTCAGCGCGGCCTGGTACTCCGCCTGCCGGCTGGTCAGCAGAACGGTGCCTGACGCGCCACCGCGCAGGTGGTTGAGGGCCTCGATCACCCGGGGACGGGCGGTGGCGGGCAACTCGTCGAGCCCGTCGAGGACCAGGAGGAGCCGGCCGCTGTCGCGGAGCGGGACCGACATGTCCGTACCGCCGAGGTCGGCGACCTGGGGGCAGGCCAGGCGGACCCGGCTCGCCACCCAGTCGAGGAAGCTGGTCCGGGTGTCCCAGGAGGACAGCGGCAGGAGCATGGCGACCCGGTCGGTCGGGCTGCGGCTCCCGAGCTGGTCCAGGACGAAGCGGGTGGCCAGGATGGACTTGCCGGATCCGGGGCCGCCCAGCACCACGAGTCGCTGGGAGGGCACGCTGTGGAAGATCTGCAGGATGTCGGCGAACTGTCCACCGAGCGGGATCGGCCGGTTCTCCACCTTGTCGTGGATGACCGGCCACGGGTCGTGCAGCGAGGGGTCGCCGTTGTGCCAGCGCACGGGCAGGGCCTTCGGGTCGTAGAGCCTCCGGGCCTGCTCCTCCTTCTTCCAGCCGGCGGCGGTCGTGTCGGCGAGCAGAGTGGCTGCCTCGCGCAGGCGCTGCCGTTCACCGGCCGCGCGGTACGACCGCCAGCGCCGTCTCCCCCTGCGCAGCCCGAGGCCCGCCGCGTAGAGGCAGATCAGCGCTCCCGCCGTCAGGGCCCAGGTCACCGCGGACGGAGTCCCGCTGCTCAGCTGGTCCAGGGCGAACAGGCCGCACAGCCAGGCGGCAGCGGACAGGACGAGGGTGACGGCGTAGGACAGGAGCGCCGGCCAGGGGTTGGCTCCCGCGCCGGGATGCACGATGTCACCGACGAACGAATGCGTCTGTACGACGACGTCGGCGTCCCCCTGGTACGTGTTGTGCACGGCCGGTGGCAGCGGTTGCCCCTCCGACGCTTCCCCGGTCGTGTTCTGCCGTGCTGCCTCGTCGGCCATCTGTTCCTCGTGCGAAGACCTTGCCGGGACCTCATGAGCGGTCGCCGGGCGAGTGCACGGCAACATACACCGGTCGGGGATGGGAAGTTGGGGGCCTACGGATGCTCCTGGCGCCCTAAACTCGGTTCGGACATGCGCCGTCGCAAAGACTTGGTGGGTATGCGTGAAGCCGATCACAGCCGGACTGCTGGTGGCTTTCGCCGACGGGACCGCGGGCCCGGCGGGTGAACAGGTCTGGGCCCGGCTGCGGGAGTTGGTCGCCAGCCGTCAGACGGACGGACAGGACACGTGGGAGCTTGCGGCCGAGGCCCCGCTCAGCGCGGAGCGGGCCCGAAGGCTGGCCGATCTGCTGAACCGGAGCGCGGAGCGTGATCCGGACTTCGCCGGGGCCCTGGCCGCCTGGCGTCGCAGCGTCGACGACGTGACCGCCCCCGGGGTGGCCCACAACACCGTCAGCGGCGGGACGCAGAGCGTGGTCGTCCAAGGGCATCACTTCCAGGGAGACATCCACTACGGCGGACCGGCGCGGTAGCGGGAGCTGGGACAGGGGCGGCGAACGGGCATGTACCCGGCGCCGGGCGACAGGACGACCGGTCCGTCGAGGTGCGTCGAGGTGCGTCGAGGTCCGTCGACCGTGACAGCGGGATCAGGACGGACGGCCGCGCACCGCGCTTCTTGGGACGCCGTGTGGCGAAGTGGCGAAGTGGCGAAGTGGCGAACCGCGGGCCGAGCGACGCGGACGTGGCTTGTCCGCCCTGCTCACCTCGCTCGTATGCTCGACGGATGACGACTTCCGCGACCTCTGGAAACGGCTCCACCGGCCCGACCGAGAACTCCATGCGGCGTGCGCTCAAACGCGCCCGGGACGGTGTGGCGCTCGACGTGAACGAGGCCGCGGTGCTGTTGCAGGCACGCGGCGCGGCGCTGGAGGACCTGGCGGCGTCGGCGGCGCGCGTGCGGGACGTGGGCCTGGCGGAGGCGGGCCGCCCCGGAGTCATCACGTACTCGAAGAGCGTCTTCATCCCGCTGACCCGGCTGTGCCGGGACAAGTGCCACTACTGCACCTTCGTCACCGTGCCGGGCAAGCTGCGCCGGGCCGGGCACGGAATGTTCATGTCACCGGACGAGGTGCTGGACGTGGCCCGCAAAGGCGCCGCGCTCGGCTGCAAGGAAGCGCTGATCACGCTCGGCGACAAGCCGGAGGACCGCTGGCCTCAGGCGCGCGAGTGGCTCGACGCGCACGGGTACGACGACACGATCGCGTACGTCCGGGCCATCTCCATCCGCATCCTGGAGGAGACGGGTCTGCTTCCGCACCTCAACCCGGGCGTGATGTCGTGGACGGACTTCCAGCGGCTCAAGCCGGTGGCCCCCTCCATGGGGATGATGCTGGAGACCACCGCCACCCGCCTGTGGTCCGAGCCGGGCGGCCCGCACCACGGCTCCCCCGACAAGGAACCGGCGGTCCGGCTCCGGGTCCTGGAGGACGCCGGCCGTTCCTCCGTCCCCTTCACCAGCGGTGTCCTCATCGGCATCGGCGAGACGTACGAGGAACGCGCGGAGTCCCTCTTCGCCCTCCGGAAGGTGTCCCGCGCCTACCACGGCATCCAGGAACTGATCATCCAGAACTTCCGAGCCAAGCCGGACACCGCGATGCGCGGCATGCCGGACGCCGAACTGGACGAACTGGTCGCCACGGTGGCCGTCGCCCGGCACATCATGGGCCCGGCCGGCTGCGTCCAGGCCCCGCCGAACCTCGTCGACAGCGAGTACGAGCGGCTGATCGGCGCCGGGATCGACGACTGGGGCGGAGTGTCGCCGCTCACCATCGACCATGTGAACCCCGAGCGCCCCTGGCCGCAGATCGAGGAACTCACCGAGCGGTCCCGCGCCGCCGGGTTCGAGCTGCGCGAACGCCTGTGCGTGTACCCGGAGTTCGTGACGCGCGGTGAGCCGTGGCTCGACCCGCGGCTCCTGCCCCACGTGCGGGCCCTCGCGGACCCCCGGACGGGCCTCGCGCTGCCGGACGCGGTCGTCGAGGGGCACCCGTGGCAGGAGCCCGAGGAGGTCTTCGTCGCCGCCGGCCGGACGGATCTGCACGCCTCCATCGACACCGAGGGCCGTACCGGCGACCGCCGCGAGGACTTCGACTCCGTCTACGGCGACTGGGGCGCCCTGCGCGAGGCGGCGGCGCCGGGCATGGCCCCCGAGCGCATCGACACGGACGTCCGGACGGCGCTGGCGACGGCGGCCGACGACCCGACGAAGCTGACGGACGCCGAGGCCCTCGCCCTGCTGCACGCGGACGGACCGGCGCTGGACGCACTCACCCGGATCGCGGACGACGTCCGCAGGTCGGCGGTCGGCGACGACGTCACCTACATCGTCACCCGGAACATCAACTTCACCAACGTCTGCTACACCGGCTGCCGCTTCTGCGCCTTCGCGCAGCGCCGCACGGACGCCGACGCGTACACGCTCTCCCTCGACCAGGTCGCCGACCGCGCCCAGCAGGCCTGGGACATCGGCGCGGTCGAGGTCTGCATGCAGGGCGGCATCCACCCCGACCTGCCGGGCACGGCGTACTTCGACATCGCGCGGGCGGTGAAGGAACGCGTCCCCGGTATGCACGTCCACGCTTTCTCCCCGATGGAGGTGGTGAACGGCGCGACCCGCACCGGGATGCCGATCCGCGAGTGGCTGTCGGCCGCGAAGGAAGCGGGGCTGGACTCCATCCCCGGCACGGCGGCGGAGATCCTGGACGACGACGTCCGCTGGGTCCTCACCAAGGGCAAGCTGCCGACGGCGACCTGGATCGAGGTGGTGACGACCGCCCACGAGCTCGGCATCCGCTCCTCCTCGACGATGATGTACGGCCACGTCGACCAGCCCCGCCACTGGCTCGGCCACCTGCGCACCCTGGCCGGCATCCAGCAACGCACGGGCGGCTTCACGGAGTTCGTGACCCTGCCCTTCATCCACACCAACGCGCCGGTGTACCTGGCCGGTATCTCCCGGCCGGGCCCCTCCATGCGCGACAACAGGGCGGTGACGGCGATGGCCCGCCTCCTGCTGCACCCGTGGATCCCCAACATCCAGACGAGCTGGGTCAAGCTCGGCACGGACGGCGCCGCCGAGATGCTCCGCTCCGGCGCCAACGACGTCGGCGGCACCCTCATGGAGGAGACGATCTCCCGCATGGCGGGCTCGTCGTACGGCTCCTACAAGACCGTGCGGGACCTGATCGCCGTCGCCGACGCGGCCGGCCGGCCCGCCAGGGCGCGCACCACGCTGTACGGCGAGGTCCCGGAGGAACGGCTGCGGGCGGCCGTCGCCTCGGACGGGCATCTGCCGGAGCTGCTGCCGGTGGTGGACTGACGGGCCGGCGGGCACGGGTCGGCGGGCACGGGTCGGCGGGCACGGGTCGGCGGGCACGGGTCGGCGGGCACGGGTCGGCGGGCACGGGGCCGCCGCCCGGGGCACGGGCGCGCCGCCCGGCCCCGGCCTGTCAGGCGACCGTCCCGCCCGCGTTGCGGATCAGCCGCTGGAGCACCTTCACCGTGGTGACGTAGTCCGCGTCGTCGATGCCCTCGTGGAGGGCGGCGCGGATCTCGGGCGCGTTTCGGGCCAGGGCGACGCGGGCCCGTTCCCCCTCCTCGGTGAGCTACAGCCGCTCATCCGCGTCACGGGTCAGCCAACCTCGCTCCAGGAGCACCTCGGCTTCCGCCGACCTCTGTGGGCTCGGACGTCAGTTCTTCCGGAAGGCGTTGTACGTTGACATGCCCGTGCCGCAGCGCACCAGTCCTTTCGAGATCTTTCCTGTCTGCCCCCGGCGAACTGGTGTCCGTTGACAGGGCAGCTAGTCCGATGGAAGCCGCTGACCTGCTCGGACTAGCTTCGCTGTCTATGCAGTCGCGTGACACCGCCCCGTTCCGGGCCCTGCGACTCACGGCGATGGCGTGGCGCCTGCCACACGAACCGACGTGCCCCGTGATGCGGAAACACCCCGGGTTTGAGTACTTCGCACCCCAGCCCATCAGCGACTCGGGCGACATCACGTTCTTCAGCACGGGCAACGCTCTCGCTCGACCAGAGGTGCGGCAGCGTCTCGCGCAGATCCTTTTCGGGCCCCGACTCTGACGACCGGGGTCACGGCAGCAGTCCAGTGCGTCAGCGGCCGAGGGGGACAACAGAGGCGACCACGTCCGCCCCATGAACCACGTGGATCACAGCGTGCAGCCGCAACCGACGATGAGCTCCTCCAGCTATGAGATTCGGCACCACCCTGCAGAAGGACGGCCCCGAAGGCGGTAAGCTGAGAGTGGCCGTACGGGAGTGTTCTTGGTCACACTTGAATCGCATCCGTGCGGCCTTTTGCATGCCCTGCCCCCTGTCGATCTTGAGGCGATAGCCAGGCAAGTGTGGGGACGCCGGGCCCATAGAATGGCCGTCGTGACCGACAACACTCAGCGCCCCGACAGCGGGCCGAACAGCGCCCCCGAACTGCCGACCCAGTACACGCCGGCCGAGGTAGAGGGGACGCTGTACGAGCGCTGGGTAGAGCGCGGTTACTTCGAGGCCGACGCGAAGAGCGACAAGCCCGCGTACACCATCGTCATCCCGCCGCCCAACGTCACCGGATCCCTCCACCTGGGCCACGCCTTCGAGCACACGCTCATCGACGCCCTCACACGCCGCAAGCGCATGCAGGGCTACGAGACGCTGTGGCAGCCCGGCATGGACCACGCCGGCATCGCGACGCAGAACGTCGTCGAGCGGGAGCTCGCCAAGGAAGGCAAGTCCCGCCACGACCTGGGCCGCGAGGCGTTTGTCGAGCGGGTCTGGCAGTGGAAGGCCGAGTCCGGCGGCCAGATCGCCGGTCAGATGCGGCGCCTGGGCAACGGCGTCGCGTGGAGCCGTGACCGCTTCACCATGGACGAGGGCCTCTCGCGCGCCGTCCAGACCGTCTTCAAGAAGATGTTCGACGACGGCCTGATCTACCGCGCCGAGCGCATCATCAACTGGTGTCCGCGCTGCCTGACGGCGATCTCGGACATCGAGGTCGACTACCAGGACGACGACGGTGAGCTCGTCTCCATCGAGTACGGCGAGGGGGACGACACGGTCGTCGTCGCCACCACCCGTGCCGAGACCATGCTCGGTGACACCGCCGTCGCCGTTCACCCGGACGACGAGCGGTACAAGCACCTCGTCGGCAAGCACATCAAGCTGCCGCTGACGGGCCGCGCAATCCCCGTCGTCGCCGACACACACGTCGACCCGGAGTTCGGCACCGGTGCCGTCAAGGTCACGCCCGCCCATGATCCCAACGACTTCGCCATCGGCCAGCGGCACGGCCTGGAGTCGCTGACCGTCATGGACGAGCGCGGCGTGATCACGGCCCACGGGCCTTTCGAGGGGCTTGACCGCTTTGAGGCGCGTTCCGCGATCGTCGCCGCGCTGCGGGCCGATGGCCGGATCGTCGCGGAGAAGCGGCCGTACGTCCACTCGGTGGGCCACTGCTCGCGCTGCAAGACGACCCTTGAGCCGCGGCTGTCCCTGCAGTGGTGGGTGAAGGTCGAGACGCTCGCCAAGGCCGCGGGTGACGCGGTTCGCGACGGCCGGGTGGACATCCACCCCGCCGACTTGTCGCAGCGGTACTTCGACTGGGTCGACAACCTCAACGACTGGTGCATCTCACGGCAGTTGTGGTGGGGCCACCGCATCCCCGTCTGGCACGGCCCGAACGGCGAGACCGTGTGCGTCGGCCCCGACGAGCAGCCGCCGACCGGTGAGGGCTGGGAGCAGGACACCGACGTCCTCGACACCTGGTTCTCGTCCGGCCTGTGGCCCTTCTCGACACTCGGCTGGCCCGAGAAGACCGCGGACCTGGCCAAGTTCTATCCGAACTCGGCCATGGTCACCGGGTACGACCTGATGTTCTTCTGGGTCGCGCGGATGATGATGTTCGGCCTGTACGCGATGGACGGTGAGATCCCCTTCCACACCATCGCGTTCCACGGCATGGTCCGTGACGAGCACGGCAAGAAGATGTCGAAGTCGTTCGGCAACACGGTCAATCCGCTGGACTGGATGGACAAGTACGGCTCCGACGCTCTGCGGTTCACGCTCGCGCGGGGAGCCAACCCCGGTACCGACGTGCCGATCGGCGAGGACTGGGTCCAGGCGTCCCGGAACTTCGCCAACAAGATCTGGAACGCGACCCGGTTCGCGATGATGAACGGCGCCACGATCGAGGGCGAGCTGCCCCCGGCCGAGCAGCTCTCGGCCACAGACCGCTGGATCCTGTCCCGGCTGAACACCGTCGTGGCCGAGGCGGACGCGTACTACGACGACTACCAGTTCGCGAAGCTCGCCGATGCCCTGTACCACTTCGCGTGGGACGAGGTCTTCGACTGGTACGTCGAGCTGTCCAAGACGACGTTCATGGCCGGCGGCGACGCGGCCAAGGTCTCGGCTCGCGTCCTGGGCGAGGTCCTGGACGTGACGCTGAAGCTGCTCCACCCGATCGTTCCGTTCGTGACGGAGACGCTGTGGACCACGCTCACCGGCCGCGAGTCCGTCGTGATCGCCGACTGGCCGGCGGACAGCGGGTTCCGTGATGCCGCGGCCGAGGCGGAGATCGAGAGCCTCCAGCAGGTGATCACCGAGGTTCGTCGCTTCCGCTCGGACCAGGGGCTGCAGCCCGGTCAGAAGGTGCCGGCGCGTCTGGAGCTGTCGGGTACGCAGCTCGCTGCTCACGAGGCCGCCATCCGTCAGCTGCTCCGGCTCCAGCCGGAGGGCGACGGCTTCAGTGCCTCGGCGACCCTCCCGGTCGCCGGCGCCACGGTCGCGCTCGACCTGTCCGGCACGATCGACGTCGCGGCTGAGCGCAAGCGGCTGGCCAAGGACTTGGCTTCGGCGGAGAAGGAGAAGGCCCAGGCGGAGGCCAAGCTCGGCAACAAGGCGTTCTTGGCGAAGGCGCCGGACAACGTGGTCGAGAAGATTCGTACCCGTCTCGCGAAGGCCGAAGAGGACATCGTCCGGCTGCAGAACCAGATCAACAACCTGCCGCCTGCCTAGTAGCCAGAACAGCGAGGAAGCCCCGGACGCATCGTCCGGGGCTTCCTTCATACGGAGGGCACCGCTACGGAATTCCCAAGCCCTCGAAGGGGCTCGACAGGGAGAACTGCCGCTGGCGGGCGACCGCGAGGGCCTGTTCGAGGTCGAACTCGGCCATCCGGATCAGGTCGACGAGCCGGGACGGCTTCGAGGCGAGGACGAGGCGCGTGATGTCCTCGGCCGTGTCATCGCGGTTGAAGTGGTGCCGGAACAGGTCGAGGTTCTTCTGCACCACCAGCAGGGTCATGCCGAACTCGGAGATCTCGGCGTTGGAGACCCGTCGTGTGCACGAGTGGACTCGGTATTCGTGCAGCGGGCCTGCGATGCACACGATGTGGTTGACCTCGCCCCTGCGGAAGCGCCCGGCGAGGAGGTTCACAGCGAACGCCCAGTCCCCCCACTTCCGTACGTCCGGGTCGTAGAGACCGCCGTGGATGGCGTCGTCACGGCGGTAGACGATCGAGGTGGGCACGTGGTGCTTACGCAGGACCAGTTCCTCGCGGCACGGGTAGGAGGAGACGGTGAGCCCGTCGAAGTCGCCGATCATCCGCGACATGGTGTGGACGAAGGCCACGTGGCGGTGCGACTTGAGGAGTTTGACGGATCGGTCCGGGTAACTGCCGGCCTTCAGCAGCTCAGGCGCTGTGGCGAGCCGATCGTCGGCGTCGAGCTGCATCACGTACGCAAAGGACGCGGCGTTGATGCCGGCGTTCCTGGCGGCGTGGTGTCCGCTGTGATCCTGGCGGACTATGCGGACTTCCGCGCGCTCGGCGCACAGCGCAACTGCACGAAGCGTGGGCTGGTCGTCGGAGCCGTCATCCACGATCACGACTTCGTACGGGAACGTGTGGGGCTGCTGGATCAGGGACTCGACGGCTTCCACGAGATAGCCCCCCGAGTTGAAGCAGGGGATGACGAAGCTGATCCCCTCGGGCGTGCTCGACTTCACGGCTTTCTCCCTGTCTCTGATCAGGCTGCCCGGTTGGCGGCGATGACGGTGGCCCGGGTCGCCTCGAAGCAGTTGCGCCCGGTTCGTCTGTCCTGTTCCGTGTGCTCGGACCAGAGCAGCGTGAGGTCCCAGCCGTCGTAGATCCGCTCGATGACCTGTCGGAAGGTCTCCGGAGAGTAGTCGGCCTCCCCCTCGATCCGCAGGTTGCTGCCGTCCGCAGACCTGCGGGTGATCCCTGTGAAGACTTCGAGGTAGTGGTAGTTCGCCCCCTGCGCGTGAGTGACCGCGCTCGTGAGGAGGGACTCGATGTCGCGTCTTGCGAGGTAATGCAGGACGTCCTTGGCGACGACGACTCCGAAGTCTTCATCGATGGCGAAGTTCTCGGCGAGGCATTCCCGTGTTTCGATCCGGTGGGCCCAATCACTTGCGCCGTCGATGCGCTGAAGAAGCGAGTCGCTGGGGATCTGATCGACGGCTACGACGCGGAATCCTGCGCGCGCTAAGGCGATGGTGTAGGTCCCGGCCCCATACCCCAGGTCCAGTGCGGTATGTGGGGTCCCGTCTCCGATGGATTCCAGGAGGGTATTGAACCGCTCCGAGGTGGCGGCTTGGAGGTTCTCCGCGGTGTTCCGGCCGCACAGGATCGCGTCCGCGTAGAAGGCATGCACGGATGCCCTCGAAACTGGCTGATTCATGTATGACTCCTCTATGCCTGGAAGGTCTGGAGCAGCCGGTGCCTAGAAGGGCACCGTGACCAGGCGTCCAGGAGCGAGTACCGACGAGGCGAGGGCCTCGGTGACCTGCATGGGCCGAAGGTGGCTCGCGAGGGAGCTGCGCTGCTCGGAGCCGCGCAGCCAGTGCTCCATGAGTTGGCGGTTGCTGTCGCTGTGGAACAGCCCGTCGAACGACTCCTCCGACACGTACTGCTCGTCGGGCAGCAGTGCGGCGTTGGCGCGCGTGGTCACGCGGGCGAACGCGTCGATCCCATCCGCGCTGATGCCGCGGGGGATGTCGTAGCAGTGGACGTGGGTGGAGAACAGCGTCGACAGCTGTGCCTCCAGGTCGACGCTCGATGTGCGGCCGTTGACGTTGTAGAGGCCATCCGGGAGCTCCGCCCAGTCGCGGATGGAGGGGGTGGTCTGCTCGAAGGACAAGGTCCCGAGCGAGACGGTCCTCCCCGTCGCCACATCTACGAGGCGGAACGTGGAGGTCACATCGGTCTCGCCGAAACGGAAGCCCTCATCCGAGTCCGCCGACCACCGCGCGCCGGCGTCCTGGAACCTGCGCGCGAACGGCTGAGAGAGGCGCTGGTGCTGGTCGACGGGGAAGGCGCCGAAGGCGCTTACTTCCAACCGGAGCTGGCGCTCGGCGAAGAGCTCCGCGTTGAGCGACAGGATCTGGGTCGCGAGATCCACGTAGTGGTACGCGCCGTGCATCATCATCCCGTAGCCGTACTTGTACGGGTGATCGTCGCGGCTCTCGAACTCGCGTTGAAGGTTCCACACACCACCGGCCGCCCGGAGATGGAACGAGGTCAGGGGTGCCTCCCACCTCTCCATCCGGTTCCTCAGCGAGGCAACGACCTTGTGGTTGTAGATCTGGTGGTACCGGCTCAGCGTCATCACCGAGTGCTCCGCGGAGGAGTCGGCAGCGACACCGATGAGTTCCTCCATGGTCTTCGTGATGTACGAGGGCTTGAACCGCCCGTCCACGATGGGAGCCAGTACGGGCTTCTCGACCAGTGAGTCGATGTGGTTCTCCACGCAGAACCGCAGGTACGCCTCGTGAGCCCGCACCTCCGTGGCGATGTACACCTTGGTCGGTACGCCGGGTACTCGCAGGCGCCGTATGGCGGCCGCAATGAGCTCTTGCGGCGTCTCCCGTACTCGGTCGCCGGAATCCGGCAGGTAAACGACTCCTCGCGGCTTCACAGTCGCCGCCGCTATGCGCCCGTCGATTTCCGTCCGCTGCGACTCCAGGTCGATGATGGAATAGGAGTCGATGTGACCGGAGTCAATGGCATCGCGAATGCACGGCAGGTACTTGTTGGCGACGATCTCATCAAAACCGACCACGATGAGATGATGCATAGGTATCACGAGAAGACCTTCCTGCTGGCCTAATGGGATGGATGCTGGTGGCTACTTTTGGGCGCACGCCAGTAGGGGCTGTTTGTGTGATGCGTAACTGGCCCGAGCTCGACGGCTGGGAATTCTCTGACTGCTGCCCGGCTTCTCCGGAGCTGCTCCTCAGGGGATGACGGCTTGGGATTCCTGTGTCTGCGCCTACCGCCCAGGCCGCGATGGCTTCCCGTCCGGATCGACGAGGTGCGGCTTGGCCGCCACGAGCCCGAGGACCCCGTCTTGCACCACTGACCCCAGTGGCACAGTCGGCGTGTTCACAGCCTCAGCCTCGACAGAAAGTTCGCGAGGGACACCGTGACGTCCTGCACGAGTGGCCCGACGCTGTGGGTTCCGGCGAGGTAGAGGCCGAAGACCGTACACACCACGGCGTGACCCGCTTTAGCCCACCGCCCCGGCGTGAGAAGGCGATCACGATGCCGAGGATCAGCAGGACAGCAACTTCGACAGCCACCGCGGAGCCCCCTTCGATCTCGTACGGATACTGGAGACCGAGGCGGGTATGCGACGACCGCGTCGGTGTGACCATGACAGCGGTCCGAACGTGCCCGGAGTATCACGAGCCGTTGCCGGAGCTGTTCATCATCGGCTCATGGTTGGTTGGTCTAACTTTTCAACATCCGCTTACACACGCCCTCATGAGAGGCTGGCCTAGGCTCCGGATCATGACCAGAGATGGGCAGGCGGTAGGCGCGGTGGGGAAGAGTCGGCCGGGCTGGCGCCCGGGCAGGTTGAGGCAGCAACGCGAAGCCCACGGCCTGACGCTGGAGGGCGCGGGCGAGCAGCTGCGTGAGGTGGCGCGGGCCGCCGGACTCGCGGTGCCGGCCGCCAACTTCCAGACGCTGTGGCAGCACGAGCAGGGTGAGATCTATCCCGGGCCGCACTACCGTCGCGCGTACTGCCTGTTGTATCGCGCGACCGAGCCCGAACTCGGCTTCCGTAATGCCCTGCCCGACGAGGCCAGAAAGCTCAAGTTCACCGCGTCGAACGAGCCGCACAACGGGGCCCACGTACTGGCCGTGGAGCGCGCGTTGCTCCAGCTCTCGCCGGGTACGGAGGAAACCGACGGGCAAGGGGTACAGCAGCGAATCCTCGACGCCTGGAAGCGCCGTCACACCGGCGGCGATCCGAACAAGCCGACGCTGCTGATGGTCGGCGGCTACGCCGGCAGCGGGAAATCCGAGTTCGCCCGCTTCATATCCCAGCTCACCGGCTGGCCCGTCCTCGACAAGGATCCGATCACACGTCCCCTCGTCGAGCGCCTCCTCATAGAGATGGGCAGTGACCCTAACGACCGGCACACCGACCTCTACCGGGAGAAGGTTCGCCCGCTGGAGTACCAGTGCCTGCTGGAGACCGCGTACGCAAACATCGACTGCGCGATCAGCACGGTCCTGAGCGCACCGTTCATCTCCGAGAGCACCGACCCTCGGTGGATGGGCCGCCTGATCAATCGCTGCGAAGCGCGCGGCGTCACCGTGGCCGTCGTCTGGATTCAGTGCGACCTCGACACGATGCACGAGTACATCACCTTCCGGTCCGCCGCCCGGGACAGCTGGAAACTCCAGAACTGGGACACGTACGCCGCCGGGATCGACCTCGAACTGCGGCCCGTCATACCGCACTTGGTCGTCGACAACCGGCTCGGCGCCGCGATATCCCTCACGGACCAAGTGCGCCAAGTCTTCGGCACGGTGTTCCAGTGAGGCAAGGCATCCTGCTGTACGGGCCGCCAGCGGCAGGCAAGGACACGGTCACGGCAGCGCTGTCCGAACTCGACGAGCGGTACGTGCCGTTCACCCGTCTGAAGATCGGGACCGGGAAGACCCAGGGCTACCGAATGGGCACACCGGAGCAGCTGGCCGTCCTGGAAGCGCGCGGCGACGTCATCTACCGCAACGACCGGTATAGCAACGTCTACGTCGTCGACCGACCCGGCCTCGACCAAGCCATGGAGGGCGGCAGAACCCCTGTCGTCCACCTCGGCCAGATGGCGGGAATGAAGCAGGTGACTGCCCTCTTCCCGGCGCACTGGGTGCGCGTTCTGCTGTGGTGCTCCAAGGAGACCACTGCCCGACGCTCACCGCAGCGAGGGGACACCGACACGGCGGCTCGGCTGGCTGCTTGGGATGCCACTCGGGCGGATCTTGCGGCTCACCCGCGGGCCCAGTGGGAACTGCGCGTGGACACGGATGGGATGGCACCACGGGAAGCCGCACAGGGGATCGACGCCATAGTCCGCACCACGTCACCTCGCTCCTGACGGTCAAGACGTCAGCGACCCAGCCGGATGCCACCCGCTCAACTCGCGTTGTCCAGGTCCCCCTCGACGCGCAGGGCTTCCAAAGCCTCGGCGATATCCAGCTGCTCGTCTCTGTTGCCATCCCATCGGGCGAGGGTCACTGCGGCGGCACGTATGACTTCGTCGGGCAACCCGGCATCAGCGTGCAGTGCCGCCGCGTCCTCGAGCTCTGGACCCCAACGCCAGGCGCGGGCAGCGGTCTTGGGGATGTAGTCGGTCTCCACAAGGTAGCTGCGGGTGCGCTTGGCCGCGATCTCCAGTAGCTCGTCTGCGACACCGTACGAGTCCGCCGCCCCGTACGCGACGGCGGCCAGCACGCGGGAGACCTTTTGGTAGCTGGAGTATGCGAGCTTGAGTGCGGAGGCTTTCCCGATGCTGTCGCCCAGGACGTGAGGCCGCACATCAGTGCCGGCGAAGAGTTCGGCGATCCGGTCGGCTTGCTTGCCTGGGCCGGACAGATAGAGCGTCGGGTACTTGCCGCCCACCGGAGGAGATCCGACCACGGCGGCGTCGACGAATGCCAACGGGGCCAGGCGGTCGGCGATGCGCTGCACGCGCGATGGCGAGACGGCGTTCGCTTCAACGTAGATCGTGCCCGCGTCGGCCATACCAAGCTCGGCCACCTGGGCGGCGGTCTCCTCCGCAGCGGCGGGAGGGCACAGGGAGAGCAGCACGTCGGAGCGGGAAACGAGCTCAGGTAGTGCCTTGGCTTCGAGGCCCGCGTGCTCGGCCCGGCGGCGAGTTGTGTCGCTGCGCCCGTCGGGACACCACAGCACGATGTGGCCGCGAGCGCGCAGCTGGGCGCCGAAGGCTGATCCCATGCTGCCGGGATGCAGCAGCCCGATGGTGTCCGTCATGTCGTGGTCCTCGTGTGGCCAGCAGAATGCAGAAGCAGCAGGTCGATGGCGGCGCGCGCATGGGGCACCGTGTGATCCGGCCCGGGATCGTTCGGCGGCCAGGAGCGGTCGTTGCCGATCCAGATGGTGCCCAGCCCCGCGGAGCGTCCGCCGCCGATGTCGTTGACAGGGTTGTCGCCGACCATCCAGCCCCCGTCGCCGAGCGCGGTGCCGCAGCGGGCCGCAGCCAGGGCGAAGTGCCGGGTCTGCGGTTTGCCTGCGTTGGCCTCCTCCGAGACGAAGGCACCGTCCACACGCTCCGCAATACCGGTGGCCTGCAGCTTGGCGCGCTGGATGTCCACCGCACCGTTGGTCGCCACCCCCAATCGGAAGCCGACCGCACGCAGCTGGTCCAAGCCGTCAAGGACGTCGGCCGGGCACGAGACCAAGGCCGCGATGTCGGTGCAGTACGCGCGCCACAGCTCTGCAGTCGGCATGGGCAGCCGGTACCGAATGCGGATCGCGTCAAACGTGGACGGATAGGCCCGCTCTGCCACCATGCTCAGGACGTACGCCTGCTCCTCGTCCGCCAGACGGTGCCGGGCGGTGAACTCGGCGGCCCAGGCCGCGAGCGTTCCCCGCCGGTCCACGAGGGTGTTGTCGAGGTCGAAGAGAACGAGGAGGCGCTGCACATCCCGCACCCTAATCTGCGACGGTCAGCGCTGTGATCCACCAGCCAGTCCCTGGACTGGTGGCCTTCCACCTCAGCCTGGGGGCCAGGGTGTCCGGAGGATCTCGCTCGCCCCCAGGTTCGTGCACTGTTGCATTCGGCTCGCCGCGCCGTGGCGGTAGATAAAGCGCGTTGCCGTCAGGCGTTCCGCTTCGGGACAGCCACGGGCGGCGGCCGTTCCCCTGTATTCGGGGAGTGACGATTAAGCCAACTCCCGGGTGCGGCAGCAAAGATCAGTGGTGAAGCCACACGATTTACAGTGAACGCACACGTGTTCAGCCGTGCGCCGGACACACGGACGACCGTCGCGACCGGGGGAGAATGGACCCGCAGTTGAGGCAACTCACGCAGACCGCCGGTGCCACATTGGTCGCACTGATGGCCACAGAAACATGGACTGCGACACGCAACCAGGTCGTCGCCCTGTGGAGCCGGGCCAGATCGTCCGACGCCGAAGACGTCGCAATGGCACTCGACGAAACTCGAGAGCAGGTCCTCCTGGCCCGGGAACGGGGAGAGCGCACCGACGGAGAGCGCGTTGGCCAATCAGTGGCACGGACGCCTCATGGTGCATCTGGCGGGCTCGTCGTACGGCTCCTACAAGACCGTGCGGGACCTGATCGCCGTCGCCGACGCGGCCGGCCGGCCCGCCAGGGCGCGCACCACGCTGTACGGCGAGGTCCCGGAGGAACGGCTGCGGGCGGCCGTCGCCTCGGACGGGCATCTGCCGGAGCTGCTGCCGGTGGTGGACTGACGGGCCGGCGGGCACGGGTCGGCGGGCACGGGTCGGCGGGCACGGGGCCGCCGCCCGGGGCACGGGCGCGCCGCCCGGCCCCGGCCTGTCAGGCGACCGTCCCGCCCGCGTTGCGGATCAGCCGCTGGAGCACCTTCACCGTGGTGACGTAGTCCGCGTCGTCGATGCCCTCGTGGAGGGCGGCGCGGATCTCGGGCGCGTTTCGGGCCAGGGCGACGCGGGCCCGTTCCCCCTCCTCGGTGAGCCACAGCCGCTCATCCGCGTCACGGGTCAGCCAACCTCGCTCCAGGAGCACCTCGGCTTCCGCCGACAGGTCGTCCTCGGGCCGGATGTAGGAGGACATGGCCTTCCGCAGCTCGGGCAGGGTCATCCCCTCGCCGTCGGGCGAGATGTCGTTCACGGACAGATTGCGCAACAGCCAGAACTGCGGCTGGGTGTAACCCTTTTCGGCCTGCCTGGCGCGGGTGTACGCGATGAGCGCCTCGTAGGCGACACCGGTCCAGTACGCGGCCGGCTGTCCGGCGAGTTCGGTGTCGGAGATCTGCTGGTTCGCCATGGGGATGGCCCCTCCCGCTGCTTGGGTGCGAGCCCGCACGCCGTGCGGGTCTGTTGGGGACCGTATGACCTCAAGTGCGGTTGAGGACAAGCGGTGATCTCCCCGACGCCGTCAGGGGGGCGGGTCATCCTTCCCGACGGGTTCGGCCACGGGCGACGCGGCCGACGTCCGCGGGGGCGTGCCTGCCCCGGTACGTACGGTCAGCCGGCCTCGCGGTCAGCCGGCCTCGCGGTCGTTCGCCGGCAGGGAGGTCACCAGCAGGACCACGCCGCTCAGCAGGAAGACGCGGAGGGCGGCGTCGAGGCCGTTCCAGTCGCCGGACTGCCACATGACGAACCACTCGCCGCCGATGGCGATGAAGCCGGCGCCGAAGAGGAGGAGGACCATGAGGAGGCCGAGGGTGCTGTAGCGGCGGGCCGTGTGGAAGGCGCGGTGGCGCAGGGCCCTGGCCCAGAAGTAGGTGGCCGCGATGAGGATCAGGGCCGAGACGGTCTCCCAGATGATGATGAGGACGTAGGCGGCGTCCTGGATGCCCTTCGACTCGATGGCCCGCCACATGAGGTCCTCGTCCTTGAACGTGGTGTCCATGGCGAAGACATGGCGGACGAACTGCTGGTTCGTGCCGAAGTCGGTGATGTTGCTGAAGGCGACGAGGGCCATGTAGAGGGCGACCGTGCCGACGAGCAGCGTCGAGGCCAGCGGGAGGAGGGAGGGGCGGGGGGTCTGTTTCTCAGCCATGGTCCAACTATGTGCACAGGCATGCGTCAACCCCAGGTGATTTTCGGCGCGTTGGATCACAATGGGAGTCGCCGTCGGCGCAAACCGGTCCGAGGGTGCGGTACGAGCCGCAAGGAAGGGTGACGCATGGGACGCGCGCAGCCGCCCATTCCGACGATGCAAGAGCTGATCCGACGGCGCACACGCCAGGGCTTCGTCGGCCGGAACACCGAACGCGCCGCCTTCCGGGCCACCTTCGACCTGCCCGTCGAGGACGAGCGGCGGCGCTTCCTCTTCCATGTGCACGGCACCGCCGGCATGGGAAAGACCTTCCTCGTCCGGGAGCTGGAGCAGATCGCCCGGGAAAGCGGCGCGCTCACCGCGTACGTCGACGACGGCGTCGGCAGTGTGCCCGAGGCCATGGCGGTGATCGCGGACCGCTTCGCCCGGCAGGGCCGGCGGTTCAAGGAACTGGAGCGGCTGCTGGCCGCGCACCGCGAGCGGCGTTACGAGGCCGAGCTGGCCGCCGAGGCCCTGTCCGAGCCGGAGGGGGGGACGGGGCCGGCGGGGGCCGAACCCTCGGGGGCGAGCATGGCCGCCGCGCGGGCGACCCTCGTCGCACTCGGCCTCGTCCCCGTGGTCGGCCCCTTCGCCGGTGCCGTCGACCCGGCCGGACTCGCCCGCCATGCCGACCGGTTGCGTGCCGGGCTCGCATCCCGGGCGCGCGGCTCGGAGGACGCCGAGTTGGTCCTCACCCCCGAACCGGTCCTCACCCCGACCCTGTTGGAGGAGCTGACCCGGACAGCGGCGGAAGTCCCCTGGCTGGTCCTCTTCTTCGACACGTACGAACGCACGGGTGCCTTCCTCGACCCCTGGCTGCACGACATCGTCGCCGGTGACCGGTACGCCCCCGTCCCCGGCAACCTCGTCCTGGTCACCGCCGGACAGCGCCCCCTGGACGGCGCCCGCTGGGGCGGCCTCACCGACTTCGTCCTCGATCTGCCCCTGGAGCCCTTCACGGAGGCCGAGTCACGCGGGCTCCTCGCCGCAAAGGGTGTGCTCGCCCAGCCGGTCGTGGAGGAGGTCCTGCGGCTCACCGGCGGGCTGCCGGTCCTGGTCTCCACCCTCGCCGAGGCCCGCCCCGGCGACCTCGACGACCTTGCCGACGCGGGCGATCCGAGCGCCACGGCGGTCGAGCGTTTCCTGAGGTGGGAGGGCGATCCGGTACGCCGGGCCGCCGCGTTGACCTGCGCCCTGCCCCGCTGGCTGGATGCGGACGTGTTCCGGGTGGCGGTGTCGGAGCCGGCCTTCGGCACGGCTTCGGCCTTCGGCACGGCTTCGGCCTCCGGTGCGGATGGTGGCGCGGGCACGGGGGGAGACAGCGGCCGGGGCTGCGACGGGGATGCCGACGGGCTGTTCGGCCGGCTGCGGGCCCTGCCGTTCGTCACCGATCGCGGGGACCGGGTGGTGTACCACGACGTCGTACGGGCACCGATGGTCCGGCTGCAGCGGCTGCGGTCTCCCCGGGGCTGGAGCGAGCGGCACCGGCGGTTGGCGGAGGCGTTCGCCGGGTGGCGGGCGGAGACGGAAGCCGTCTTGGACGGCAAAGAGGCGTGGGGCGACGAGCGGTGGCGGGAGCTGCGGCTGGCCGAGGCCTACCACCGGCTGTGTGCGGGGGAGCGCGGGGCGCTCGCCGACGCGCTGCGGGACGCCGTGGACGCCTGCGGGGAGGGCGCGGCCGTGGCCCGGCGGTGGGCCGAGACCCTGGCGCAGGCCGGGCAGGACGCCGATGACGAGGACGCCGGCCGCTGGGGCCACGATCTGCTGGGCGCGCTGGAGCGGGGCGGCGTCCACGACGCCCTCGGGGCACTGCTGCTCCGGGCCGGTTTCGACGCCCGGCGGGAGGCGTACGCACGCGCCCTGCGGGGGCGGGCGCTGCACCGGGACGGGGCGCACGAGCGGGCGGTGGCCGAGTACGACCGGGCCGTCGCCCTCGATCCCGAGGCGGCCACGGCGTGGCAGGGCAGGGCGGTCGCACGGGCACACACCGGGGACCACGCCGGAGCCGTGGCCGACCTGGACCGGGCCGACGCGCTCGCCCCCGACGACGTCACCACCCTCGTCCTGCGCGGCGACTACCACCGGTTCCTCGGTGACCTCGACGCGGCGGTCGCCGACCTGGACCGGGCGGTCGCCCTCGACCCCGTACGCCGCTCGACCTGGGCCTCGCGTGGCGCCGTCCGCCACGCGCAGGGCCGCCTCGACGAGGCCCTCGCGGACCTGGACCACGCCCTGGAGCTCGACGGGGAGTACGTGTGGGCCCTGGTGCGCCGGGCGCGCGTACGACGTTCCCGGGGCGAGCGCGAGCGGCAGTTGGCCGATCTGCACCACGCCGTCGCCCTCGACCCGGACATCCCCTGGGCCCGCTGCGAACGCGCTGACGCCCTGCGCGTCGCCGGCCGTGACGAGGAGGCACTCGCCGACTACGACCGGGCCATCGAGCTGAACCCGCTCTACGCCTCCGCCTACGCCGGCCGGGGCGTCTCCCGCACCGGACTCGGCCGCCACGACGAAGCCCTCGCCGACCTCGACGTGGCCGTGGCGCTCGCCCCGGACTACGCGTGGGCGCTGCGCCACCGCGCCGCCCTCCACCTCGAACTCGGCCACGCGGAGCGGGCGTTGGCCGACGCGGAGCGGGCCCTGTCGCTGAGGCCGGGCGACCCGCTGATCACGGAGGTACACGCCCGGGCCACGGAGGCGACGGCCCCATCGGCCCCGGCCCCGGCCCCGGCCCCGGCCCCGGACCCGGACCCGGCCCCGGCCCCGGACCGTACGGAGTAGAGGGCCTCGGGTGTACGCCCGGCGCGCGGACCGTACGGAGCGTCCGGGGCTGAGAAACGGTTGTGGGCTGTGGGTCGATTGCGCTCGTCAAGAGCTCTGAGCCGACTGTTCCCGTTCGATTACAGTGCTGGACTGTCGAGCCGTACGGGCGTACGGATGTACTGACGTACTGACGTACGGGTCGGGGCAGGGCCGTGAGGAGGCCGGGGTGGGTGGGACAGCCGGTGCCGTGTGGGGGCGGGTCGAGCAGCAGGACTTCCGCAGCCGGGTGCGCGGCACACTGCTGGGCGCGGCCGTGGGCGACGCGCTGGGCGCACCGGTCGACCAGCTCACCCTGGCGGAGATCGGCGAGGCGTACGGCCCGGACCGGCTGACCGATCTGGCCCCCGCGTACGGCAGACGCGGCGCCATCACCGACCTCACGCAGCTCACCCTCTTCACCGTCGACGGCCTGATACGCGCCCAGGTCCGCCGTGACACCGGCGTCTGGCATCCGCCTACCGATCTGCACCGGGCGTATCTGCGCTGGGCCGCGACCCAGCGGGACTGGGGCCCCGACGAACGCCGCAAGGACGACGGCTGGCTCGCCCGCGAGGAGTGGCTGTACGCCCGCCGCGACCCCTCCCGCACCTGTCTTCTCGGCCTCGGGGACGAGACCATGGGCACCCTCGACGCCCCCAAGAACCCCGGTGACACGGGCGCCGAGGCCGCCGCCCGCTCCGCCCCCTTCGGCCTCCTCGTCGGCTGGGAACCCCAGCTCGTCTTCCAGCTCGCCGTCGAGTGCGCGGCCCAGACCCACGGCCACCCCACCGCGTACCTCACCGCCGGCTCCTACGCCGTCATCGTCCACAGCCTGGCGCGGGGCGAGAGCCTCGACGCCGCCGTCCAGAAGACCCTGGTGCTGCTGGCCGCCCGCCCCGGCCACCAGCCGGTCGCCGACTCCCTCCAACAGGCCGTCACCGCCGTCCGCCAGGGCACCCCCTCCCCGGCCGTCGTCGAACGACTCGTCGGCGCCGGCACGGCCGAGGGCATGCTGGCCGTCGCCGTGTACTGCACCCTGGTCGGTGAGGACGTACGCCACGGCCTGTGCCTCGCCGTCAACCACGGCGGACCCTCCGGTGCGGCGGGCGCCCTGACGGGCGGTCTCCTCGGCGCTCTCCACGGCGAGACGGCCCTGCCCCCCGCCTGGCTGGCGGAACTGGAGGGCCGCCCCACGATCCTCGTCCTCGCGGACGACTTCGCCCTGGAGATGACCCAGGGCCCGGCCCTGCACGGCCCCGGCGGAGCGGTACCGGGGTGGCTCACGCGCTACCCACGGGCCTGAGGCGACGCCCCGAGAACGACCGGAACGAAGCGGAGACCATGGCGAACTGGAACCTACGACCGGCGGCACCGGCCGACGTGGAACCCCTGGCCGAACTACGCGCCGTGGTGATGCGCCCGGACCTGGAACGCCTCGGCCGCTACGACCCGCACCGCGTCCGCCAACGCTTCCGCGACGGCTTCGACCCGTCCCACACCTGGATCATCGAGGTCGGCGGCGGCTTCGCGGGCTGCGTGGCCCTCCGTCCCGCCCCCGAGGCCCACTGGCTGGAGCACTTCTACCTGGCCCCCCAGCTCCAGGGCACCGGCATCGGCACAGCCGTACTCCGCCACCTCCTCGACCGCTCCGAGGAGCCCGGCCTCCCGATCCGCCTGAACGTCCTCCAGGGCAGCCCGGCCCGACGCCTCTACGAGCGCCACGGCTTCCGTCCGGAGACGGAGGACCCGGTGGACGTCTTCATGGTGCGCGACCCGGGCCCCCTACCGTGACCCCATGACGACTCAGATGATTTTTCTCAACGGTGGTTCCAGCGCGGGGAAGTCCGGGATCGTACGGTGTCTGCAGGCCGAACTGTCCGACCAGTGGCTGGCGTTCGGGGTCGACTCCCTCATCGAGGCGATGCCCGCGAGGATGCAGACTGCGGACGGCGGCATCGAGTTCTCCGATGACGGCGGGGTGAGCATCGGCACGGACTTCCGCGCTCTCGAGCAGGCCTGGGCGCAGGGCGTCGTGGCCATGGCCCGCGCGGGTGCCCGCGTCATCGTCGACGACGTCTTCCTCGGCGGAGCGGAGTCCCAGCGCCGCTGGGAGAAGCACCTCGACGGCGTGGACGTGCTCTGGGTCGGCGTCCGCTGCGACAGCGCGGTGGCGGCGGCCCGGGAGATCGCCCGGGGAGACCGCGTCCCCGGTATGGCCGAGGCCCAGGCCGACATCGTCCACGTGGGCGTCCACTACGACCTGGAGGTCGACACCACCCACACCGAGCCCCTGATCTGCGCCCGCGCCATCGCGGCCCACGTCGACCGGGAAGCGGGGGAGGGGTCTTCGTGAGCTGGAGCCCGATGGTCTCCAAGTTCGTGGATGGCGGTGAGGAGCCCGTCGGTCTGGACCTGACGCTCGTACGGGCCGTGCTGGAACTCACGATGTCGGGGACCCGGAACTCACGGTGAGCGAGGACGGGACCCTCCAGTTCTGGCTGCGGGCCTGCGACGGCAGCGAGACGGAGGTATTCGCTGACGCGCGGTGCGTCGGGGTGCACCGCCCGCACGCCGGAGGCGTATGGGAGACCGTCGCGGAGCTGGTCGCCCGCCTGGGAAACGTGAGGACCGCCCCCGGTCACCAGGGCGCGGCCCTCACGTCAGGCGAGAGTCGGGCTCAGACCCCCGTGGGGCTCGCCGCGTCCTTCCCCGAAGCCGGAGCCGGCACCGCCGCCGCGGCCCCCGCTCCGCCCTTGCCGTCGCCGTCCCCGTCCGAGTTGATCATCTCGATGATGGCGAGGCGCTCGGGCGTGTCCTCCGGCTTGATGAAGCCGACGACGATGTACAGCACCAGCGAGACGGCCAGTGGGACGGACACCTGGTACTGGAGCGGGACGCCACCGTCTAGGTTCCAGTGGATGGGGTAGTTCACCAGCCAGAACGCGAACAACCCGCACGACCAGCTCGTGAGCGCCGCCGTCGGGCCGGAGCGGCGGAAGGGCCGCAGCAGACCCAGCATCATCGGGATGGCCATCGGGCCCATGAGTCCGGCGACCCACTTGATGACGACGGTGATGATGTCCCCGAAGGCGGGGGAGTTGACCTGGGTGGCCGCCGCCATCGACAGACCGAGGAACACCACGGTCGCGACCCGGGCGACCCGCAGCCCCTGCCCCTCGGTCCACGTGCGCGCCCGCCGCCACACCACCGGCGCGAGGTCCCGGGTGAAGACGGCGGCGATGGCGTTCGCGTCGGAGGAGCACATGGCCATCGTGTGCGAGAAGAAGCCGACGATGACCAGGCCCAACAGGCCGTGCGGCAGCAGCTGTTCGGTCATCAGGGCGTACGTGTCCGAGCCGTCGCCCTTCTCCGTGGTCACCAGCAGCGGTGACATCCACATCGGGAAGAACAGCACCAGCGGCCAGACCAGCCACAGGACCGCCGAGAGCCGGGCGGAGCGCTCGGCCTCGTACGGGGTCGCCGTGGCCATGTAGCGCTGGGCCTGGTTGAGCATGCCGCCGTTGTACTCGAAGAGTTTGATGAACAGGAAGGCGAGCAGGAAGACCGTGCCGTAGGGGCCCACCAGCGGCTCGGCGTGACCTTCCAGCTTCGGGTGGTCCCAGACCCCGAAGAAGCCGCCGTAGTCGCCGAGTTTCATGACCACCGCCACGAACATCGCGATTCCCGCGAGCAGTTGGATGACGAACTGGCCCAGCTCGGTCAGCGCGTCCGCCCACAGACCGCCGATCGTGCAGTAGACGGCCGTGATCGAGCCCGTGATCAGGATGCCCTGGTTCAGGGACACACCCGTGAACACCGACAGCAGGGTCGCGATCGCGGCCCACTTGGCGCCGACGTCCACGATCTTCAGCAGCATGCCGGACCAGGCGAGCGCCTGCTGGGTGCCGAGGTTGTAGCGGTTCTTCAGGTATTCGAGCGGGGAGGCCACGTGCAGGCGTGACCGCAGCCGGTTGATGCGCGGGGCGAACAGCTTGGAGCCGATGGCGATACCGAGGGCGATGGGGAAGGACCACGTCACGAAGGAGGTGACGCCGTAGGTGTACGCGATACCGGCGTACCCGGTGAACATCACCGCGCTGTAGCCCGACATGTGGTGCGAGATGCCGGAGAGCCACCAGGGCATCTTGCCGCCGGCGGTGAAGAAGTCGCTGACGTTGTCCACACGCTTGTGCGACCAGACGCCGATCGCGACCATCACACCGAAGTAGCCGATGAGCACGGCCCAGTCGAGACTGTTCATGGGCCCCCTTCCAGGGTTCGCCGCCAGGTTCAGCTTGGATCAGGCATGTGAACTCTGAGTTCGGCGGCATGTCCACGGCAAGCGAGCGTAAGGTCAAGAGGGGGTAAAAAAGTTCCGAGCGATGACTTCGGTTTATGTATATGAACAGAGAGTTGGCCGAAAACGATCAGCTCCAGCCAGCTGCAGCGTCGGCGTCGGTCTGCGATGTCAGTGTCGGCGTCAGCTCCCGGCGGGCTCGATGCCGTCCCTCGGCGGTCCGGGTCAGCGCATCAGTTCCCCGGCGTTGACGAGGAGGGACTGGCCGGTGATCGCCCGTGCGCGGTCGGAGGCCAGAAAGACCGCCGCGTCAGCGACATCCCCGTCCGTGGCCAGCTCGGGCAGCGCCATCCGCCCGGCGAGCCGCGCCAGCACCTCCGCCTCGGACACGCCCTCGGTGCGCGCGGTGAACCGCACGTACGCCTCCACCGGAGGCCCCCACATCCAGCCCGGCAGAACTGTGTTGACCCGTATCCGGTGCGGCCCCAGCTCCCGGGCCAGCGAGTACATCGCACTCGTCAACGCCCCCTTGGACGCCGCGTAGGCCGCCTGCCACACCTGCGAGGGTGCGGCCACCGACGACTGCGTACCGACGATGACGACCGCCCCGCCGCCGGCCGCCTTCAGGCTGGGCAGGCAGGCCCGGGTCATCCGCAGGGTGCCCAGCAGGTTCACGTCGAGGACCGCCTGCCAGGCGGTGAAGTCGGCGTCCTCCAGGCCCCCGAAGTACCCGTCGCGCGCCGCCACGTGCACCACCGCGTCCAGGCTCCCGAACCGCTCCCGCGCGAGCGCCGCGAGCGCCGCGCACTGCTCCTCGTCGGTGATGTCGGTCGCCCGGTACGCCGTGTGCGAGCCGCCCGGGTCCACCTCCGCCGCGGCCTTGGCCAGATTCGCCTCCGTGCGCGCGCCCAGAACGGCGTTCCCGCCGTCCCGTACGACCGCCGCGGCGACCCGGTGCCCGAGCCCGGCGCCGACACCCGACACGACGACGGTCTTGCCGTTCAGCAGGGGCGGTGTCATCGCGACCTCCGAGGGCTGGCGCATTATCTGACGGGGCGTCAGAGTATGGGCGACCGGTGGAGGAAGGAAGGGGAACACCCATGTCCGACGACACCCGCGCCGCCTCGGCCCCGGCCGACACCCGCAGCGCCACGTACGCCGAACTGGCCGCCGTCGGCCCGTACGGCGTCCGGCCCGGCCACGCCCTGATCACGATGGTCGAGCCGCATCCGGGCCACGAGTACGCGTACAACCGCTGGTACGAGGACGACCACTACTACGCGGGCGCGATGGCCATGCCCTGGATGTTCGCGGGCCGCCGCTGGGTGGCCACCCGCGACCTGCAACTCCTGCGCACACCCGAGAAGTCCGCGATCGCCCAGCCGGTCACCGCCGGCTGCTACCTCTCCACGTACTGGATCACCGACGGCCGCTACGACGACCACATGCGCTGGACGGTCGCCATCAACAAACGGCTGAATCGCGACGCACGCGTCCACCAGGAACGTACCCATGTCTTCACCGCGTTCCAGGACCACGAGGCGACCGTCTACCGCGACGGGGCCGCCGGGCCCCGCGACTTCCACGCCCTCGACCACCCGTACGCCGGCCTCGTCCTGGAGGTCGTCGACGCCGAGGGGCCGGCGGAGCGCGCCGAGTTGCTGGAGTGGCTACGGGCCCGCCACCTGCCCAGGCGGCTCGCCGGCTCGCCCGCCGCCATGGTCACGGTCTTCCGGCCCACCCCGCTGCCGCTGGACCGGATGTCCTACGTGAAGCAGGTCGAGGGCGTCGACACCCGTCTCACCTTGCTGTGGTTCCTGGAGGCCGACCCGCGCGACTGCTGGGAGGAGTACTTCGGCGGGCCGGGGGACGCGGTCGCGGAGTCGGGGCTGGGGAGGCGGGAACTGCTGGCCCCGTTCATCCCCACGGTGCCGGGCACGGACAAGTACGTCGATCGTCTGCGATAGCTGCTGGTTGTTGGCTGTTGCGTGTTGGCCGGAAGCCGGAAGCCGGAAGCCGGGCGCCGGTGGTCGGTGGACGGGCGCCGTGCTGCTTGTGGAATCGGCGAGCGGCGAGCGCCGAGCGGCGCAAGGCCGAGCCCCCTCGGCCAGGACGGCGGGCCGGTCGAGAGGGCTCTGTCAGTGGGTGTATGTGAAGTTGTCGTGGTGGTGATGGTCGTGGTGAACCATGGTCACGCCAGGTCGAAGGCTCCCCGGCTGACCTCCGCCACGAACGCGTTCCACGAGTCGGCGGGGAACGCCAGCGTCGGACCGTCGGAAACCTTGGAGTCACGCACGGACAGGGCCGAGAGGACGGGGGACTTGACCTCGACGCAAGCGCCGTTGCCCGTGGAGTAAGAGGACTTGACCCACGTGTCCGTGGCGCCTTGCTGAATTGCCATTTCTGCTCCGCTTGCCGGTGTGTCGTTGAGTTGCTGTCGCCGAGCCGTGGACGGTGACGACCCGTTTCCGGAATCCGCGGTTCGGTTTGCGCCAAGGTCGTTGCTTCCTTGGCGTGATCGACGCTACTCGCCAACATCGGCTGACGAAGCGACTATTCACTCGGGTGGGTGGCATATTCCATGTAAGTCTTCCCTTCGGCTGTGCCGAGGGTGTATCTTCCGGCCCTTCTGGGTTCACTGGGGCCGGAGTTCCGCATACTCCTTGGCGATGTCCGCGATGAACTGGCGGGACTGCTCCACATTCAGGGCCTGCGCCCTCAGGTGCTCGTACATGACGCTGTACTTCTGGACGTCGGCGGGCTTCTCCAGATACAGATCACTGGTGACGCCCTCGATGTAGACGACGCTGGAGTCCGACGCGTCCGGGAACTCCAGGATCGCGTACTGACCGTTCAGGCCCGGATGGGCGCCCAGGTGGAAGGGGATGACCTGTACGGTCACATGCGGGAGTCGGGACTGCTCGACCAGGTGCTCCAACTGCTCGCGCATGAGCGAGCGATTGCCCACGACCCGGCGCAGCGCGGCCTCGTCGAGGACCGTCCACAGGCGCAGCGGGCTCTCCGGCGCGGAGATACGTTCCTGTCGCCGCAGCCGTACCTGGACCCGCTTGTCGATGTCACCGGGCGTCGTCTCGGGCAGCGCGCCCGCGATCAGCGCCTCGGCGTACGGGCGCGTCTGCAGCAGCCCGGGGACGACCTGGGGGTCGTAGACGCGCAGACTGGCCGCGTCCGTCTCCAGGCCGATGTAGACGCTGTACGGCACATCGCCGAAGGCGTGCCACCAGCCCTGCTGGCGGGAGTCCTTGGCCATCTGCATCAGGGAGTCGACGACACGCTGGTCCTCGACCTCGTAGACCCCGCAGAGGTCGCGGACGTCGCGCTGGCTGATGCTGCGGCGGCCGTTCTCCAGGCGGCTGATCTTCGACTGGGAGACCAGCAGCCGCTCGGCGACCTCCTCGGCGGTCATGCCCTTGAGCTCGCGGAGCCGACGCAGCTCCTGGCCCAACCGGCGTCGCCTGACGGTGGGATTGACATTGGACGCCACGGGACGTGCACCTCCGGCTGCGTGCCTCTACTTTGCGTATCTGCTGCTGAGCAGATTGCCACCAAGGTGCCGAGTACCGCTGGAAAACAGCGGATATGCGCTGCGCACGCGCCGTTCGGGCCGCTGTTTTTCCGCCGCGGAGGGATCTTCGCCGGATGTACGGCCCTCGAGCGGCCCGGAGTGTGCCCTTGCGGGCCGTGATCCGCCCCGTCGGCGCCCGGCGGCTGCTGGGCCCGCGCGACCGGCGCCGGACATGCGGCCGCGCGGGGCGGCGCGGTCGTGTCGGACGAGCCGGGCCGGGCCGAGCCGGTGTCCCGGTCGATCGGTCGGTCGTCCGTACGGCCGCACGCGCCCCGCGCGAGCCGGCGGCTCCCGAACCGGGTCCTTGGGGTCCCTTCGAGCGGTTCGGGTCCGGCGGTGCGAGCTGTGCCAGTGGTACGAGCTGTGCCAGTGGTACGAGGCGTGCCAGTGGTACGAGTTGTGCAGTGGTGCGGGCGGCACGAGCGGTGCCGCTGTCGGACATGTGCGGCGGATGGAACTCCCGCCGCCCGTGGAACGTTCGGAGCGTGTGGAACTTGTGACGCGCGTGATGGTGCCGCGGTGCGCGTGGTGCGGTGGGTGTCGAGGCCCGCGGCTCTGGGCCCCGTGCCCACTCACACCTCTCACACCTCGGTGCCCCGGTACCGCGCCCCGCTCAGTGCGCCACGACGCGCGCCATGGAGCCGCGGCGTGGCTGCATCGGAACGCCACGTGCGGGTTCCGGTGCGGGTGGCCTGGCGCCGGGTGCGGCCTGACGGCCGGTCGGTGCCGGGCTGCGGCGCGGCTGTGCCGCCACGCCGTTCTGCACGTCCATGACGGCGTGGGCCACCAGGCCGCCCATGGGGTCGTGCCGGATCAGATCCCGCAGCCGGGAGCGGGACGAACGTCCCTCGTTCCCCGGATACAGGTGCTTGCCGAGACCGACCGCGTGGGCCAGTGCGGCGAGCGCCGCGGTCCGCGGGTCCGGCGGCACACCGGTGCGGATCGCGGAATCCAGCCGGGCTCGGATCTCCCGGCTGATCTCGGTCTGACTCGCCTGGTAGCGAGTCGTCGGCAGCACTCCGCACATCTGGCCCGCCACGGCATGCACCATGCCGCACCGCTCCAGATGCGAGAGGTAGGTCTGGCGGAGCCCGAGACGGGGCCCGCCTATCCAGTGGACGGCACGCACCGGAGCGCCACGCCTTCGCAGCAACTCCAACGCGCAGTCCAGTGTCGGATCTCCAGTCGGCCGTGGGGACACCACGGCGATACGATCCCCGTCTGGGGCTATCCGTCCGGCCAGCGCCAGCTCCACTAGCTGTGCTCCGGCCAGACCAAGGTCGAGCGACTGCGGCTGCGCGGTGGTACCCGTGGCCGGGTCCAACGCCAGCAGCAGAAGCTCCTCCGGAAGTGTTCTGCGGCTCCTGCCCATCCATGCCTCCCCGCGTGGATGAATGACAGGGTGACCCCTCTCACATTGGTCTGTCGAGAGTGCGTGACCGGAATGTAGTGGAACCGGTAGGTATGTCGTTCTCGTCTACCGCAGTGGTTAAGCCCGCACACAGGACACTGGTACATGGTTCGGACAGTGGCGCGGCGCGGTGGTGCGTGCGGTGACTAGTGTCCGGGCGCGGGGTTTCACGGAATCACTGATTCACGGTTCGGTTGGGCGCGCTCCTGGACGGGCGGCGCGCGGGAGGAGGCATCGGTGGCGGGCACGTCCCCCGACAGGTCGAAGCGGTACGAGTCGTCGACGGGGTCGACGTCGGGGGACGGGGCACCGGTTCCGGAGCCTGGCGCCCTCCCGAGCCAGTCCTCCGGTCCCACGGAGCCGACCCCGGACCCACGCCTCTCCCTGTCCCGCGCATCCGCCCCGAAGCCCGACCAGGCAACGGCGGTCTTCTCCCGCCGAGCGCTCCTGGAGGCGGCGCAGGCGGAAGGGCTGGACCTGGACGAGACGGACGCGCCTGCGGCCGAGCGCGAGGGGGGCGAGGGGGCCGGTGCCGGTGCGCGTGACGGTGCCGGTGCCGGTGTTCGTGGGGACCGGGATGGGGCTGCGGGGTCGGAGGCCACCGGTTCGGAGAGCGACGGTGGCGAGGCCGGTGCTCCGGGGACCGGTGACTCGAAGAGCGGCGCAGCGAAGGCTGCCGGTTCGGGGACTGGAGGTTCCCGGGACGGCGGGAAGGCGACCGGTGGGACGGGGTTCGAAGACGGCGAGGCTGCGGAGGCCGCAGGCTCGCAGACCGAGGACTCTGAGGACGCGAAGCCCGATGGCGCGAAGCCCGATGGCGCGGGGTCGGATGCCGCGGGGTCGGGTGGCGTGAAGCCCAGTGGCGTGCACCCGGGCGGTACGGGGGCGGACGGCGCCTCGAACGGCTCCACGGAGGCGCAGGCGGCCGCCGACGCGTACGACGCGGAAGCCGATGGCGCGGAGGCCGGAGCCTCCGCCCACGAGGCGGAGGTGGATGCGGAAACCACCGTCGGCCAGGACGCGGAGACCGGGGACGAAGCCGACGGCGCCGCCGACACGGTGGTCGAGAACCGGCCGAGCACGCGCGGCGGCCAGTCCGCCGGCACGGAGTCGGAAGCCGGGGCCGAGGCCGAGGGTGGCGACGACGGCTCGCCCGAGCGGGGTGCCACCGCGCCCGCCCGTGACGCCACAGCGGCACGACGGACCGCCGTCGGGGCGGGAGAGGGCGAGAGCCCAGAGGCGGACGCCCCCGAGGCTCCCGTAGCCGGGACGGGGCAGGACGAGAGCCCTCAGGCCGACACGCGCCCCAAGGCCGCCCAGGGCTCCCAGGCCGCCCAGGCAGCCGAGCCGCAGCCCGACACCACCACCGCGGACGCGACCGCGGTGGAAGCCCTCGCCGACGCCTCCGCAGCCGAAGCCCTCGCCGACGCCGCCGCCGCGGATGCCGCCGCAGGCACAACCGCACCCGACGCCGCCGACACCACGGCCCCTGACGCTGCCGCCGACGCCACCACCCCCGACGCTCCCGCCGACGCGCGGCCCGAATCCGAGCCGGACAGCGGAACGGCATCCGGGCCCGATGGCGGCGTGCGACCTGGCTGGGCGCACGCGACGGCGGGCGGAGACGCCTCGGAGGGTTCGGAAGGAGACGAGCCGGAGGACGCCGACGGTGCGGTCGCCCCCCAGGAGGCACCCGCAGCCGACGACGAAAGCCGCACGGACGGCACCGGCACAGGCACAGGCGCCGGCACAGGCACAGGCGCTGACACCGGGTCGGCGGGCGAGGGCGGAGGCGACGCGGAGCCGGCGGTCGATCAGCCGACCGCGATCTTCCGGGCTCCCCGGCCGCCCGCCGTGGACCAGCCCACCACCATGCTCAAGCTGGGCGGTGGGGCCGCGAAGCCCGCGGACGCCGACGAGGACTCCAGGAGCCGCGAGACCGCCCCCGAGGACAAGGGCGACGACTCCGAGGCCGCACCGCCCGCCGAACGCACCAGCACATTCGTGGCATTGAAGCCGCTGGACGAGCCGACGCTTCCCAAGCCCCCGCAGGCCGAGCGCTCGGCCGCTCCGGACAAACCCGCCACCAGCCCGGCGGAGGCGACACGGGCCATCCCCCAGATCGGCCCGGAGCGGACGACGCAGCAGCCGTTGCCCCCCAAGCCGCCGCTGGACCTGCTGGCGGAGCTGACCAACACGCCCCCGCCGGCGCAGACCCCGGTGCGGACGTTCGTCCGCCGGGTCAAGATCTGGACACCGCTGGTCGTGCTGCTGGCGATCGTGTTCGCGGTCGCACAGGCCGTACGCCCGCTCCCCGCACCGACGCTGGCGCTGACCGCCGAGGACTCGTACGCGTTCAAGGGCGACAAGGTCTCCCTGCCGTGGCCCGACGAGGGCCAGGGCTGGATGGACGTGAACGGCATCGGCACGCTGGACAGCTTCGGCGAGCAGAAGCCCGTCGCCATCGGCTCCGTCGCCAAGGCGATGACCGCGTACGTCATCCTCAAGGATCACCCGATGAAGCCCGGCGAGAAGGGCGAGACGATCCCCGTCGACGCGAAGGGGGAGACCGAGGGCGGCTACGACAAGGACGGCGAGTCCACGCTCAACACCGTCAAGGAGGGCGACAAGCTCTCCCAGTACGACGCGATCGCGGCCATCATGATTCCGTCCGCGAACAACATCGCGCGGCTGCTCGCCCGTTGGGACAGCAACGGTTCCGAGGAGGCGTTCGTCAAGAAGATGAACGCCGCCGCCAAGGACCTCGGCATGACCAACACCACGTACACCGACCCGTCCGGGCTGAAGGAGACGACCGTCTCCACCGCCGAGGACCAGGTAAAGCTCGGCAACGAGCTGGTGAAGATGAAGGCGCTGACGGACATCACCAAACTGCCCAAATGGGTCGACCCCTCGGGCAGGGAGTGGGACAACTACAACCGTCTCGTCCCCTACAACAACGCCATCGGCATCAAGACCGGCTCCACCACGGCCGCCGGCGGCAACCTGCTCTTCGCGGCCACGAAGGAGGTCGGCGGTGAGACGGCGATCGTCGTGGGCGCGGTCCTCGGCCAGCACACGCCGCCGATCATCGACACGGTCAACGCGGTCAGCAAGACCGCGATGCTCGCCGCCCAGGACGCGTTGGCCTCCGACACGATCCTGAAGAAGGGCGCCGTCGTCGGACACGTCGACGATCAGCTCGGCGGTCTGACCCCGGTCGTCGTCACCAAGGACGTCTCGGCGGTCGGCTGGGCCGGCAAGACCGTCAAGCTGGAACTGGTCGCCGGCGAGTCCATCCCGCACGAGGCGAAGGCGGGCACCACCGTCGGCTCCCTGATCGTCGGTGACGGCTCGGGCGACGGCGTCAAGGTGCCGGTGGCCCTCCAGGACGACCTCGCCGAGCCCGGCCTCGGAGCCAAGCTGACCCGCGTGAGCTGACACCGGCACACGAGGCCACACACGAGGCCACGCACGAGGCCACGCATGAAGCGCCCCTCCCGACCACATGGCTGGGAGGGGCGCTTCGTGCGTGCGGGTGCTGTGCGTGTCTGGGTGCGGGTGACTGTGGGGGGCTTGGGAACGCCCCGCCCCTACTTCCCGCCCCTACTTCCCGCTTCTACTCCTCGCCGCCCTCATCCTCGTCCTCCTCGCACTCCAGTGCCGTCTTGCGTGAAGGCCCGCCGTACTGGGAGCTGATGCGGACGTCGCCGGCCTCGTGGACGGTGAGACGCGTGAACTCGGTGAGGTCGCCGTTGGATTCACGGTCCGCGGTGAGACAGCCGTTGTCGGCCCACAGCCAGGGGGAGTAGGCGATGCGGACGATGACCTCGCCGGGCCCCGGCATGTGGACGACGAGGTTGGCACCGTCGGCGCTGACCACGGACGCCGGCTCGTCGACCAGCGGGGTCGCGTTCTTCACCCGGTAGATCTTCCAGTTGGCGTCCTGCCAGACCCGCTCCAGATAGTCCGGCTCACTGGTCACCAGCGCGTGTTCGAGCTCGGCGGGCCCGTCCGGCTCGCCGTTGACGAGGACGACGAAACCGACGGCCCACTCGGAGAGCCAGGCCTTGTACGCGGTCGGGGTGAAGGCCCCCTCAGGCACCTCGGTCCCGCTGTGACCCTCGTAGAAGAGCCGCCCGCGTTCGACGTCGGCCTGCCGGTTCCAGCCGCGCGCCATGTTGATGTACGGGGCGAGGATGGCGGCCTCGCGGTGGTCGCGGGCCGGCACCACCTCGACGCGGGTCTTCCAGGCGCCGAGCCGCTTCAGCTCGTTCACCACCCCGTCCGTCTTCACCGCCCACTCGGGCACCTTGGTGTTCTTGACGATGTCGGCGGTCGTCTTGCCGGTCAGCCAGGTCACGGAGAGCACCAGGGCCACCGCCCCGGCCACGATCCGCCGCCGGGGCGTGAACCAGGACAGCGGCAGCCGCGAGTCGGCCGCATGCCCCTCGCCCCGGTACAGGCAGATCGCCAGGGCCGCCGCCGGTCCCGCCAGCTCCAGGAGCCGTTCGACGTTGGTGCCGATGGGGGTGGGGATCAGATAACAGAGGACCACGCCGAGCGCGTAGATCGCGGCGCTCAGGCGGAGCACCCGCCAGGCGCTCGGCGCGACCAGCACGACCACCGCGCACAGGACGACCGGCGGCCATATCCGGCTGAAGGCCATCGGCTGCTCGCCCTCGAAGGGGAACAGCAGCGTGGTGACGGCCACGACCGTCACCGGCGGCACGAGCAGCGCCACGGCCCGGCCCCACTCGCGGCACAGCAGATACGCGGCGCCGACCACCAGGAGGAACAGCCCGGAGACGGGGCTTCCCATCGTGGCCAGCGTTCCGCACACCGCCGCCACGGCCAACTGCCGCCCGCCGCGCCCGCTCACCACCGCCAGCAGGGCGCCCATGGCGAACGCCGTGCCCAGCATGAACGTGGAGCGCCCCGACACCACCTGGCACCACAGCGAGAACGTCGCCGCCAACGCGACAGGCACCGGCGCGCGTACGCCCGTTCGGGTGACGACCTCTCCGACCAGCCAGGAGGCCGCCAGTCCCGACGCCAGAGTGACCGGGACGACACCGCACGCCGCCATCAGATACGGCGAGAGCACGCTGTAGTTCGCCGCGTGCAGTCCCCCGTACCAGAACAGGTTGACGGCGGAGTCCGGATACGTCTTCGCGAACTCCGCCCACGCCACCTGGGCCGCCAGATCGCCGCCGCCGGTCGCGAAGACCGCCCACCACACGAAGTACAGCGGCAGGGCGCACAGGGTGGCCGTGAGGGCCACTCGGTGGCGCTGCCGCCACGGCTCGCGCGACGGTGACGGTTCGTCGGCGCGCGAGACCGGACGTCGGGGGGTCAGTTCGGCAAAGGCCACTGCGGCTCTTCCGTTCCGTTCGACTCGTGCGGGCGGGTGCGGGTCTTCACAGACGTCTTCCCAGACGTTCTCCGTGTGTCGAGGTAGACGCTAATCACCCGCTGACCGTTGGCCGACAGGGAGTGTGCGATCCGCTACGCCCGTAGGGATTGCCCCACGGCCGTACGACGATCACGCGGATCCGGGAGAGCCCGGAAGGCCAGGACGCGACCGGACCGAGGGCCCAGGACGCGACCGGACCCGCAGGCTGGTACGTGAGAAGGCTGATACGTGATCGGACACGGGGTCAGGATGCGACCGGGAACGCCACGTCGCACACCGGGTCCCCGGGGCCCGCCGCGTCCCAGTCCGCGAAGTAGACCTCGCGGCAGGGACCCGCCACCTGCAGGCCGCGCTCGGCGATCCACCGCTCGACGGCCTCGAAGGCCGCGAGGATCTGCGGGTGGGCCACCTGGGCCTTGGTGATCCTGGTGTACACGAGCCGTCCCGCCGGCTCCACGCGCACCTTCGTCTCCCAGGCCCGGCCGTGCTCGGCCGCCCAGACCCGCGCGGCACTCTCGTCCCCGACCGGCACGCACGACTCGGCGGGCCCGTCACTCTCCATCGACACCTCGGAGTGGTACACCACGAACGGTGCCCCGGTGATGCCACCGCAGGCCGCCGCGCCCTCCTCCAGCCGTCCCAGCGAGGCCCCGATCCACGTCGGCAACTCGTCCGCCAGCGTGTGCCGGGACTCGGTCAGCAGCACCTGTGGGGCCGTCTCGACCGTCTCGACCGTGAACTTCCCGTACATCGCGGGTTCCTTTCCCGACAACCGGCCACGGAGGTAGGCGACGAGTGTCCGCTGGGACGCGAACCGCTCCTCGGCGTCGGCCCAGTACGCGGCCAGCCGTTCGGCGGCCAGGGTGCCGTCCGGCTCGACGGCATCCACGATCTCGGCGATCCGCGCGAGAGGCATGTCGAGCCGCCGCAGCAGGGCCACCAGACGGGCATGCTCGACCTGGTCGGCCCCGTAGTACCGGTAGCCGTTCACCTCGTCGACGTACGCCGGTGCGAGCAGCCCCAGCCGGTCGTACAGCCGCAGTGCCTTCGCCGACAGCCGCGCGCGGGCCGCGAAGGCGCCGATGGTGAGCAGGTCGTCCATGTTCCCCGGGTTCACTGGGTCATCCTCCGTCGCCGGGCGCCCTCCGCCCGGCGAGAGGGACGGTGCCCCTTGCCCCAGGGGCAAGGGCAACGGCGGCCCCCTCCGGGCGTCAGCCGATGGCCTTCTCCACGGCGGCTACCAGCTCCGTCGACTCGGGCTCGGTCTGCGGCGAGAAGCGGGCGACGACCGAGCCGTCCCGGCCGATCAGGAACTTCTCGAAGTTCCAGCGGATGTCCCCGCTGTGCCCCTCCGCGTCGGCGTGGCCCACCAGCCGCTCGTACAGCGCGTGCCGTCCCTCCCCGTTGACCTCGACCTTCTCGGTCATCGGGAAGGTCACGCCGTACGTCGCCGAGCAGAACTCCGCGATCTCCTCGGCCGACCCCGGCTCCTGCCCGAGGAACTGGTTGCACGGCACACCGAGCACGGTGAAGCCCTGCTCGGCGTAGCGCGCCTGCAGCGCCTCCAGCCCCGTGTACTGGGGCGTGAGACCACACTTGGAGGCCACGTTCACGACCAGCACGGCCTGCCCGGCGTACTGCGCGAGGTTCGCGGAACCGCCCTTGAGGGCGCCGATCTCGACGTCGAGGACAGAGGTACCGGCGTTGTCAGTAGTCATGAGCGGATGCTATCTCCGGTCCCTCGCGCCCCCTCCGCTCGGGTTCACGCCCGTCCCCAGCGGGGTCGTGCCCTGGCCCCGCCTGGCGGAGTACCTCCCCCGCCGTCGTCCGCGCGTACAGCACCGACCGACCGGCCGGCCGGCCGCCGCGGGCGTCGTCCGGGGTCTGTCGTCGAATTCCCGTCGCGAGGCAGGCGGGAATTCGACGGCAGTCCCTAGCGCACGGCGACGTGATCCCCGGGCGACGACTTCGCTCCGGAGGTGGAGTTGCCGTAGTACGTCCACCGCCACGTCCCCGGGCCGGTGGCCTTCACCGTGGTCCTGAGTGCGCCCGTTGCGCTCGACTTCGCTTTGGTGACCGTCGTGTACGAGGAGGCGCCCGCCGCCTTGAACTGCAGGCTCACCGTGCGGCCCGCATAGCCCTGGTACGTGTGGGTGTCCCAGTTCGCCCGTGTGATCCGCCCGGTCACGGTGATGGTCTTGCCTTTCGTGACCGGCTCCGGCGAGGCGTTGACGGTGACGCGGGTGGCCCGCTTGATCTGCAGCGGGAGGTTCTCGTCGTCGGTGTCGTGGGCGTCGCCGGCGAGAAAGACCCGGGCAGCGGTTCTCCAGGTACCGGCGTCCTCGTTACCGAAGTCGTAGCTCTGTGGGTCGATGTACAGCCATTCCTCGAAGTCGCAGATCCCCTTCGCCTTGTCCACGACCTCGCAGTCGCTGGTGATGATGGCGCTGTGCGGCGTGTCCCCGCTGTCGGGCTTCCCCCGGTAGGGGAACACGGTCGGCCCGGAGTCGTACTTGAGCTTGGTCGTCATCCGGAAAGACGCACGCACCTCGACCTCCTCCTTGACCCCGATCACGATCGGCTTCCCGCCGTTCACCGTGACCCTGGTGAAGGAGACCCCGCCCTCGGCCGCCCCGGCCGGCAGCGCCGCCACCCCGGTGAACGCGATCGCCGCTCCACCGGCCACCACCGCTCTCCACAACGTCTTCCTCATCCTGCACCCCGCCCTTTCCCTCGCAGCCCTGACCGAGCGCGTAGGCGCATCGGCCGGAGGTTCGTCCTCGCGGCTGAAGAGTGGGACAGCAGGGGGCCGTGCCCGGTTGTACGGGAGGTGACAACGATCACAACCGAGGAAGGCCCGGGAAGGCCCGGGAGGCCCGGGAAGGCCCCGGGGCACCCACCGGCTGCGTGGGAGCCCGTCGGATGCGGTGGGCGGCACAGGCCGCCCGCCCCCGCTTCAGGACTGGTACGGCTGCCGCTGCTGCTGCCCGTGCGGCTGTCCGCCGTGGCCACCGCCCGCGCCCTGCGCCTGGAGCCGCTCCGCCTGCTCGGCGCTCACCTTCTGCTCGGCGCCGCAGAAGGTGCACTGCGTCTGGTACTTCGTCGAGATCGGGATCAGCGGCACGAAGAACAGCGTGAACTTCGTGACCCGCTTCCTGAGGGTGTGCGCGGCGGGGTTTCCGCACTGACCGCACACGAGCGTCAGTATCGCGAGCTGGTAGAGGTAGCCCTTGGTGCCGAAGATGATGAACATCTGATCCTTCCCGGGGGCGGCGGTGCCCTATCGGCGTGCGGTGCGTGTCGAGCGCACCGCACACGCTCCCCTCAAGTGTGCCTGTTCCTCATTTCTTCACGTCGCCGGTGAAGATCGCTTCCTCGGAGTCGTAGTCGGGGGAGACCTCGACCTGGAGAAACGTTTCGTTCTTGGGAAGCTCGCAGGCCCACGGCACGGTGAGGGAGCGCCCGGCGAGGATACGGGTGTCCGGGAGCCCGTCGAGGCCGTCGTCGTAGATCGCCTCACCCTCCTTGCCCTCGTCGCCGTAGGCGCAGTCGACGGTCATCTCGTTGGCGTCGACCGTCGCGTCGGACTCGTTGACGATCTTGATCGTGAACTTGGCGTACGGCGTGTTCTCGGGCGAGGCGTACTCGTTGGACGTCCCGCGCTTGAACCCCGACAGGGTGACCTCGACACCGGTCTCGTAGACCACCGCGTCGTCGAGGGCGAAGACTCCGTCGTCGTCGGCCGAGGCGTCACCGGTCTCCTCGGAAGCCGCGGACTCCCCGGACTCCCCGGAACCGCCGTCGCTCGTGGTGTCACCCTCCGTCGTCACGGTCTTGGTGACGGTGACCGTCGGCGCGGGCGAGGCGGATCCGTCCCCGTCACCGCTGACCACGACGCCCGTGCCGATGACACTGGCGATGACGGCGACGGCGCATCCGACGATGACCAGATTGGTCCGGTTCCCGCCCGGCGGTTTCGGCGGCTGCGGTGGCATCGGCGGCCCGTAGCCCGGCATGGGCGGTGGTGTGACGTCCTGGCTCATTGGCCCCCCACGGTGGTGCAGTTGAAGCCTGAATCATCCCTTACGTGCGCAGATTTGTGGAGGGTATGTGGCTGGATCGTGACTGTGAGGTGCCGACCCTTCTGGCCGTTCCGGCGGTTCCGGCGGTTCCGGCGGTTCCGGCGGTTCCGACCGTTCCGGCCGTTCCGGCGGTTCCGGCGGTTCGGGTCGTTCGGGTCGTTCGGCATTGCTCCGCCGGCTCCTCGCTGTCAGAGGTTTTGCGGACGCATGGATGGCAACACCCGCCCTTCGGTCGCCCGCCCAGAGGGCTCGCACCGGCTCCGGCACGGACGTGACGGGTGTGCGTGAGCGCAACCGAATATCGCGTGATCTTGTGCACAGGCAGATCACAGCTCACGCACATAGTGTTGCCGACGACCAATTGGCCCTACACAGGGGGAAGTTCAAGTGCAGAAGCGTCTGATGACGTTCAAGCGCAGGTCGGCTGTCGTGGCAGCGGTCGCGGCGTTCACGGTGGCCGTTCCGACCGTCAGCGCCCTGGCGGCGGAGATCTCCGGGAGCCGTTTGCCGTTCGCGGTCGCCACCGCCGGCAGCGCCGAGGACAGCAACCGCTGGTCCGGCCCGGGCTCCGGCCACGTCAAGGCATGCGGTGACGTGCCGGTCAACGACTCGCGTACCTTCACCGCCTCCGTCTGGCGGGACATCTCGCTGTCTCCCGACCCGCAGATAGCCTCGGCCTCGCGCAGCTACTCGCAGGGTTACGGCTGCGGTTCCTACAAGAACACCAGCACCTCCAACAAGTACTACACGCAGGTAAGCTGGGCCGCCGTTCCGGGTAGCCGCGGCGTCGGCTTCGCGGCCGCCGAGAACTGATCCGGCCCGAGCACCAGTAAAGAACCCGTACCGAAGGAACCAGGAACACTGTGTCCCTTGGCAACGAGCCCGCCGCGGCCGACTCCCCGTCGGCCGCGGCGGGCGCCCGGCCGACCAAGCCCACCGAGCGGGACCGACCGGCCGGGAAAGCCGGCCCGGAAGGGTCCGTACGACCGGAGTCCCCACCGGCGGAGACGATCGCGGCGGTCGAGAAGGTCACCGTCCGCTACGGCGCGCTGACCGCGCTCGACGAGGTCTCGCTCGGCTTTCCGACCGGCGTGACCGGACTGCTCGGCCCCAACGGTGCCGGCAAGAGCACCCTGCTGTCCCTCCTCAGCACGGCGAACCGCCCGGACCAGGGCACCGTCACGCTGCTGGACGCACAGGCCGCGGCGGGCGGACGCAAGGCCGTGCGGCGCATCCGCGAGCGGATCGGCGTCCTCCCGCAGTCCTTCGGCTACTACCCGCGCTTCACCGCGCTGGAGTTCGTCGAGTACGCCGCCTGGTTGCGGAAGGTCCCGTCCCGCGAGCGGCGCGACCGGGCGCGAGAGGCGCTGCGGCAGGTCGCCATGGACAAGCACGCCGACCGGCGGATGGGGGACCTCTCCGGCGGCATGCTGCGACGCGTCGGCATCGCGCAGGCCGTGGTCAACCGGCCGGCGCTGGTACTGCTCGACGAGCCGACCGTGGGCCTCGACCCGGCGCAACGCGTCGGCTTCCGCGAGCTCATCAAAGGGCTCGGGGAGCACTCCGCCGTCGTGATGAGCACGCATCTCGCGGAGGACGTCGCCCACACCTGCGACCGGATCTCCGTACTCTTCGAGGGCCGGGTCCGCTTCGACGGGACGCTGGGCGAACTGTGCGCGCTGGCCGGTGAGGACGGCACCGTGGAATCGGGCTATCTGCACCTGGTAGGCGCCGAGGGGACGGCGCTGTGATCCGCATGCTGTGGACCGAGATGCGACGCGGCGAGTCCAAGTGGATCGCCGCTCTGATGACCGTGATCGGCGCCTGGTACTTCCTCTCCCCGGACGCGGCGACCAGCGACTGGATCGGCTGGTGGACGCAGAGCGCCGTCGAGGTGCAGATCTTCGCCGTGATGGTGATGGGACCGCTGGTCAGCACCGGCGCCGCCTGGACCGCGGGCCGCGTACGCCGCCACCGCACGCTCGCCTGGGCGGAGACGACGGCCCGCAGCGGCTGGGAGCAGACCTTCATGGTCTGGCTGTCCGCCATGGCCTGGGCACTTCCCGTCTACGCGCTCTTCGCGGCCATGGCCTTCTCCCGCACCGCCGGGGTCAGCGCGGTGACCGCGCCCACGTGGTCACCGCTCGTCATCGGCGCGGCCATGGTTGGCCTGCAGACCGCGGTCGGGGTCGTCGTCGGCGTCCTGTCCCCCTCCCGCATCGCCGTCCCCTTCGTGGGCCTCGGCTGGTACGCCGCCCTGGTGGGTCTCGCGCTGTCCGCCGGCGAACAGCGCTCCGCGATGCCGTGGGCGCTCGTGCCCGCACTCGACGTGCACTGGGACATGGCCTTCCAGCCGAACGCGGGCCGGTTGCTGACCGGCGCCGTGTGGTGTCTGGCCCTGGGCCTGCTGATCCTCGCCGTACCGGGCCTGCTGCGCGGGCGGGCGGTACGCCCGGCGCCGGGCACCCTGCTGTCGGTGACGCTGGCGGCGGTTCTCGCCGCGGGGGCCCTGTTCACCTTCCGTGCCCCGCTGCCCGAGCTGTACTGGGCCGTGCGGACCCCTCAGCCCCAGAAGCCGGTCTGTGCCACCGAGAGTGGCGCCACGGCCTGTCTGTGGCCGGCCGACCGGCACCTGCTGCCGGAGGTCGAGGTCGCGCTGCGACAGGTCCAGCGCTCCGTCGGCTCGGTCCCCGGCCTCACGCGCACGTTCTACGAGCGCGGCCTCACCGCGCCGTCCGGTCGCGAACCGACCGCCGAACTGCCCGTGTACGTACCGGGCATGGACCGGGACGGGCTCACCCAGGACATGCTCGCGGCGTCCCTGCCGCAGCCGCCCGACGGCTGCTCCCCCCACCCGCTCAAGGCCATCGGGGACTACCCCGACACCTTCCTCTTCGAAGCCGTCGTGCGCGACCGTGCCCAGGCGCAGAGCAGCTACTGGGGTGACGCGTTCGCCACTGGTCTGGAGCGCTTTCTGAAGACGCCGAAGGCCGAACAGGACCGGTGGCTGCGGGCCGCGGCCGAAGACATCCGGGCCTGCCGCCCCGTCCCCGCCCCGCCGCAGTGAACGGCGTCGACCGGGTGAAGCGTGTGTCCTCCCCCTCCTCGCCGGGCCTGCGCGCCCTCCTCGCCTACGGCCGCAGCCGCAACGTGCCGCGCGCGGCGCTGGTCGCGCTGGTCGTCGCCGCCGCGGCCACCGTGTACGCCGGACAGCAGGTGCCGTTGCCCCAACTGCGTCATCTGACGGACTACAGCGTGCCGTTGGCGGCGGTCGTGCCCGTCGTCCACGCGGTGATCCTCGCGACCACGACGTTCTCGCCGATGGCCGACCTGGAGCACACCGCGGCCCAGCCGATGCGCCGTCATCGAGTGGTCCACATGGCCGCCGTCCTGCTCTACGCGTCGCTGCTGGCCGTCCTGCCGATGGCCGCCGGCGCGTCCGCCGAGGTGACGGTGGCCGCCGTTCGCAATGTCGCGGGCTACCTCGGGCTGGCCATGATCGGTGCCCGGCTGTTCGGCAGCGGTCTGGCCTGGCTTCCTCCGCTGGCGATGTTCGGTCCCACCCTGCTGGCCGGCGTGCGCTGGGACAACACCCCCGAGCCGTGGGCCTGGTCCATTCACGGGCCGCACAGCGTCCCGGCCGCCGTGACGGCCGCCCTGCTGTGCGCCGCGGGGCTGTGCCTGGCGGCCACCACGACCCCGCGTCGTGCGGAGCGGGAAGAGCAGGGTTAAGGCTGGGTCAGGCAGGGCTGGGTCAGGGCTGGGTCAGGGCAATACGGTTAGGGCCCTTCTGACGGATCTCCGCGGCGTCGGGACGCCCGCGACGCCGCGCCCTCTCCCGCGGAGTTCCGGCCGAGACGGCGCCCGGCCGGCCGCGGCAGGACCGGGCCCGAGGAGGAACTCCACGGACCGTCGGTCCCGCCGGCGGCCCGGTCAGCCCAGTGTGTCGAGCAGTTCGGCGAGAGCGTCCAGGTCGCGGACGACCCACGAGGACACCGACATCACGGCGAGGTTGTCGACCAGCGAGGTCACCGCCACGATCGGCACACCGGCGGTGAACGCCGCCTGCATCTCCATGGCCGTGCCCATGCTGAGCGTCCGGCCGGGAAGAAAGGCGATGCAGAGGTCACACTTGGCCGCCTCCCGGGTCATCTCGTTGAACGTCCCGCGCAGTGCGGCCAGTTCGGCGGGCAGCGACCCGAGGTCGAGCACGCGGGGAGCGTCGCCGATCAGCTTGCCGATCACCGAGAGGGTCGTCGGGTCGGCGAGCTGACGGGTGACCTCGACGCTCGGATCGAAGCACTCCGCCCCGGGGAGACGCGACCGCACCAGAGCCGCGATCTGCTCGCGATAGCCCTGGTCGTCGATCCGCAGGTCCGCGTTGGCCCCCTGGATCGTGCCGGCGATGAAAACGCGCCGAGGGTCCATGTGTTCTCGATTCGTCATGCGTCCTGCAGGGAGTAGTCCGGGAGGCTCGTTCGATGATCCGCGATCTTCTGATAGACCCGGGCGGCCGACACCAAGTGCTCCTCGATGTCCGCGCGGCCCAGGCCCGTGGTCCGTTCGAGGTCCGCCCAGACCTCGGCCGCGTGGGCGTCGGCGTCGTTGCGGGACGCGACGCCCTGGCCCGACCGGAGCCAGATGTCCGCCGCCGAGAACTCGCGTTCGGCGAAGCCCTTCAACGGGATGATCGCCTCGGCGGTCACCGCCGTGCCGTCCACCAGGACCCGGATCGACACACTGTTCTGCTCGGGATGGGTGAGCAGCGCCTGCATGTCGGCTGAGAAGTCGGCGTACACGAACTGGTTCTGCGAGCGAAGCGTGAAGTGACGGCTCAGCACGTGGTCACCGGTCTTCACGCTGTACTTCGAGTAGCTCAGCCGGATCCGGTAGCCGTCACCGGAAGACCGGTACACCGCCGCCAGACGAGCGGGGTGTTGCCGACCATTCCCGTCCAGCCGGACCGGCGCCGCGTCGACCACGACCGACGAATGGCCCTGCCGGACCTCGTCCGCCGGGAATCTGATCGGCGTCAGGTGCAGGAGGTACGGGTCCAGGACCACGACGTCGCCGTCGGTCTCGAAGACCGCCGCGATGTGCCGGAGGTCTTGCAGGATCCTGGCCTCCGGGGCACCGAGCGCCGTCGCACGCTCCGCCACGTAGAGCGTCTGCAGGATGCAGGCCACTCCGTGCCGTGGATCGGGCTCGCTCTCGTTGTACCAGTGCAGATATCCAGTCGCGCTGTTGTAGGGGACACCCCGCAGCACCGACTCCAGGGCGGCGCCGTAGGGATCGAGGGCCTGCGTCACGTGAATCGCTCCTCCAGCACGGTGTCATCGGAGCCTTCGGCGAACACCATCCCCCGCAGCTCCTTCCGGCGTACCTTCCAGGTGGAGGTCCGCGGGAGGCGGTCCCAGGGGATGAACACCGGTGCCTCCAGTGGCGGCAACCCGCGCGTCACCTCGGCCCACTGCTCGGCGCTGAGGTCCGGCCCGTCGAGGCTGACGACGGGTACGGGGCTGCGGTCGCCCCGGGTCAGGACGATCACCTCGACCGCGTTCTCGATCCGGTCGAGCAACTCGCTCTCCAGTTCGGTGGCGCTCCCGCCCTGAATGGCGTCCACCGCACGGTCGACGAAGTGGATCCGGCCGAGGGCGTCCTTGTAGCCGATGTCGCCGGTGTTCCACCAGGAGCCCTTCCACTTCTCGGCGTAGCGGTCCGATTCGCCGACGTAGTCGACGCAGATCGACTTGGCCTTGGCGAAGAGGACGCCGACCTGGCCCTGTTTGACCGGCGCCCCCGTCTCCGGGTCGGCGACCTTGACACTCACCAGTCCGGGCCAGGGGTTGCCCATCATGTTCATGTTTCCGCCGGAGGCCGCACGGCGGTTGATCTGGCCGCGGGTGTAGCCGAAGCCGGCGATCGGCCCGACCTCGCTCTGCCCCCAGCTGTGCCCCCACAGCACGAAGCGACGCTTGGACGCGTTCACGAAGGGCCGGGCGATCGAGGGGTGCATGAGGTCGAACGTGTTCATGTAGTAGCGGACCCGGGCGAACAGTTCCGGCCGGCGTCGCACCAGCGGCACCCAGCGCTGGAAGACGTTCGGTGTGGCTTCGACCGTGGTCGGACGGACCCGCTCCAGGACCCGCTCGACGTCCTCGGCCTCGTGGCTGCTGGCGATGACGAGGGCCTTCGGCGCCCACCGGAGCTGAGCCATGGCCCAGGCGTAGGCCCGGGAGTGCGCGAACGATATCGAGCTGAGGCAGACGTCCTTCGCCCCGTTGACGGCGACCGGCATCGGCAGGAGCTCCAGCCGGGTGCCCGCCCGGCACGAGTCGGCGGTGTGCGCGACGAGCTTCGGCGTGTTCGTGGTTCCCGAGGAGTGCGTGATCATCATGGGCTCGCCGTCCGCCCGCAGGTCGAGCGTCGGCGTGGCACTGCCCCGCAGCCCGTCGATCGTCAGCAGGCCGGCCTTCGGGTCCGCGGGCGCACCGTCGATGAGCACCGTCCTGCCGAACGACGTCAGGTCCACGCCGGCGCGCTCGGCCTTCTCCAGCACCTGTGACGTGATCAGGGTGACCGCGGGGTCGAGCCGCTGGAGCATCTCCGCCAGGTGCTCCGGGTAGTTCGCTCCCGAGATCGTCGCCGCGGTGGCACCGATCCGCGCGGCGGCGGCGGCCAGCAGGACCATGTCGAAGTGGTTGCCCTTGACGACGGCGATCCGGTCGCCCTTGCGCGCGCCGGCCGCGTACAGCCAGCCCGACGCCTCCTGGACCAGGCCGGCCAGGGCGGTGGCGTCGTGGTCGGTGCCGGCCGCCGGGGCGATGTCGAACGGGCGGTCCAGGACCAGCTTCGTGGTCCGTGACTGCTCAGCGTGCCAGTCGAACAGCAGGCCTAGATTCTTGGGTGGTCTTTTCACGGAACACTTCCTCAGGCCACGAAGGAGATGATGAACGCGGCGATGGCGGTGGCCAGGAATCCGAGACAGTTGACCCAGAACTCCTGCTTCATGAAGCGGGCCCGGATGTGCGCGTACGAGGCGCACAGGAAGTAGACGATCACCCCGACGTTCGCGGCGAAACCGATGCCGGCGTGCTCCAGCCCCACCAGCAGGCCCGCGACGGCGAGGGTCTTCACGACGAGGAGCACCCACCACCAGTCCCGCGGCAGGTTGACGCCGTCGAGACAGACCTGGATGAACTTGGGCGGGCGGATGGACATCAGGACGTCGAAGGCGAGCAGTCCTGCGAGCACGATCTGCGGCCACGACGTGCTGGGGGTGAGGTGCATCGTTATTTCTCCCTTGTGATCGGTCGACATCTGCTGTTGTGGGGGCGCCTCCAGCCGAAGCGTCCAGCGGCCGGAGGGCGGCGATTCAGGCCGACGACGGCTGTCTTCTCATCACGTCTGACATCACGTTCGTCATTACGTCTGACATCGCTTTTGTCATCAGGTCCGACATCACGTTCGTCATTACGTCCGACATCGCGTTCGTCATGACGTCTGACATGGCGTTCGTCATCACGCCGCTTCCGACCGAGGCCCGAGCTCGTCGAGCAGGTACGCGGCGAGCGCCTCGACGGTCGGGTGGTCCCAGGCGACCGTGGGCTCGACGACCAGGTCGAACTCGTCCTCGATGTCACCGCAGAGGCTGAGCGCCGCCAAGGAGTCGAGGCCGTAGTCGGTCAGCGGAGCCGTCCGGTCGATCTCGTCGGTGGACAGCCGGGTGTAGGCGGCGACGTGGCTGACGAGCCAGGTGCCCAGCGATTCGGCCGTGCGCGGCTGCGTTTCGCTGTCAGGGCCGGGCTGCGGTGCGTCGCCGGTAGTGGTGGTGGTGATCACAAGTTCCTCCAGATCCGTGTGGGGGTTCTTGGCGTGGGGGTTCTTGGCGTGGAGTGGCCGGGTGCTGTCAACCGGCCAGGTCGGTGTCGTAGAGATCGAAGCTGCGGCGCTCCGCGTGGCGGCGCAGCAGCTCCTCCTGGACTCGGCCGGCGCAGTCGGCGGGCAAGGCGGCCGGCCGGCGGCCGAGCCGCCTGACGAGCCGGTCCAGGGCGGCGGCGGTCCAGGCCGGGTCGGCGAGGAAGGGGTCCCCGCCTCTGACCCGGGCACGGCGCCACACCCCGAGCACCGCGGCACCCGCCAGCACCAGGGCGTAGCGGTCCGCCAGCGCGAAACTCGCCGGGGAGGCCATCGCGGTACGGTCCAGCGGTGCGAGCGCGAGGCTCTCCTCCTGGATCAGGCGCAGCTCGTCGACGAGGTGCAGCACCAGCGCGTGCACGGCCGCCTCGTGCGGGGAGCCGTCCGGCGCCGTGTCCGCGGCGGCGACCAGCGAGGCGCTCAGGCCGTCCCGGTCGCCGGTCAGGACGAGCCGCCGGAACGGGATCTCCGGCAGGTCGGCGCGCGGTTCGAACAGCGCGTCGGGGGCCGGCCCGGTGCGCAGCCAGGAGCGCCGGGCCAGCCGTGGGAGCTGCGGGATGATCGTCGCCTGGCAGGCGGCGGCGCCGGCGTGGCCCAGGCTGAGCACCGGCAGGTCCCTCAGATGTTTCTGGAAGAAGCCGAACTCCCCTTCGCGCAGGTAGAACCGGGCGCCCAGGACGATGGAGAGGTCGTGTACGGCCTCCCGCAGCAACGTGGGTACCAGGTACTTCACCGCGGCGGCGTAGACGCTCGCCTCGTCCGGCAGCAGGTGCACGCTGCGGGTGCCCACCAGGCAGAGGCAGTCGCTGATGAGCAGATCCAGGAAGGCGTCACCGAGAGTGGCTCGGGCCTGCGGGATCTCGGCCACGGTCCGCTTGTAGAGGTGCCGCCCTCTCGCGAAGGACACCACCGTGCGCAGTGCCGTGTCCGCGGCGCCCAGCGCCATTGCCGGAAGCGCGCTGCGAGTGAGCTGGAAGGAGCGCAGGGCCAGGTCGGCGCCGTGACCCAGTTCGCCGACGAGTGCCTGCTCCGGGACCCGGGCCCCGTCGAAGTCCAGGCCGGACAGCAGGCAGCCCCGCACGCCCACGGTGCCGTACCGGGGGAGGAGGGTCAGTCGCTCCGGTGCCACCTGGTCGCGCTCGACCATCAGCACCGAGTGGCTGCGAGGCCCCGGCGCGGGGTCGGTGCGGCTGAACAGCAGCCAGGCGTGCGCCCGTGCGGCGTTGTTGATGACCTGTTTGGCGCCGTGCAGCAGGAACGATCCGTCCGGCTGGACCCGGGCCTCGAACTCGTTGCGCAGGAAGTCGTTGCCGTGCGCGAGTTCGTGGTAGGCCACGGAGACCCGGCCGCCGCCCAGCAGGATCTCCGCCAGCCGGGTCCGCTGCCGTTCGTCGCCCCCGGTCCACACGTTGACGGCGGCCATGAACGAGGTGACGCCGTAGCCGAGCCCGAGCGCCAGGTCCCGCCGGAACACCTCCCGCAGTACCCGCGCCAGGGTGTCGATCCGCTCCAGTCGGCCGCCGTGTGCCGTCGGCACGAACTCGGCGTTGAGGCCGAACCCGTCCAGCAGCTTCTCGCCGGCCGCGGACAGCTCGCCGGCCTCGTCGGCCTCCAGCAACCGGGCGTGGCCGACCGGGTTGCACGGGTCGCCGGGATCGCCGAACGCGGCGTTCAGTTCGGCGACCCGGGCCGCCGCGCGTGCTTCCTGACCTGTCGTCATGACACACCCCCCGGTGCCGTCGTGTGGGCGTGGACGGCGGCGGCCGGCAGCCCCGGCCCGTCCTCCGTGGGATGGGCGGGATGGTCCTCGGTCGGATGGGCGGGCCCGCTCTCCGTGGGGTGGGCGGGACCGTCCTCCGCCCGGCCGGCGGGACCGTCCTCCACCGGATCGGCGGGACGTAGTGACAACGGCAGCAGCGAGACCAGCCGGCCTTCGGAGTGCAGGGCTCCGGCCGCGTCGAGCAGTTCGTCCCACGCCTCCGGGTCCGCCGCGTCGGGCAGGCCCAGCTCGGTCAGCAGCCGGGCGAGCGCGGCCCGCAGCCACAGGGCGTCCCGCCACAGGCGTGCCGTCGCACCCGTCTCCGCGTCGACGTGGCTGTGCGTCCACAGGCCGACGCAGGCCGCTGCGGCGAAGCACAGCGTGAATCGGCGGGCGACGTCGAAGGCGGCGGGCGGCACCTCGGTCCGCGCGTCCTGGAACTCGGCCATCTCGGTGTGCACCTGGTCCACCACGTCCATCAGCCGCTCGGTGGCGCGCAGGGCGGGATCGACCGCCGGATTCTCCGCGGCGACGCGGCGCAGCTGCTCGACGCAGCCGGGCAGCGCGGCCAGGACCCCCGTGCCACGGCGGGCGATCAGGGAGAGCCGGTCGAGGGCGGCGGGCGGCAACGGCGCGCCGAGGCGGAACGCGGCGACCGCCCCCGCAATGTCCCCGGTGCCGCGCTCCCGGGATCGCACCAGAACACGGAACTGGCTGATCAGCGCGTTGAGGTTGACCAGGGTGTTGCCGTCGAAGAGGCCGACGATCCGGTGGTCGCGGTCCACCTTCTGGAACCGGCCGCCGGCGTAGACGTCGTTGAGGAAGGCACGGGCGCCGAGCAGCCCGGTCAGCGCGGTGACGACCGCCTCGGTGCGGGTGGGCACCAGGTACTTGGTGACCGCGGCGACGACCGAGAGCTCCTCCGGGACGGTCTGCACCGCGCGGGACACCACCAGCGCCAGCGCCTCGTCGGCCAGCACGTCGGCGGTGCTCTCGGCCAGGGTCCGGCGCGCCTGCGGCAGATCGATCAGCGACCGGCCGTACAGGCTGCGCTCGGCGGCGAAGTCGAGGCCGAGCGCGAGCGCGTGGTCGGCGGCCCCCAGGGAGAGCGCCGCGCACATGGTGCGGGTCAGTTGGAGCGACTTGAGTACGGTCTCCAGGCCGTCCCCCACCCTGCCGACCACGGCGTCGGTGGGGACCGGGGCCCGGTCGAAGGCGATCCCGGAGATGTCCGCGCCGCGGATACCGTGCGTGCGCACCTTGTCCAGGTGTCGGTACGTACCGGCCGGCAGTGTGCGCTTGTCCACCAGCAGCACGGAGTAGCCTCGCGGGCCGCCCGCCGGATCGGTGCGGGAGAGCACGGACAGCAGACTGCCGCGGGTGGCGTTGTTGATCAGCCACTTCTCCCCGCTGACCAGGTGGCCCCCGGCCGCGTCCGGTTCCGCGACGACGTCGCCTGCCAACAGGTCGCTGCCGTGGGCGCGTTCGGTCAGCGCGAGAGCGACCGGCAGTCGGGAGGCGATGGCCTCACCGAGCCGCCGGCACTGCTCCCGCGAGCCGCCCACCCAGACGCAGACCGCGCCCAGATAGGTCTTGCCGTGGGCGATCGCCACCGTCAGATCGCGGCGGGCCACCGTGCGGACGAGCTGCACCAACTGCTCGTAGTCCGTCAGCCTGCCACCGTGGGCGGCGGGGACGTAGAACTCGTGCAGGCCGAGTTCGTCCAGCAGCGCGCAGGGCGCGGCCGGGAACTCCTCCCGTTCGTCCAGCGCCAGGCTGTGGGCGTGGCTGAACAGTGTCTCCGGCGTGTTCGGGTCGCCGAGATCCCACTCCAACTGCTCGGCGAGGCGGTAAGGCGCGTGGTCCACGGCTCAGCCCACCGAGGCGGCCATAGGCCCGGCCACAGGTCCGGCCGTAGGTCCGGCCAGGAGGTTGATCACTTGCCTGTCCAGGTCCTGGTGCACCACGGCCAGCCGGTCCTCCAACAGCAGCGACCGCATCAGCGTGCGCTGGATCTTGCCGCTGGTGGTCTTGCGCACCGTGGCCGGGCGTACCAGCACCACGCTGCAGCTTGCCTGGAACTCCCGGCGGACGTGGGCCCGCACCTCGGCGCACAGCGCCGCCGGGTCCTGCCCCGCGGCGCGACGGAACTCCTGCACCAGGACCAGGTGCTCCTCGCCGTCGTCGACCGAGAAGGCGGCGCCGGCGCAGCCGCGGAAGGCCGGGTGCAGGGGCTGCACGTCGCGCTCGACGTCGTGCGGGTAGATGTTCCGCCCGTTGATCAGGATCATCTCCTTGAGGCGGCCGGTCACATAGAGCTCCCCGGCCTCCAGCACGCCGAGGTCGCCGGTGCGCAGCCAGCCCGGATCCGTGCCCGCCGCCGACACGATTCCGGCGTCGAAGATCTCCCTGTTGGTATCGGGGCGCTTCCAGTAGCCCGAGGAGACGCTGGCGCCCTTGACCCAGATCTCGCCGACCCGCCCCTCGGGCTGCTCGGCGAGGCCGTCCGGGTCGACGATCCTCACGCTGAAGTCGGCCGGGTGGACCACGCCACTGCCGACCAGCATCCGGGCGCCGTCACCGGGCGGGGCCTCGCACAGCCGTCCCTGCTCCAGCGCCGCCGCGTCCACGGTGCGGAAGACGGGGCCCCGGCCCGTCGGCACGCCGGAGACCAGCAGCGTGGTCTCGGCCATGCCGTAGCAGGGGGAGGAGGTCTCGGCGCGGAAACCGGCGGGGGCGAACCGCTCGGCGAACGCGCGCACCGTCTCCGCCCGGATCGGCTCCGCCCCGTTGCAGGCGTGCTCCCAGCTGCTCAGGTCCAGGGTGGCCACCTGTTCGTCGGTGACGCGGCGCAGACACAGGTCGTAGCCGAAGTTGGGGGCGCCGCTCACGGTGACCCCGTACTCGCTGATCATCTGCAGCCAGCGCACCGGCCGCATGAGGAAGGAGACCGGGGCCATCAGCGCGGACGAGCCGCCGACGTACAGCGAGTGGAGTATGTGCCCGATCAGGCCCATGTCGTGGTAGGCGGGCAGCCAGCAGCCCATGCGGGTGTCTTCGTGCGTGCCGAGCACGCGCGAGATGGCGAGTTCGTTGGCCATCAGGTTCCGGTGCGAGACCATCACGCCCTTGGGCTCGCTGGTGGAACCGGAGGTGTACTGCAGGAACGCCAGCGAGTCGGCGGTGAGCCGCGGCTGGGCCCACGCCCCTGCCTCGCCCCTGGCGGGGTCGTCGCTCGCCATGACGCTGACGCCGGTGACGCCCGACTCGCGCAGCCAGGCGCTGACGCCCGGCTCGTTGGCCGAGTCGGTGAGCACCGCGCGCACCTCGGCGTCGCGCAGTATGCCCGTGAGCCGGGCGGAGTGGTTGTTCTGGTCCCCTGGAAGCGGCGCCGGGACCGCGACCGCACCGGCGTAGAGACAGCCGATGAACGCCTTGACGAAGTCCAGGCCCGAGGGGAAGAGCAGGAGCACCTGCCCGCCGGCCGCGCCGTGTTGTTGCAGCCACGAGGCGATCCGCTTGGCCTCGGCGTCCAGCGCCGTGTAGGTCAGCCGCTGCGCGGCGGCATCCGGCGTGTTGCCGGGCAGAAAGACATACGCGTCCTTGTCCGACAGGTCAGCAGCCCGGTGTAACACGAGCTCAGCAAAAGTCTCTTGCCTTCGCAAGACCGTTCCCCCATGTACGTCTCGCCAACGATCGAACGTCCAGCTGACGGGGGGGATAGACAGAGTCCTGACCGCACCGCTCACACCCCGGTTCCGGAGTCGTCCCCCGGTTCGGAGCGCGGCTGATCACGACGCGTCATCATGTGAACTATGAACTTGTGATCTTGCTTCGCACTCACATCGCCCGACCCATGGATTCCATGGGAGATACCGCATCGGGCTCTGAACTGCTACCCCGTTCCCCGTTGCCATCAGCCAGAGCCGCCGTTCCGGCCGACCCCTCCGCTGACTGGCTCCGCGGACAGTACCAGACCACTGAGACTGCATGCATTTAATATGCACGCATCAAGTCCGCCCGAAGATCCGGCTCCTGAGGCTGTGACAGGTGGGTCCTTTGGTCGAGCGGTGCGGAGCCGTTGTCTTCTCCGCGACCGTGCGGAGGCCGCCGACCGAAGGGCCCCGCGGGGGTGGTGAGCGGTGCCTGGGCATGCCACGCCGGCGGCGAAGCAGGGCATGGGTCACGGCGGGCCGTGACCCCTGGGCCCGGAGGGCGCGAAGCCGTCCGACGGTGGGTCGGTAACCCTGTGGTCGCCTTTGATATGTGCGGTATCTCCCTTCGGGCCCAGCCCTTCGTACTGTGTTCCGCCGAGGTATAAGGCAGCAGCAGCACCCACCAGCTCGTCAGCCCGTTTCCCCGACCTCGGCGACGAACGCCGGCGGTGCTCCGCCGATGACGTACGCCTCGCTGGGGTCGTACTCCCACCTCCATGTCACTCGGACACCTCCTGCGTCGCCATGTCCTCCACGGCACGCAGCTCGTCCATGGCGGATCGGAATGCAGGGTCGTTCTTGCTGGTCGTGCCGTGGATCGTGGCGAGAGCACGGCTACGGCGTGCGGAGAGATCGGGGCGACGCTCGATCTCCACCTGAGAGGCCCAGTGGGTCAGCCAGTGCTGAAGGTGCCCGATCCTGCTGTCCGAATGGCGGCGGCGAGTGCTTCTTCCTTGTGCTTTGCCATCTCGTCCAAGCGGTGAGGAGCGATCCGGGCGAGTGCCACACGGACGGCGTCGGGGGTGCGTTCGGGGCGCGGGAGCAGCTCCGTGCCATGGTCCGACTGTGTGCTCACGACGTCCTCCAAGGGGCGGCCCGGTCGGCATATCCAGCCGGGGCGTTCGAGTCGGACGTCGTCGTCCAGACCCTCCTCGCGGCGGATCATCCGCCAGGCGGCCTTGCGGGCGCTGCGGTCCGGGGCGATCTCGGCGACGATCAGCGTCATCGCGTGGTGCGCGTCGAGGTGTCGCAGTCGTAGCAGTTGTAGGGGATGCCTCACGCGTCGATCCGCTGCCCGGCAAGCCGCCGGGCGAGCCGCATGCCGCGCGGGTGGAGCTGAACTTCCGCACCGTGCGCCCTTGATTGCCGCCGCTCGGTCGTGGGCCGCGCATCGCGGTCTCATCAGGGAGTGAGGCGGGCAGCCGAGCGCCGCGCGTGCGAGAAGGGTGCCGACCGGATACGGACCTGAGGTCAAGGAGCAGCGGGGGATGTGGGTCAGTGGCGCCCAGGGACGAACCCTCCGGGCGCCACCGGCCTCAAGGTGGAATACCTCTACGTCGTCACTCCCGGTCGGTCGTGATGATGCCGACGCATTCTTCGAGTGCGGCATGCAATGGCGTTACGAAGGCGGCGAGTTCTGCGTCCGAGGCCTTCCCCACCTCCAGTACGGCGCCGACGACTGTCACCAGGACGGCGGCGGCCTGCAGGGCGTGCACGTCGGCCAGCTCCTCGAGACGGCCGCCGGGGCGCGTGACCGCCAGGGCCTCCTTGCCGGTGTCCGGGTCGAGGCCGAGACTGCGCAGACGCGGCGTACTCGTGCTCATACGGCGACCTCCCACGGAACCGGAACGTAGTCCTGCCCGAGCGCCGCCAGGACCGCCGCCCGGCGCCGCTCCCGCTGAAGGCGGCGCCGGTCATGTTCGTCCCGCTCGCGTTCCCATTCGACGACATACGGGCGGACCAGGGGCATGGCGTCGACGGTGATGACGTCCGCGGGGCACGGGCATGTGATCGCGAGCGAGGGTTCCGGAGCGGGCGAACAGGAGGTCAGGGGCAGTGGCGGCTGCGCCGCGGAGCGGTGGGTTCTCCTTCGTGCACGATGCCCGGATCGCGCCGTCCGACGAAGCCGCCGTCAGCCGGAGTCACCCGCATCGGCGGCGCGAGCGGACTGCCGGCGCCGGTGACGGGACCGTACGTCCGCACCCTCCCCGGGAACTCGTCCACCTGGGGTATCTCCGCCCATCGGCGGCGGGGGCCGGTGCGGCCCGTCGAAACGGGAGGCCGGGGCATTGCCGCATCGTGCCGAGAGGCGCGGCACATGGTCCACCCACGCCATGTCGGCCGTCGCGACGAGTGACTGGCCGGCCACGGTCGCGGGGGTCACCCCGGTGAACGCCACGACGTCCCGGTGCAGATGCGACTGGTCGGCGTAGCCGCAGTCGGCCGCGACCCCGGCCGCCTCCTGGCCCCCGGCCAGGCGGGTGGCCGCCCAGTCGAAGCGGACGAGCTTCGCGGCGCGCTTGGGCGCCAGGCCGAGCTGCGCGTGGAAGCGGGACCACAGGCGCTTGCGGCTCCAGCCCAGCTCGTCGGCCAGTTCCTCGACCCGCACCTGACCGTGCCCGGTGACGATACGGTCCCAGGCCCAGGCCAGCTCCGGCTCGATGGCGGGCCCCGCGGCCAACAGCCGGGCGAGGAACGCTTCGACGAGCGCGAAGCGTTCCTCCCACGAGGCGGCCTCGGCCAGCCGCTCGCGCAGCCGGGCCGCCCGCCGCTCTCCCCACAGGTCGTCCACGGTCACCACCGAGCTCGCCAGCTCAGCGGGGCCCACGCCCAGCACGGCGCGCGCGATGGCGGGGGACAGGCGCACCTGCATCCACTCGACGTTCGCCGCCCGCACCCGCGCCGCACCGCCGGTGCCGAACCCGAGCCCGGTGACAAGGCTGCCGCGGTGCCGCCGCCCCGTCGACTCGTCGATGCCGAGCGCCGCCTCGCCGCAGGCCAGCGCCAGCGTCAGCACGGGGTGCGGGTCGAGCCGGTGGTCGACCGGATCCGGACCGTGGTCGCGCAGCCCCGCAAGGACGACGCCGGGTACGCCGCCGGGCCGAGCCGGGCGCGTGACCTGCCACACGGGGGCAACGACGCGTTGGCGCACGGCAGTTGACATAAGTCCATGCTACGGGCGGCCCGCCGGACGGAACATTTCTTCAATCCAGCGGGCCGCACCCGCGGCGAAGGTGAGCGCATGACTTCCACCGGAACCACCGCGCCGCCACCACCGCGCGTGGCCCGTCTGCTGCGCCCCTACGCGGGCGGCTTCGCCACCGTCGTCGTCCTGCAGCTCATCGGCGCCGTCGCAGGCCTGGCGCCGCTGCTCGCGGTCGTCGAGCTCGGCCGTACGCTGCTGGCGCCGGGGCCGGCCGACGACGGGCACGTGCGCGCCGTCGTGATCGCGGGCGCGGCAGGGCTGCTCGTACGGCTGCTGTTCACGGCCGCCTCGTCCGGCGTCGGGCACCTTCTCGACACCCACGTGCAGCTGTCGCTGCGCCGGCGACTCGCCGCACGGCTCGGGCGGGTGCCGATCGGCCGGCTGGCGCGGCGGCGCAACGGGGAGCTGGCGAAGCTGGTGGGCGAGGACGTCAGCGCCGTGCACCCGCTCATCGCCCACACGCCGGGCGAACTGGTCTCCGCCTTCGTGGTGCCGCTGGTCTCGCTGGGCTACCTCCTCACCGTGGACTGGCGGCTGACGCTGATCACGCTGATCCCCGTGCTGCTTGCGGTCGCGCTGGTCCCGCTGATGATGACCCCCGCGCGGCTGCGCGAGCAGAAGGAGTTCGACGCCGCGATGGGGCGGATCTCGGCGTCGGTGGTGGAGTTCGTGCAGGGCATCGCGGTGGTGAAGGTGTTCGGCGGGGCGGAGCGGGCGCACGGCACGTTCCGTACCGCGGTGGGCGACTTCACCCGGAGCTTCTACCGGATGGTGCACGGTCTCGCCGGGCCCGCCGCCGGGATGCAGGTGGCGCTGTCGCCGCCGTTCGTACTGCTGGCGGTGCTGGTCGGCGGCGCGTACCGGATCACCGGGGGCGGGCTCGCCCCGGCGGACCTGCTGCCTTTCCTGCTGCTCGGCCTCGGGCTGACCGCGCCCGTGGCCGCGCTCGGGCACGGCTTCGACGACCTGCAGGCCGCGCGGCGCGCCGTCGGCCGCATCAGGGACGTACTCGCCGAGCCGCCGCTGCCCGAACCCGTACGGCCGGTGGCGCCCGAGGGACACCGGGTGGAGCTGCGGGCCGTCCGTTTCGGGTACGGGGGTCGCTTCGGGTACGGCGGTGACTTCGGGTACGAGGGTCGCTGCGGGTACGAGGGTGGCGCGGCCGGGCGTGAGGGTGCCGCGGCCGGGCACGAGGTGTTGCGCGGCATCGACCTGGTGCTGGAGCCGGGGACGATCACGGCCGTGGTCGGGCCGTCCGGCAGCGGCAAGTCCACGCTGGTGCAGCTGCTGCCGCGGTTCTACGACCCGACGCACGGCTCCGTGCTCCTCGGCGGCGTCGACCTGCGCGAGGTGGGCAGCCAGGAGCTGTACCGGCGGGTGTCGTTCGTCTTCCAGGACGTCCGGCTGCTGCGCGCCTCGGTCGCGGACAACATCGCCCTCGCCGTCCCGCACGCCGACCGCGACGCCGTCGTCCGCGCCGCCCGTCGGGCGAGCATCCACGACCGCATCCTCCAACTGCCCCGCGGCTACGACTCGGTGATCGGCGAGGACGCCCGCCTCTCCGGCGGCGAGGCGCAACGCGTCTCGATCGCCCGCGCCCTGCTCGCGGACACCCCCGTCCTGGTCCTCGACGAGGCCACCGCCTTCGCCGACCCGCAGACCGAGCAGGCGGTGCGCGAGGCGCTGGCGCAGACCCGTCAGAAGCGGACGACGCTGGTCATCGCCCACCGCCTGGAGACGATCGCCGACGCCGACACCGTCGTGATGCTGCGCGACGGCGAGATCGCGGAGCGCGGCACGACCGAGGAACTCCTCGCAAGAAACGGCGCGTTCGCCGATTTCTGGAAGATCCACACCGGTGCCGCGGAAGCCGCTGCCGTGCAAGCCGGTGCCGTGCAAGCCGCTGCCATGGAAGGGGAAGAGGCCCGATGATCAGCACACTGCTGCGCGTGCTCGGCCACGAGTACGCCGGGCCGGTGCGCCGCACCGTCGCCCTGATGACGGCGACCGCCCTCGCCGAGGGACTGTCGTACGCCCTGCTGGTGCCCACGCTGCGAGCACTCTTCGGCAGCACACCCGAGGACGCCCGGCCCTGGCTGGCCGCCTTCGGCGCGGCGGTCGCGGTCTACGCGGTACTGCGGTACGTCAGCGACCGCTCCGGTTTCCGCGTGGGTACGACGATGCTGCACGGCATGTACGAGCGCCTCGGCGCACACCTCGCCCGGTTGCCCATCGGTTGGTACCAGCCCGGCCGCACCGGCGAGGTGTCCGTCCTCGCGAGCCAGGGCGTGTTGCAGGCGATGAGCGTGATCGCGCACCTGCTGGCGCCGTTCATCTCCGCCGTGGTGACGCCGCTGACGATCGTCGCCGTGATGCTCGCCTACAACTGGCAGTTGGGACTCGCCGGCCTGGCCGCTGTCCCGCTGGTGGCCGCGGTCCAACTCCGCACCGCCCGCGCGACGACGGCGACCGACGCGGAGCGCGTGGCGCGCGAGCGCGCGGCCACCGGGCGCGTCATCGAGTACCTCCAGGCCCAGCCGGTGCTGCGCGCCGGCGGCCGCACCGGCGAGCGCTTCGGCCTGCTGGACGACTCCCTGCAGGAACTGCGCCGCGCCTCACGCCGCTCCACCCTTTCGGCGCTGCCAGGTGTGCTGGGTTTCGCGGTCACCGTGCAGGCGGTGTTCACCGCCCTGCTCGCACTCAGCGCGTACCTCGCCCTCGGCGGGGACATCGGCACGGCCGAGGTGCTCGCACTCCTGGTGCTCGCCGCCCGCTGCGCCGACCCGCTGCTGTCCCTCGCCGAGATGAGCGGTGGCATCCGCGCCGCCCGCGCCGAACTCACCCGCCTCGACGAGGTCCTCACCACCAAGCCGCTGCCCGAGCCCCGCGCGCCGCGCGAACCGTCCTGCCACCACATCGAGTTCGACGCGGTCACCTTCCGGCACGGCGACCGCGTGGTCGCCGACGGGGTGACGCTGTCCGTACCCGAGGGCGGGCGCCTCGCCGTCGTCGGGCCGTCGGGCGCGGGCAAGACGACGCTGTTGCAACTACTCGCCCGCTTCTACGACGTCGACGCGGGCGCGGTGCGGATCGGCGGCGTGGACGTACGGGAGATGGACACCGCGGCGCTGATGGCACGGATCGCCATCGTCTTCCAGGACGTCTACCTCTTCGACGGCACGATCGAGGAGAACGTACGCCTCGGCCGCCCGGACGCCACCGACACCGAGGTACGGGCCGCGGCCGCCGCGGCCCGTCTCGACGAGGTGATCGAGCGGCTGCCCGGCGGCTGGTCGGCGGAGGTGGGCGAGGGCGGGGCGCTGCTGTCGGGCGGCGAGCGACAGCGCGTCTCCATCGCCCGCGCGCTGCTGAAGGACGCGCCGATCGTGCTGCTCGACGAGATCACTTCGGCCCTGGACCCGGTGAACGAGGCGGCCGTGCACGCCGGCATCGAGAAGCTGATGACGGGCCGGACCGTGGTGATGGTGGCCCACCGCATGGGCACCGTACGCCGGGCCGACAGCGTCGCCTTCCTGGACGCCGGGCGGGTGGTCGAACAGGGCAGCCACGAGGAGCTGCTGCGCCGCGCCGGCCGCTACGCTGCGTACTGGGACCTGTCCCGGGCCGGGGCGGCGCGGGACTGAGACGGCAAGCCGGCGGTACTGCGCGCTCGCGCGCCCCCAGCACGGAGATGCCGGTCCGAAGTGCCCGAGCAGGAGCCCTCCGTCGGAAGAAATCCCAGGTCAGGGGTGGTGATGTGTTGTGCCCCGGCAGGATTCGAACCTGCGACACCCGCTTTAGAGCGCTTTAGGAGTGGGATCGAATCCTTGCCGGGTGGTGCCTGGCACTGCCGCGCGGTGCTGTTCCCCCTGGTCAGAACCGCGTGGTGAGCCACTTGATCCGGCTCCTGCCGCCCCGTATCGGACCGTCCGCTCACGCATCGCTCACGCGCTGCCGACTGCTGAGCAGCGCGTGGTCAGATCTGGCCGAGGTCGATCTCCACCGCGAAGGGGGCCGCTACCTTGAGGACGCCGGTGAACACGTCTCCGTCCCGGTAGGTCCTCGTCGCGGGGTCGAGAACGTAGGTGTACACGAGAGGAACACCCGTCGCCGCCTGCTCGATCCGCCAGTAGAAGCCGATGCCCGCCTTGGCGTACTGGTCGACCTTCACGATCCGGTCGGTGGTCTCCGAGCCCGGCGACACCACCTCCGCGACCAGCAGCACGTGTTCAGGGCGGGTCGGGGTGATGTCGATCGTGTCTGCGCGGTACACGACGACGTCCGGGCGGCGATTGGTGAGCGGGACGTCCTGAAGCCGGACGTCGAAGTCCGTGTCGGCGTTCCACTCCGGGCCTGCGGCGGCATCCAGGGCGTTCGCGAGAATCCGCGCCAGTCGGTTGTGCCGCTTGGACGCGCTCGGACTCACGACGACCATCCCGTCCACGATCTCGATACCGGCGCACTGCTCCTCGGACCAGGACTCGTAGACCTCCGCCGTGATCTGCTCATGCATCCACGCCGGGGCCACCATCTCGGCCGTCATGAAGCACCTCCCGGACACTGTGCTGCGGGCCCGATCCCGCAGGATTCAGCGTACTGTCTGCGACCGGTACAGCACGCTGATCACGCTCATGCCTCTCCCCGTCAGCCGGCATCCAACCAGCGAGCCCACGACAAGTGAGGAACCGGCGCGGTGCACTCGTCACCAGGGGGTCGGAACAGGCCGGCGGCACCACCCGACCCGTGGAGCGCGGCGGCGGCCGGCCCGGCGCTCGGCTGATCGCCGGCGGCGTGGGGATCACGCCGGTGCGGGTCATGCCGGAGGGAGACGCCCGTCGGCCCGGCCGAGCGTTGCCGAGCCGCCGTCAGGCAACTGACGCGCCGCTTCCGCGGTGTGCATGATCAGCGATGGGGTCCGGGGCAGGCTCTTCCGCGGCCGTTGAGCGACGACGGCTCGTTCCCCTCAGGGTTGCTGCGGCCGATCGCAGTGGCGATCCGGATGAAAGGAGCAGCGGGTCGACCGGCCAGTCCGAGCCGCAGGCCGGCCAAGCCCCCGCCCTGGCCGGGCTGGAGCGCGTGTCCGCTGATCTCCGAGGCTGACACACGCGTGCGTGGTGTGGTCGGTTGAGCTGCGTGTGCCGAAGCGGGATGCTGGAGGCAGTGCTGGTGCGCAGCGCCGTGCTGGGCGCGGCAGGTATGAGGTCGGGATGCACCCATGGACAACGAGCCCGACACGCACATAGGAGCAGAGGGTGCAGTAGCACCCGAGGACTTCGCGGTCGTCATCGACGCCCGCGGAACCGTCTTGGTATGGAGCGCCGGGGCCGAACGACTGCTCGGGTACGAGCCGGAGGAAGTGCTGGGTCGGCCGGCCTCCGACCTGCTCGCCGCAGAGCTGGCTGTCTCCGTGCGGCGCCGTATGGCCGCCGGAAAGCCGTGGGGGAGTGAGGTGGCGCTACGGCACCGGGGTGGAGGTCGGGTCGTTGCGCGGTTTCAGGGAATGCCGCTGGTGAACGTGGATGGCAAGACCCTCTGGCTCGTCACCGAGATGACGGTGACGCTCCTTTCCGCGCCGGCCGCCCCTGGAGCGGCGGAGCTGTGGGACTGGACGCTCGCGCAGCTCCCGCAGCCCGTGGCGATCTACGACCGCGAAGCGCGGTTTGTGGCAGCCAACGAGTTGATGATCCAGGCATTGGGCAAGCCCCAGGAGGAGATGAGAGGGCTCACCCTGTGGGAGATCGAGCCCCACCCGCCCTTTGACGAGATCGACCGTCTCCAGCAGCAGGTCCTGCGTACCGGGTCCATGCTCTTCCGCGAGTACGCCGCGCAGGCCCCCGGGGACACCCGCGCACGTGCCAGGTCGATGTTCCTCTCCCCGTTGAGGGATGGGAGCGGCGCAGTGCAGGGCGTGTCGGCGCTGGTGATCGACACCACCGAACAGTACTGGGCCCGGCGCCGCCTGGCGGTGCTCAACGACGCCAGCCTGCGCATCGGCAGCAGCCTGAACGTGACCCGGACAGTCGAGGAACTGGCCCAGGTGGCGGTGGACGGGTTCGCCGACTTCGCCGCCGTCGACCTACTGGAGTCCGTCCTCCGGGGCGACGAGCCGGAACCGGTACCGCCCACCGGGCCGGTCGTCTTCCGCCGTGCCGCGCAGCGGTCGGTGCTCCGGGACTGCCCGGAGTCCGTGCTCACGCCGGGGGACGTGGATGTCTGCCCCCAGGACTCGCTCCCGGTCCGGGCCCTGGTCACCGGTCGGGGCAGCCGGCACCAGGCGGGTGACCCCTTGCTGCGGGGGTGGGGAGCGGTTTCCCCGGCCCGGCCCGGGGCCCTGGGCCGATGCATGGTCCATACGGTGATGATGGTGCCGCTGCGTGCCCGCGGGGTGACCCTGGGCCTGGTGTACTTCCTGCGGCACCGGACGGCGGAAGCCTTCAGCGAGGAAGACCTGCTGCTCGCTGAGGGATCGCCGCCAGGGCCGCGGTGAGCATCGACAACGCCCGCCGCTACACCCGCGAGCGCCGGACGGCACTCGCCCTCCAGCGCAATCTGCTGCCCGAGCGGCTGCCGGAGCTGGCGGCGGTGGACCTCGCCTACTGCTACTTTCCCGCCGGCTCGGCGGACGGGATCGGCGGAGACTGGTTCGACGTGATCATGCTGTCCGGGGGACGGGTCGCGCTGGTGGTGGGTGACGTCGTGGGCCACGGCGTGCACGCCTCCGCCACGATGGGCCGCCTGCGCACCGCGGTACGGACGCTCGCCGACGCCGACTTTCCGCCCGACGAGCTGCTCACCCGGCTGGACGACCTGGTCATCCGCCTGGACCGGGAGGAAGGCCCGGACACGCGAGGGCAGGCGGAGGGGGCCTCGGGAGAGGTGGGTGCCACCTGCCTGTACGCCGTCTACGACCCCGTCGCCGGCCGATGCGACCTGGCACGGGCCGGGCACCCGCCGCCCGTCCTGGTGACCTCCGACGGCACCGTCCAAGTCCTGGACCTGCCCGCCGGGCCACCGCTCGGCCTGGGCGGACTGCCCTTCGAGGCCGCCCGGATCGACGTGGGTGAGGGCAGCCTGCTCGCCCTCTACACCGACGGCCTGATCGAGGCCCGCGGTCGCGATATAGATGTCGGACTGGAGCTGCTGACCGAAGCGCTTCGCTGCCCGGCCGCCGACCTGGACGAGGCCTGCGACGAAGTGCTGCGCAAGGTGATGCCCGAACCCTCTGCCGACGACGTCGTCCTGCTCCTGGCCCATACTGCCGGTCTCGGCGCGGATCAGGCGCACACCTGGCAGCTGCCCGTGGATCCTGCGGCCGTCGCCGGGGCCCGCCGGATGGCGGGCGAACAGCTGGACGCCTGGGGCCTGACCGAGCTCGAGTTCGCCACCGAACTGATTGTGAGCGAGTTGGTCACCAACGCCATCCGTTACGGCAACGCCCCCATTCAGCTGCGGCTCATTCGCGCCGACGCGCTCATCTGCGAAGTCTCCGACGGCAGCAACACCGCCCCGCACCTGCGGCGGGCCCGCGCCTTCGACGAGGGCGGACGCGGACTGCTGCTCGTCGCCCAGGTCGCCGAGCGCTGGGGCAGCCGCCAGACCTCCGCCAGCAAGACGATCTGGGCCGAGCAACCTCTGTCGGATTGACCGTCCCGGCGAGCGTGACAGCCGACAGGGAAGCGGGGGGCCGGACAGCCCTGCCCGCCGCCGCTCCAGGAAGGCGCCTTCGCGTCACGCGGCAGTGGGCAATGGCTGTCCTATGCGCTGATCGCGACCAACTGGATCTGGCCGCCACGGTCACGGCGGGAGTGTCCCGCGCGATCAGCCGTCAGTGACCGATGTCCCGCCCAACCAAGCCTCGGCGCGCCCTCGCTTGCGCCAGTCCGCCAGTCCGCCAGTCCGCCTGACTTGTCGGCGAGAGCGCGAGAACACCGCTTCCGCCGCGGCGCCCGAGCCCGGCAAGGCGGAAAAGCTCGCGCTTGATGATGCTGATCCGTCGGGAGGAATTCGTGAGATCAACTCCCCGTCCGCTCACGCAAACGGCCCCGGACGAGGAGTCCGAGGCCGAGCAAAGCCGCTCCCTGGGGAAGAAACCCAGGTCAGCGGATTAATGCGTTGTGCCCCCGGCAGGATTCGAACCTGCGACACCCGCTTTAGGAGAAAACGTAAAGCGATCATGAGTCTCAGTGAGCCCAGCGGTGGCTCAGTGAGTCCACGATAACAGGGGCCTGACGTGCGTAAACGAGTCTCAGTGAGTCTCAGTGAGGGACAGTGAGGGGGTGTTGTGGCATCCATGTGGCATCTAGCCAGCCACCGCCCGCAGTTTTCGAACAGAGCCCTTCTGCTTCGGCACCATGACCTCCCGCACCTGAGCGGCAACATCCTCCGCCGAGTGCTGATACAGCCACGTCACCTTGCTTCCGCGGTCGTGACCCATCACCGTCTGCACATCCTTCTCCGGGATCCCCAGATCCTTCAGCCTGGTAGCGAACACGTGCCGCAGATCGTGAACCCGCGGCCACCACTCATGGCGGCCGGTCTCCTCGTTCTTCACCTTCCGGGCCAGGCCAGCAGCCTGAATCGCAGGGATCCACGTCCGCCGGAAGTTGTGCCGGGTGAGCGCACCACCGTTCGGGCCTCGGAACACCAGCTCTTCCGCATGCAGGTCCCGACCATCCCCGATCGGAGAGACGGTGTCGACCGGCCTGAACCGCGCAGCCATGATCCGGACCGCCTCGATCGCCTCCGGAGTGAGCGGCACCGTACGGAAGCCGGCCACGCTCTTGGGCGCCGCCTTGCGGAACAGCTTGCCCCGGTCCTCACTGAGCACTTCCTTCACCTTGAGGTGCTCGCCGTCGAGATCCACGTGCGCCCACCGCAGGCCCGTCGCCTCGCCCCACCGCAGGCCCGTCTCCTCAAGGAAGATGACGAGTGGCCGGTACGTCCACGGGACATGCTCACGTAGGAGCGCGCACTGCTCGCGCGTCGGCGGCCGGGTGTCCTCGGTGTCCTTCTTCGGTGCGGCGTCGAGCTGCACCTCGGCGGCCGGGTTGAACGGGATGCGCTTGCCGTCACGCACGGCGTCCCGGAGCATCTGGTTCAGCAGCTCCAGTACCTTGCGCCGGGTGTGATGACCCTTCACCTCCTTGGTGATCCACTTCTGGAGCTCGATGTACTCCAGGTCGCACATCCGCCACGAGCCCCACTTCGGTGCGATGTGGGCGCGCCAGTTGGACAGCTTCCGATTCGTCGTCGTGACCGCTCGGGTTGGCTGCGCCGGCCACCACATGTCCCACCACTGGGAGAGGGTGATCTCGCCGCGTTTAGGGTCGGCGTACGTACGCTTCCGCACTCGGGTGCGCACGTCGTCGAGGAAGGCCTCGGCCGCCTTCTTGCCACCTTCACTGATCGGGAAGCACTTCTGCTTCTGCTTCCCGTCAGGATCGCGGTACCGGGCTTGCCAGGAACCCTGGCAGTCTCGTCGACGGTTGCGCGCGCCGTGCTCCTCCGGCGGGTACGCCTCCATGCACTTCGGGCAACCGCAGCTTTTGGCCCGCAACTGTCGCGGGTTGTTCGAGGCCCTACGCCCCATGGTTCACCACCTGCTCGCTCCTTCGCTGGTGAGGGATGCGGGGGGCCAGGTCGACCGGATCCCCACACCAGCAGACTGCACCCAACTCGGGCTGCGGCACGACCAGTTCGTGAAGGATGGCGCGTACGAGTGTCACTGTGTGTGGTGCGGGCATTCCGCGCGGGAGGATGATCACGCGCTCATCAGCATCGAAGGCCGGAAGAGCGTTAGGTGAGGCAAAGCTAACGCGCACGCACATGTGTACCCCCGAGTTCGCAGGCTGAAGTGACCTATCGCCGACGGGGGAGAACATCGGCAGCCGTTCGACCGTACCCCTCAGGGTGGATTTATGCGACCACCGGGAGACATGTTGTCACGGAGAACTCACGAGGAGTGAACAAAATTGATCGCGCGAGGGGCTACTGGCCCGTGCGGTTCATCTCGTTGAGTGCGACCATCTCCACTTCCTTGGCGCGCCGTTGATCCTTGGTCAGGCCGCGGTACAGCTCCAGGATGCGGGCCTCGCCTTCGGCGTCATAAGGGCCGGGGGAGGTTCGGGAGGCTGCGCGGAAGACCGCGTCCCTGTCGAGGTTGAACTCGCGGGCGAGGGCCTCAAGGTTCTTCTGGGCCGGCCCGCGCCCAGTACCGCGCTTGCGGTGGACCCAGGAGTTGACGGTGGAGGTGGCCACACCGATGCGGCGCCCGATCTCGCTGTCGCTCAGGTCTCGTTCGGCCTTGAGTCGCGCGAGAAGCTGCGCCAGATCTTCGGTGCGCTCCTGGTCTGTCACGGGCTAAGAGTGCATCGTGATCTTCTACTTTCGCAAGTGAAAGTAGGAGCGTGGCGCGATATGTATGCAGCGCGCGACGAAGTCATAACGCGCCGTTGGCTACGACATATGCCCGAATCATAGAACCCACGTTCGAGCCATGTCGCTACTCGTTGACGCTCACCGAAACTCACGCACGCTCACTTGACCTCACTGACACTGACACAGTAGAACTGTGTCAACGGCGACCGTAGCCGTCACGTAGTCCCCAACAGGTACGAGGCATTCATGACCGACCTCATCCGCAAGGCCAAAGGCCAGCCACTCAGAGACGCAATGGAGCGCTCACGGCTAACCCAGGCCGACCTCGCCGCCAAGACCAAGGCGGTCGACGTCCGCGGAAGGGGAGTCAGCCTCGGAACGGTCATCAAGGTGACCGGCCGAGGGGAGACGGCGGCGGAAACGTGCCGGCTCCGCACTGCGTGGCTCATCGCTACGGCGCTGGGAGAGCCCCTCCAAGAGCACTTCGACATGCCCTCAGTTTCTACTGACACAGTGGAAAGGTGAACCCCCATGGCGACTCAGACCCTCGCTGAGCGCACCGAGATCCTCCGCCCCACCGGACTCTCGCCCTTGCTGACCACCGCCCAGCTCATGGCGCGTTACGGCGTCTCGAACTGGACGGTCAACCAGTGGGTACAGAAGGGCTGTCCGGTCGAGCCGACGAGCTTCCGTGGTCGGCGCTTTGACCTCGACGCGGTCCGTACGTGGATGGCCGCGCGGAACGAGCAGCAGTCCGCCGCCTGACCCCTACCTACGCCGAAGGGCCGCCGGCTGTACCCGACGACCCCCGACTCGGCTTCAACCCCACTCTCAGAGAAATGAGGCGTTCGCCTTGAGTACGAATCCTACTGACCTTCCCGGCGTGAGCGTGCGTGTGATGACGCTGCCGGAGGCCCCGTTGCCGGACGCGATGCCGGTGCAGGCGTTGTACCAGCCGCGCCCGTCTGACGCGTATGCGGCGCCGCTGTCGACCGCGCTGCGCCTGGCCCGGGAGGACTTGGCCGCCCAGCAGGGCGCGAACATCCACGACCACCACGCCATGCTGCGGGCGGCGATCACGTTGGAGATCCGGTTGCGGGGCTTGTTGGCCGCGCTGGACGCGGACGGTATCGGCCGTGCGGACTCGAAGCGGGTGGCGGCGTGAGTGCCCCGCTGGTGGTGAACACGGTGGACGGCGCTGTGTGGACGCGGCGTGACGGTTCGCGTGACGGTGAGGCGTTGTATGCGCCGGAGAAGTGCGGGGCGTGTCCGCAGTTCGTGATGGTGACGCTGACGGAGTTGGCGGAGCTGGGGATCGTCGGGTCGGCGGATGTGCTGCCGGTGCCGGTGCTGCCCGAGCCGCTGTCGTCGGAGCGTGACTGTCTGCGGGCTGCGTTCGTGGAGGCGTTGGACAACGCGCACCACACGCATCCGTGTCCGGAGTATGGCAAGCCGTACTGGACGGGTTGTGTGCACTACGACGAGGCGGGTCGCGTCTCCGGTGTCGGGTCGTGCCACAACGGTCGGCGTGCGGATGCGGTGCTCGCGGTGCGGGACGCCGAGGTGGAGTCGCTGCGGGCTCGGGTTGCCGAGTTGGAGGCGGAGCGCGCGAAGTATGTCGGCAGGGAGCCGACGATCGCGGAGGAGATGGCCTACCTCTCCCGCTGCATCGACTCGGTGCTCGACCTGTGCGACGCGGCTGAGGCGAAGGGCATCACGTCGGGCGGTCCGTTCACCGTCGAGGCTGTTCGTAAGGCGGCTGACGGGCTGGTGGAGCGCCGCGCGTACCCGCCTGCTCTGCCCTGGGCGCAGCTCATGGACGACGAGGACCTGCGTGAGTTCCTCGGTGATCTCGGCGGCGCTGTCTTGGACTACTACCGCAGCGAACCCTCCGTGCCGGACCGCGAGGTGCTCATCAGCATCGAGAAGGTGTTCGCGGAGTGGCGGCTGATCGCTGAGGCGCAGCACGGTCACAACACGGCGCCGGGCCCGGATGCGGTGACGCGGGTGTTCTCGCCGGTGGCGTCGTTGCGTGAGCCGGAGGGCGAGCACTACCAGCACGTCCACCACTCGTACCGGGTGGGCCACGACCTTCCCGAGACGGGCGGTGAGGGCCGTGGCTGACGTCAACGCCGTCTTCGCGAAGTGGTTGCGGACCGCCCGCGCCGAGGCTCGACTGACGCAGCGCGAGGTCGCTGAGGCCGTGGCGCCGCAGGGCTTCCGCTGGCTTCAGTCGAAGATCGCCAAGATCGAGAGCGGGGAGTTGGTCCCCCGCCTCGACGAGGCTGTGGCCCTGGTCAACGTGTTTGACACGACGCTGGACGTTGCGCTCGGGCTGGCGCCGGGAAGCCCCGACAGCTTGGCGTCTCAGCAGTACGCGCGACGCCTGGTCCTGCTTCACGGGATCCGCGCGGCAATCGACGCCGAGTTGGGCGGTACCTCGTGACCGGCCACACGCACAGCCTTGCTGAGTGGGCGGCGTTTCTGTCGCTCGGTGTCGGTGTCCACGCCGCGTTCTCCGTCGTCTGGTTCCTCCTCGTCGACTCCGACTCGGCCCGCGACTTCGACCCGCGCCCGTGGCTGGCCCGCGCCATCCGCTCCGAGGCGGTCTATCCGCTGCTGCGCGAGTGGGACATCGCCCGGCATGCGTCCCGTGAAGCGCTCCGGGATGCCGCCGCTCTTCTCCTCCTCCTGACTACCTCCCCGAAGGGGCAGCTCCGATGAGCTACAAGATCGAGGGGTCGACGCCTCTCACCCTGACCGTCACTGACGACGGCGCCGAGCTGAACGTCACCAGCTTCCTGCGGACGGTGTTTCTGGAGCTGTTCCAGGCGGCCGACAGCGACGACGGCTTCGGCCAGGAGCTGGCGGAGATGCACGCGCTGGCGCAGTCCGCGCAAACCCAAGGCCGCGACTCGCATGCCCGGCACGAGTTCGACGAGCGCATGGGCAAGCTGATCGACGAGTTCGCGGACGGCGGCACGATCGACCTGTACGCGGGTGGCCTGCACCAGTTGCGGGACGCGGCGGCCGAGATCGCGGCGCCCCGTTCGGTGCCCGGCCAGCGATCGGCGGGTGCGGCATGATGCGCGCGCACGACTTCTGGGAAGAGACCGGCACCGCCGAGTCCGGCCCGTACCCCATCGCGTCCCTGTCGCTGCGGCCGAGCAACCGCCCCACCGCGAGCGACCTCCAGATGCTGTTCAAGAGCGGCACGCCGGTCGAGCAGCAGCTCGCCGTCGCCGACCGGGTCCTTGCCGGGGTGCAGCGCTGGCGGGACGGAATCGCTGCGGCGGCCGAGCGTCACCGCACCACAGAGGACGAACTCGCCGCTGCCCGTGAGGAGATCGCCCGGCTCAAGGCCGAGCGTGAAGGCGGTGCCGCATGAACGCCCGCGAAGTCCTCGAAGGCATGATCCGCACCGACCGGGGCAACATGACCGTCCACTCCCCGGTCGAGGTCCAAAGCCGCCTGGACGCATACCGCGCCGAGATCCTCGCCGAGGCCACCGGGCCTGAGAACTACTCCGGCGAACTCGCCATGCTGCGCGGGCTGCTCGGTGTCCTCCGTGCCACTGCCAAGCACGGCGACTTCCACCAGGTGCAGCAGCTCCTCGCCGAGCACGAGCGTGACGAGCAGGACGCGTACGCCGGACTCGGGGAGGAGGCCACCGCTGCGGCGGCGACGGCCACCCCCGAGGACTTCTTCGCCGCAGGCCGCACCTACACCCGCGACGGCGCCCGCTACGTGTGCGAGCACCTCACCACCGACCCCAAAACCGGCGACCGCGAGGCATGGGGCTGGCTCCACCGCACGGACGGCACCCGCCGCATGGAACGGATGTGGGCCGAGGACTACCCCAAGTGGACGCACGCCAGCGGGAGCGACCAGTGAAGCGCCGCCCGAACATCGACCACAAAGCCGTCGCCGCAGCCTGCCGCAACCAGCCCGGCATCTGGCAGCCCGTCGCCGAATACAACTCCAGCCAGTCCGCCGCCGGAGCCGCCGGATACATCCGCGACGCCACCACCAAAAAGACCACCCACTTGTCGCCCTACGCCCCGGCCGGCGCCTACGAAGCCCGGCATGCGCTGACCGAGTACGGGGCCCGGGTGGAAGCCCGCTTCGTCGGTGGCAGCGACGACACCGCGTGGGCTGACGCCCTCGCCGGACTGAACGGGAGTAGCCGATGACCACCGTCGCACAGACCGGAACCCAGGCCCCGGCCGCCGGCCCCACCGTCCTCGGCTTCTTCGAGCCGGGCTCGACGGAGTGGCACGCCGCTCGTGCGAGCGGGATCGGCGGCAGTGAGATCGCCGCCGTGATGGGCCTGTCCCCGTACGAGTCCCGCTTCTCCCTCTGGCACCGCAAGAAGGGCCTGATCGCCCCGGTGGAGGAGAACGACGTCATGTACTGGGGAAAGATCCACGAGCCCGCGATCTGCGCCGAGTTCGCCAAGCGGCACCCCGAGGACGAAGTCCGGCCCTCACCCACCTACGCCGCCGCCGGAAGGCCGTGGCAGGTCGTCAACCCTGACCGTCTCATCCTCGACGGCGAGTGGCGGACGACCGCAATCGTCGAGGCCAAGACGAGCCGCGACGCCGAAGGCTGGGGCGAGGAAGGCACCGCCGAAATCCCGGTGCACTACCGGGCCCAGTGCCAGTGGTACATGGACGCCCTCGTCGTGCCCCGCTGCCACGTCGCGGTGCTGATCGCAGGGTCGGAGTACCGCGAGTACGTCGTCGACTACGACCCCGCCGACGCACTCAAGATGCGGGAAGCCGCCACCGAGTTCATGCGCACCCTCGCCGACGACGAACGCCCCAGCATCGACGGCCACTCCGCCACTTACCAGGCGATCCGCGAACTCCCCGACGGCCTCGACGACGTCGACGTCGAGATCCCCACCCTCCTGCGCGACCGCTTCCACGCCGCCCAAGACCAGGCGTGGGCCGCCGAGGACGAACTGACCGCCTGCAAGGGCGAACTCCTCGACGCGATCGGTTCTGGCCGGCGCGCGGTCTGCGAGACGAAGCGGATCGCTACCCGCACGGTCCGCGAGGGCCGCACCTACCAGCTCCTGCCCGCACGCACCCGAAGGAACGCCGCATGACCGAGAACACCGTCTCCACCGCCGTCGCCGTCCGCGACAACGGACCCGGCGCCATGGTCGAGCAGTACCGCAACGACCTCGCCATGGTCATGCCGTCCCACGTCAAGCCCGACACTTTCGTCCGCCTCGCCGTCGGCGTCCTGCGCCGTGACCGCAACCTCGCCCAAGCCGCACAGAACAACCCCGCCGCCCTCATGGGCGCCCTCATGGACGCCGCCCAACTCGGCCTCACCCCCGGCACCGAGCAGTTCTACCTCGTCCCCCGCAAGCAGAAGGGGCGCCTGGAAATCCAGGGCATCCGCGGCTACCAGGGCGAGATCGAACTCATCTACCGGGCGGGCGCCGTCTCCTCCGTGATCGTCGAGGTGGTGCGCGAGCGGGACACCTTCCGCTACTCACCCGGCCGCGACGAGCGCCCCGAGCACGACATCGACTGGGACGTCGAGGACCGCGGCGCCCTGCGGCTGGTCTACGCGTACGCGGTGATGAAGGACGGGGCGACCTCAAAGGTCGTCGTCCTCAACCGGGCCCAGGTGATGAAGGCCAAGGCCATGAGCCAGGGATCCGACTCCGCCTACTCCCCGTGGCAGAAGCACGAAGAGGCCATGTGGATGAAGACGGCCGCGCACCGGCTCACGAAGTGGGTGCCGACGTCAGCGGAGTACATGCGCGAGCAACTGCGGGCGCAGGCCGAGGTGGCTGCCGAGCAGCGGACGACCGTCGCGGCCGGTGTCGTCCCGCAGGCGCCCATGCCGGAGTCGGGTGGCAGCGACGAGGACGAGGGCCCGATCGAGGGCGAGTTCGTCGACGACGAGCCCGGCCAGCAGTGGCCGGCCGTCGCCCAACCTCCCGCCTGACCTATCCCCCGCGCCGGGTCCCGCCCGCCGAAATCAGGCGGGGCCCGGCCTCCCCTAGGAGACCACGAACCATGAACCACACCCCACCCGCCGCGTGGCACCTCGGCCGCCTCGCCGGCTTCGACACGGAAACCACGGGCGTCGACGTCGAGACGGACCGCATCGTCACCGCCTGCATCGTCGAGGTCGGCGGCCAGCTCCCGCCCGCCCCGTCGAACTGGCTCCTCAACCCGAACGTCGACATCCCCGAGCAGGCGACGGCCGTGCACGGCATCAGCACGGAGATGGCCAAGAACGAAGGCCAGGACGCGGCCGAGGGCATCGCCCAGATCGTGGCCGCTCTCGCGCAGGTCGTGCTCGCGGGCACGCCGCTGGTCGTCATGAACGCCCCGTTCGACCTCACGCTGTTGGACCGGGAGGCGCGCCGGTACGGGGTGCAGCCGCTCACCGACATCGTCGGCGCCGACCTTCGTGTCCTGGACCCTCGCGTGCTGGACAAGCGCGTCGACCCCTACCGGCGCGGGAAGCGGACGCTGACCGACCTGTGCGCCCACTACCAGGTCAAGTTGGACGGCGCGCACGCTGCGGACGCTGATGCGATCGCCGCGTGCCGGGTGACGTGGCGGATCGCCACCCGCTTCGGTGAGATCGGGAACGCGTTCGTCGATGAGCTTCACGACCAGCAGGAGGACTGGGCTGCGGCGCAGGCGGCTTCCTTCCAGGAGTACCTGCGGAAGAAGGACCCGGAAGCGGTCGTCAACGGCTCGTGGCCGCTGATCCCCGCCCAGCGGGACGGCGGTGCCTCGTGAAGATCGTCAGCGGCGCGAAGCACGCCGCCGTCCTCGCCCGCCTCGACCGCACGACCCGCGAACTCGAAGCGGCCGACAAGCGCGACGCGGAACGCCTCGCCACCATCCAACGGCTCCGCGCCGAACTGGAGCAACTCCGGGACGCCAAGCCGAACAGTCCAGTCCAGCAGCCGAAGCCCGTGGCCGGGGACGCCGAACTGCGGCGACGCCTGAGCCTGGCCCTGCGCGCGGTCGGAGAGTTGCAGCAGCGCCTCGACGACATGCAGACGTCGCACATCGCGGACACCCGGGAGCTGCACGACCTGCGGCAGGGGGTGGCGTCGTGACCACTCTGCGCCGCTACGTCCGCCAGATCGTCGCCCCGAACGGCAAGCACCGCCCGCGACCCCGCACGGTCTCCATCGACGAACTCCTCGGCCAACCCACCAAAACCCCCGCCGGGGTGATCGCGCAGGCGTGGGACGACTGCCCGAACTGCGACAAGGCGACCGCGGGCGTGCTGCACAAGGACGGCTGGACGTGCGGGGAGTGCCTCGGCCAGGTCGCTGGGGGTGCGGCATGAACACGGACATCTTCCTCGTCACCGGCACGCTCGGCGTCTGCCTGGCCGCCGCGGTCCTCGTGTTCGTCCTCGTCGAGCGTGCGCTGGAGAACCGCAAGCGCCCCTACCTCGCGGCCCGCTGGGACGACCGGGCCGGGGACTGGGTGAACGAGACGCCGCACGACGTCGGCCCCGACCCACTGCTCCTCCTCGACGACATCACCGCGCACCTGAAGGCGTACGGCGCTGAGATCGCCGACCTGTACGAGCCGGTCCACACCGGCGACCACACCACCACACACCACGAGGGGGAGCTGTGACCCTGCCCCTGTTCAAGCCCGAGGCGCCGGCCGTCCCCGTGACGGCCGGGCCCCGGCCCCGCCTCGCTCGAGTCGCCGGGCTCGACATCTCCTTGACCGGCACCGGGGTCGCCACCCTCGCCGGCACAGCTCGAGTCCCCACCAAGGGCCGCCGCAAGGACACCATCCTCGAGCGCCACAACCGGATGAAGCACATCACCACCCGCGTCCTCGAGGAAGTCGGCACCGTCGACCTCGCCTGCGTCGAAGGGCCCGTCGGGTTCGCCACCCCAGGCGGCTCCACGTGGGACCGCGGCGGCTTGTGGTGGCGGATCGTCGGCGCGCTGCTCGAGCGGGACATCCCCGTCGCAATCATCTCGCCGACTGCTCGAGCGAAGTACGCCACCGGTAACGGCGGCTCGAGGAAGACCGCGGTTCTCGAGGCTGCGCGCTCGAGGTATGGGGCGATCCTCGAGTCCGACGACGAAGCCGACGCCCTGATCTTGCGGGCGATGGGTCTGCATTGGCTCGAGCAGCCGCTCGCCGAGGTCCCGGACGGGCATCGTGCGGCGCTGGCTGGTTGCGCGTGGCCCGACCGCGAGCAGGTGACCCGATGACCCGCATCGGCTCTCTCTGCACCGGTTACGGCGGCCTGGACGAGGCGGTACGGCAGGTGTTCGGCGGCACCGTCGCCTGGCACTGCCAGTACGAGCCCCCGGACAAGGACGGCCGCGAGGACAAGAACCAGTACGCCGCTCAGATCCTCGCCCACCACTGGCCCAAGATCCCCAACCACGGCGACCTCACGAAGGTCGACTGGGACCAGGTCGAGCCGGTCGACATCCTCACCGCTGGGTTCCCCTGCCAGGACGTCAGCCTCGCCGGACTCCGCGCCGGACTCGCCGAAGGCACCCGCTCGGGTCTCTGGCTGCACGTCGCCCGTGCCATCGAAGCCCTTCAACCCCGACTGGTGGTGATCGAGAATGTCCGCGGCCTCCTCTCGGCGAAAGCCGACAGTGACGTGGAACCCTGCACGTGGTGTGTGGGAGACGCCGGTGATGAACCTCTTCTGCGGGCACTCGGTGCCGTTCTCGCAGACCTGGCCCGCCTCGGGCTCGATGCGGAATGGCAGGTCTTCCGAGCGTCCGATGTCGGCGCTCCCCACCAGCGTGAGCGGGTCTTCCTCCTCGCCTGGCCTGCCGACACCGAGGGCCCGGGACTCCCGGGGGCGTGGCTTTTCGGATCAGCTGCCGAACGTGGTGCAGCTGCTGCCGACGCCGACGGTGTCGGAGGCGAACGGGATCGGGCACGCGGCGGACGGCGGAATGAACCTGCGCCACACCATCTCGCTGCTGCCCACGCCGCGGGCGTCGGAGAACGAGAACCGGCAGACGAAGCGGTCGCCGTCGCAGGAAGCCGGGACGCACGGAAAGTGCCTGGCGGCGGAGGTGGCGCACCTGCTGCCCACGCCGACCGCGACGCCGTACGGCAACAACCAGTCGCCTTCGCCGGGCGCGGCGGTACGGCCGTCACTGGACTCGCTCGCGCCGACGCTCCTGCCGACGCCGAGGGCGACGGACGGGACGAAGGGCGGACCGAACCAGCGCGGCAGCAAGGGGGATCTGATGCTCCCCTCAGCGGTCAACCAGATGTCCAGTGGGGCGAGTACGAGCCCGCCGTCCGACGATGGGAGCGCGTCCTCGGACGGCCCGCCCCCCGGCCCACCGACGCTCTGGGACGACTGAGCCCCGCCTTCGTCGAGTGGATGCAGGGCCTGGCCGCCGGCCACGTCACCAGCGTGCCGGGCATCCCGCGGGGCGCCCAGTTGAAGGCCCTCGGGAACGGCGTCGTGCCGCAGCAGGCTGCCGCCGCACTCCGGCTGCTCGCCGACCGCGCCGGGCTGGGGGTGGCGTGATGCGTGCCGCGCCTCCCACCCCCAGCCGCCGCGAACCCGACTGGCGCACCACCGCCCCCTGCAAAGCCGACCCCGACGCCATGTTCCCCAGCAGCAACGCCTACGAAATCGAGCAGGCCAAGGCGTACTGCCGGATGTGCCCCGCAATCGACCGCTGCTTGCAGTGGGCCCTCGACACCGGCGAGGAATGGGGTGTCTGGGGCGGCCTGTCAGAGAAGGAACGCCGCAACCTGCGCCGCCGCGCCGCACGCCCAATCAGCATCGACGACTACACCGACACCCCGCGCACCATGCACGCCTCCCGAACCCTCGACGAAGCCTGGGACCTGTTCACCCAGGAAGACGGCGAGCACGTCCTGTGGAACGGGCCGAAGGTCGTACACCAGCCCGGCGGCAACCTCACCCCGAACCGGCTCGCGTTCCGCCGGGACCGCGGCTACTGGCCGGACGGCGGGGTGACGCGCACGTGCAGCGTCGACCGGTGCGTGAAGCCGGCGCATCTCACGGACCGACGGGAGCGGATCGAGCAAGCAGATCTGGCGGTGTCGGCGTGAGCGCCGAGCCTGCGGGCCGTGACCCGCCGCCGCTTCTGGACTGGCGTGACGCCTCGCACTGGTCCCACCAGCAGAAGCCGTGCCGGTACTGCGGCGGGCTGACGAACCTCCGCGACTCGAAACGGAAGCCCAGCCACAAAGTCTGCGCCGAAGCCGCCCTCGCACAACAGGCCGCCGAGCAGGCGGACGCCTACCACAACGAAGGACACCTCGGATGAACCGCTTCCTGCTCGGCCTGCTCCTCGGAGCGTGTGCCGCCCTCGTCACCTGGGTGATCTCGTCCAGCCACCTGTGGACGGCGGTGATCGGCCTCGTCGTCGCGGTCCTCGTCTGGTTCGGCGAGTTCCTCCTCGACGACCTCATCTGACCGCCCAGTAAGCAGCGCCCGCCGGGGGCTATCCGGCGGGCACCACCCCAAGGAGAACACGATGAACGACCCGCTCGCCTACGGCCCCACCGGGATTCGCTGCGGCTGCGGCAAGGACGCCCACTCCAACCTCGTCCCCTGCCAGCCCGACCGCCCGTACACCGACGAAGACCTCCGCGCCGAAGCTGGGCTCGCCCTCGACGCACTCGTGCACCTGCCGACCGTCGAGGAAATCGTCACCTCGCTGCGCCAGTCCTACATCCCGCACCTTCACGCCGACGGCGACCTCGTCACCTGGGGCGGTCTTCTCGACGAGGACGGAATCACTGAGGCGGCCCACCAGATCCGCGAGCGGATGGTTCCAGCGGCACCGGTCGGTGAGTGGGCGATCCGCCTCGGCGCCGACGGCCTGCAACCCCACGCGCGCGCCATCGACATCGGCTGGAACGACGGCCCGTTGCAGGCCCGCATCCACATCGCGTTCCCCGCCGACACCCCGGACGGCGAGCGGGAGCAGTTCGTCACCGACATCAGCAACGCGATCGCCGGGACCGTCCCCGTCCGCTGACCACAAGCGCCCCGCCGCAGGTCAGTTGCGGCGGGGCACCCCGACAAGGAGACCACGATGAACAACCCCTACCTCGCCGCACTCAACACCGCGACGAAGTACCCCAGCATCCCCACCTACCACTCCCTCGACCCGAAGAACGGCGGCCTCCTCGAAGAGCCGACCGCGTTCGACGGCGACGTCATCCTCACCGAGAAAGTCGACGGCACCAACGGCCGCATCGTCCTCTTCCCTGACGGCGACTTCTTCATCGGCTCCCGCGAAGAGCTGCTGTACGCGCGCGGCGACCGCATCGGAAACCCCGCCCTCGGCATCGTGGCCGCGCTTGAGCCGCTCGCCGCCAGGCTCAAGCCGCGCGACGAACACCGCCAGATCCTCGTGTTCTTCCTGGAGGTGTACGGCCACAAGATCGGCGGCGCGGCCAAGCAGTACACCGGCAGCGGACAGGTCGGCTACCGGCTGTTCGACATCGCTTGCCTGCTGCCCGACGTCCTGGAATGGGACCGCACCCAGATCTCAGCCTGGCGGGAGAACGGCGGGCAGCGGTTCTGCAACGAGGCCACGTTGCAGCGGGCGGCCGACGCCGAGGGCATCGAGCTGACGCCGCGCCTGGAGACGGTCCCGGCCGCCGCGCTGCCTTCCGATGTCGAGGGCATGGCCGCATTCCTCGCGGGACGCCTGCCGGTGACCCGGGTGGCACTCGACGAGGGCGCGGGCCACCAGCCGGAAGGGATCGTGCTGCGCACCACGGACCGGTCGGTGATCGCGAAGGCCCGGTTCCAGGACTACGCGCGGACGTTGAAGCGCCGCCGCTGAGACCACCCTCCCGGCGGCCCTTCCCCCTCGGCCGCCCTCCGGGAGCCCGCCACCTCCCCGGCGGGCTCCCGGCCCCCAACCACCCACGAGAGGAACCCCGATGAGGGACTACACCACCGGCATCGTCCTCACCGGCGACGCCCGCGACACCGCCCGCGCCGAGGCCGCCCGCCTGTACGAGCAAGGCATGACCGTCGACGCCGTCGCCGCCGCCATCGGCCGCTCCCACGGCGGCACCCATGCTCTCCTCCGCGAAGCCGGCGTGCAGATGCGGCCCCGCGGCGGCAACACCCGGAAGACGGCCGCCCAATGACTGCCCGCACCTGGCGCCCCGGCGGACCCGGCTCCTTCCAGGCACCCGCCGACGTGACCGCAGTGACCGACCGGACCGGACGCCGCTGGACCAAATCCGGACCGCGCTGGACATGCACCGGCAGCCACTACATCCGCTGGCGAAGCCTCGTCGCCGACCACGGGCCGCTCACCGAGGCCTGAGCAGCAGTGAGGCCCCGCACACGGCGGGGCCCGAAGGAAGGAGGAGCAGGGTGTCAGGAGTCGGCGATGTTGCGAGCGGCGTTGATGTCGCGGGCGCGCTTCGGATCGGGCGCGATCTTCGCCACCCACTCGCGGGTCATGCCGGACCAGCGGGCCATGTCGGACGGCCCCACGCCTTGAGCGCGCCAGGTCACGAACAGCTCGCGCAGCGCGGCGTCGTCCCGCTCAAAGGCGGCCTTCGACTTCTCGCGCTTACGGGTCGCTTCCCGGATCTGGGTCTCGGCATCGCTGGTCATGGGGCCCATGGTGGCACAGCTTGTCGCGGTCGCGCTACGCGTCCGCGCTATGGGGTCGCGAACCGCGATCGCGAACGGTATTCTCACATCATGACCTTGAGCACCACCCACTTCCCCTTGCGGAAGCTCGACCGCGATGCGCCAACCAGAGGCTTCCTGGCGCCGGAAATGAGGCATGCCGCCTGGCGCTCGTCCTACAAGTTCCACCTCGTCTACCGCTTCTACGACGCCGACCTGCAACCGCTCTACATCGGCCTCACCTATGGAGGCCTGGAGCGCTGGGACCAGCACCGCAAGAAGGCCGAGTGGTGGCCGCTCGCCGAGTACGCAGCCGTGTCCTTCTACGAGTCGTACGACGCGATCAAGGTGGCGGAGAAGGCGGCGATCCGGCACGAACAACCGCGCTTCAACAAGCTGCACCGACGCGGACCCGCCAACGCCTCGCTGCACCTGCGCGGCCCGGCCGAGGACGCAGCAGCAGTGCTGTTCCGCGACGCGGACACGGAGTTCATCAACGAGTTGGCCCAACTGCTGACGCAGCCCGAGCGGTTTCCGCAGCCCGCCCCGCCGCCGCCCGCTCGGTTCGCGGACGAAGCCCCAACTACCGAAAGGAGGACCGCGTGACTGAGATCGCCCTGCCAACCCAGGAGCAAGCCCGCGCCCTCACTGACCGCATCAAGGTCGCAGTCGAAGGCACCTGGCTCCTCATCCAAGAGGCGTACACATCCCGCACCTGGGCCGCGCTCGGCTACGCCACGTGGGACGCCTACTGCGCTGCCGAGTTCGGCACAGCACGCCTCCGGCTTCCGCGCGAGGAACGACAAGAAGTCGTCGCGTCCCTCCGCGAGTCCGGTATGAGCCTCCGGGCGATCTCATCGGCTACCGGAATCTCGCCGGCCACAGCCATGCGGGACTCACGTGTTTCAGATGAAACACCTGCCGTAGTTCTCGGCACAGACGGCGGCACGTACGCCGCGGCACGACCGGTCCCCGAGTCGTCGTCCGACGGCGACCTCCTTGCGGGGGACGACTGGGTGCAGCCCGACGGCCCCGGCTTCGAAGCCGCCGTCACGCCTCCACCCAAGCCCAAGCGGCGCCCGCTTCCCGACATGTTCGCCGACGCCACCCACGACTTCGTCCGCATCGCAGAGCGCTTCGACCGCCTGCGTGACGACGACCGGTTCACGCGGAACCGAGAACAGACCCACCGCCAAGCCCCGGAAATCGTCCGGGCCCTCGGCTCCATCGCCGAACTCGCCGCAGACATGGACCTGCCCGCGGCCGACACAAGCGAAGAGGCCCGCCGCTGGTGGGCGACGAGCCTCCGCAAGATCAGCGACGCCCTCGCCGACGTCGCCAACTCCATCGAACAGGAGCAGTAATGACACAGCTCAGCGTACCCGCCACCGACATTCCCCAGGTCGAGATCATGGCCGTCACGCCCGAACTCGCCGCCAAGTGGCTCAAGCAGAACACCCGCAACCGCAACGCCCGCAAGCGCGCCGTCTCCGACTACGCCCGCGACATGGCCGCCGGGCAGTGGCGCCTCAACGGCGAATCCATCAAGTTTGCCACCGACGGCACCCTCCTCGACGGACAGCACCGCCTCATGGCCGTCATCGAAGCCGACGTCGCCATCCCCCTCATGGTCGTCACCGGCCTCCCCAACGACACCCAAGAGACCATGGACGCCGGCCGCAAGCGCACCACCGCCGACGCCTTCAGTCTCCGCGGTGAGACCAACGCCGCCGTCCTTGCCGCCGTCCTGAAGAAGGTCTGGCTGTGGGACCAGGGCGACTACAAGTTCGGCCAGAACTACAGCCCCACCACCGCCGAGTGCGCCGCCCTGCTGCAGAAGCGCCCCGAGATCTACCGCTCGGTGGAGATCGCCGCTCGCGTACACCAGGCGTTCCGCTACCTGCCGAAGTCCGTCGTCGGCACCGCCCACCACGTCCTCTCCCGCATCGACGTGGACGAGGCCGTGTGGTTCTTCTGCCGCGTCGGGGACGGCGCCGACCTCCCCGTCAGCCACCCCGTCCTCGCGCTGCGCAGCAGGGTCATGACCGACCGGGCCGAGAGCCGCAAGGTGCCCGACCACCAGTACATGGCGTACCTCATCCGCGCCTGGAACGCCGTCCGCAGCGACCGGCCCCTCACCCGGATCCAGCAGCCCGCGGACGCCCCCATGCCCATGCCCAAGTAGCCGCACCTGCGGGGCCGTCGACGGGCGGCCCCGCCCTTCCTGATCAGCACGACGAGAGAAGGACCGTTGAGCCTCGAAGCCACCGTATGGGCCCTGAAGTACGCGCCGCCCATGCCGCCGCAGCTGCTCGGCACCCTGTTCGGCCTCGCCGACCACGCCGACAAGCACGGCCGCGGGGCCTACCCGTCAGTGCGCACGCTCGCCGCGTACGCCTGCAAGTCGGAGCGGTCCGTTCAGCGCGATCTCAAGGAGCTGCTGAAGCTCGGTCTGATCAGAGACGGCAACCAGTCGGAGGCCGATCACATCCCGCAGGAACGCCGTCCGCACGTCTACGACCTCGCCATGGAATCCACTGTTCCGGGCGGTCGTGCGGGCGACGATGCGGTGACGCAGGCGTCACGGGTGACGCTGGCGTCATCCCGCGCACGCGGTAAGCGCAAGCCCGCAGGTCAGCACGAGGTAGGGGTGACGTCCACGTCAGGGGTGACGCCCACGTCACCCCCCGACGCCCACGTCACCTCCGGGGTGACGCCCACGTCCGAGTGGGGTGACGTCCACGTCGCGACCGGGGTGACGTCCACGTCACCCAAACCGTCCTTTGAACCACCCACTAACCGTCCTATGAACCAGAGGGGGGTCAGGGCCGTCAGCAACACACCCGCCAGAGACTCCGACGGCCGGCCGCCTCTCACCGAACTCCCCGACGACTTCGCGCTCACCGACACCATGCGCAGCTGGGTCCGCAACACATACCCGCGGGTCGATGTCGACAGCGAGACCGCCAAGTTCCGGCTGCACCACCAAGGCGAGAGCACGCGCCGCCGGAACTGGTACGCCGCCTGGCAGAAATGGATCGCCGGCGCCAACGACCACCTGAACCGCTACGGCGGCAACGTCGTCCCGTTCGGCCAGCCCCAACCGCGGCTCTCCACCACCGACGCCCGCGTCCAAGCCGCTCTCGACCTCGGCCGGCAGATGCAAGCCGAATACGACGCCGCCCAAAAGGAGGCCCAGTGATCACCTTCGAAGACGCCTCAACCCTCCTCGGCCTCGCCGCCGCCCGCGACCAACGCACCGTCGGACGGGCCGACGTCCTCGCCTGGCACGCCGACCTGTCCGCCGCCGGCCTCACCCGCGCCGACGCCGAGAATGCGCTCACGGTCTTCTACCAGGAGATGGCCAGCCGCCAGCCGAAGGACCGCTACCGCGTCACCGCCGTCGACCTGATCGACATCGCCAAGCGGGCCCGCCGCGAACGCGTCGCCAACCTCCGCTACGACGGCGACCCCGACGAAACCCCCGAGCAGTACCTCACCCGGCTCCGCGCCCGTACCGCCGCCCTCGCCGACGGACGCATCGGACCCGACACCGGACTCCGCGCCCTCAACCCCGGCGCCCCCGACCCGCGGCTCCTCCGCGAACTCACCGCCGTCGGCCGCGACGTACCCGACGACGATCCGACCGGAAGCCGCCGGCCGGTACGCGTCGGCCCGCTCACCGTCCCGTGCCCCGCTTGCCTTGCGCCCCTCGGACGGCACTGCCGCAGCAACGGCCACCCCCGCGCCGTCCCCCACGCCGCCCGCCGTCGTGCCGCACGCGACGCCCACGACCTGCCTCGTGAAGACATCGCCCAGATAGCTGCCCGCAAGGAAGCCGCAGCCGCCTACCTCAACCAGCTTCCCGCCGAGGAGCGCGCCCAGCTGGAGGAGTTCCAGCAGCAGCTCCGAGAGACCGAGGGCCCGTGACCGACAAGCCGCCCGAGTGGTCCGTCCGCTGCCCGTGGTGCAACGCAGAACCCGGGCAACGCTGCACCAGCCGCGCACGAGGCCGACGACTCACCACCAACAGCCACGACGCACGCATACGAGCCCACACCGCCAGCCAGGAGGACCAGTGACCACCGCCCAGCCGATCGAAGCCCGCTGCGACCACTGCAAGCAGGCCCGGCCCCTGTTCCTGTACGAGCCCGACCACGACTTCCACCTCACCGGCATCACCTGCGAATGGTGCGCCCGCGACAAGCAGCCCCTGCTCTGCACCCGCTGCTGGAGCACCGAGAAGCAACGCGAAGAAAACGACCCCGGCGACCCCCTCGACAACGACGCCGCCGACTTCTTCGTGCGAGCCGTACACAACAACGCCCGCATCCTCGCCCGCCAGGAAGCCGACAAGGCCACCTGCGACGGCATCGCCGCCGCGACCGACCGGGCGGAGGCCGACCAGTGACTGGCTTCAAGCCGCACCCTGCCGTCCACGCCCCATGGATGTTCATGTGCGCCATGGACGACCCCGACGCCGTCATCGTGTCGTTCGCCGAAAACCCCGGCGCCCAGATCGCGTCCGCCCTCCTCGAAGACGTCGGCGACTGGCACCACGCGATCAAGAACCTCCAACGCACCGACGTACCGCCCGGCGTCACCGCCGCCCTGGACGCCTTCCACGACGCGGTGTGCGGCTGGGTCGAGTGGAACGAACAAACGGCCAAGCGGACGGAGGCCACCCCGTGAGCGCCCGGATCACCCTGCACTGCGACACCCAATGGCAGTACGGCGGCTGCCCTAAGCAGCTCCTCACCGACGCCGACACCGTTGCCGAAGCCCGGGCAGCTGCCCGCGCCCACGGCTGGGTCACGCACTCCAACGGCCGCGACATGTGCGCCTCCTGTTCCGGGCGCGGTCCCCAGCCCGCCGGGGCTGTGGTCGCGGTCCTCCACCCGGAACGCACGCCGTGAGCACCCCGCTGGAGCGGCTCCTCGCCGAGGACATCCCCACCCGGCCCGCACCACCCCCGAACCGGCCCCGGACCCCGCACAGCTCCCGCACGTGGACGCCCGCCGAGCAAGACGCCCACTGGAACGCCCTCCGCGAAGCCGTCGGCGCCACCCGCGAACAACGCCCCACCCGCCTCCGCCTCATCACCCCCGCCGCCTAGGAGTCACCCCATGACGACCCCACCTGACCCGGCAGTAAGTAAGCCCGCACGCCACCTCTGGGAAATCGATCACCCGTACTACTGCCAGGAAGGCAACTACTTCAAGGCCGGACAGCACACGCCCTTCGCATCCTGGACCTCCTTTGCCGAGGAGACGCTGTTCGTCCGCGCCGACCGCGACCAGAACTTCCTCATCCGCTGGGACTGGCGCAAGCCCGGCTTCCACGAGTGGGACGGCCCTGAGTACCTGCTGCTGTTCTTCGTCCTCCAGCGCAAGGCGTGGCTGTGCTCCGTCGAGATGCCCGTCACCGAGGCCGACGAGCCCGCCGTGCGCGCCTTCCTGACCGAGTGCGCGGACACGATGCGCGCCACGTGGGCGCCGCTCCTCGACGGAGCCCCGTCCACCCCCCGCCTCGTGTGATCGCCCGTACCCCGGCCCGCACCACAAACGATCAGTACCCCGCGCGAAACCGCCCCGACCCGAGGAACCCCGTGAAGAGTCCCGTCCCGTACTTCGGCAGCAAGCAGCGCATCGCCGACTGGATCGTCGGCCTCCTGCCCGACCACGACCACTACGTCGAACCCTTCGCCGGCGGCCTGTCCGTCCTCCTCGCCAAGACGCCGTCGCGGATGGAGACCGTCAACGACCTCGACGGCGAACTGATGACGTTCTGGCGCGTGCTGCGCGACCGGCCGACCGAACTGCTGCGCGCATGCATGCTCACCCCGCACGGCCGCGCCGAACTCGCCGCCACCTGGGACCCCACCGAGGACGAACTCGAACTCTCCCGCCGCATCTGGTCCCGCCTCGCCCAAGGCCGCTCGGGCACCCTGCGGAACACCGGCTGGCGGCACTACATCGACCCCGCCGGCTCGGGCACTTCGATGCCCGGCTACCTCGAGGCCTACGCCCTCCGGCTCGCCGCCGCCGCGGAGCGCCTGCACGGCGTCTCCCTCGAGGCCCTGCCCGCGCTGGAAGTCATCGCCCGCTACGGAGCCCGGCCGAACGTGCTGCTGTACGTCGACCCGCCGTACCTCGGCACGACCCGCGGGTGGGGCAACAACTACCGCTGCGAGATGAAGACCGACGGCGAGCATCGCGAGTTGGCGGCCGCGCTCGCCGACTGCAAGGCCACGGTCGTCCTGTCCGGCTACCACAGCCCGCTGTACGCCGAGCTGTACGAGGGCTGGCACCGGTACGAGCAGCAGTCGATGACCGGCAACGCCAAGACCGCGAAGGCCCGCAAGGAGGTGCTGTGGGCGAACCGGCGCCTCGGTGACCAGCTCGGCCTGTTCGACGCCACCGCATGACCAGCAGGCCGGCCCCCGGGAGTCCTAGTCCCGGGGGCCGTGCCCCAACCGTCTCATCGAACCCCTGGAGTTGACCATGAGCACCGAACCCGCCGCCGCTGGAGTGCCGACCGACGAGGACGTCCTCGTTGCCGTCGAGGAGGCCCTGGAAGGCGTTCTGCTGCCCGATCCCGGCTTCGGGACCCTGGAGGCTGCCCGGACCGCCGTGTTGGACGCTGTGGGCCCACTGGTGGCTCGCCTACGTCAGGCGCCCGCTGTGCCTGTGCCGCCGCCCACAGACCAGACCGCGCTCCGCGACCGCATCGCCGATCGCCCGGAGCGGTACGCCGTGGCGATCCACGACGCGATGGAGCCCGACCTCTCGCTCGTGGACCAGGAGCCGGGACAGCAGGCCTTGTTCGCCCGCGCTGCTGAAGCCGTCGTGGCCCTGGCCGACAGCGAGCAGGCAACGCTGCGCCGAAAGCTGGCTGCCGCCGAGAAGATCCGGGAGAACGCGGACTTCCACCTTGGGCAGGAGATGGCGCGCCGCCAGCTTGGCGAGAAGGAAGCCGCCCGCCTATCCGCCGACCGGGCTGCCGTCCTCAACGCTGCCGCGCAGCACCTGTACACCGCGCTCTTCCCGGCCGTCTACGACGACATGGGCCAGAAGGCGGCCGAGGGCGTCCAGCGCGCCGTGTCCGAGCTGCGCCGTCTGGCTGCCGAGGCGATCAGCCCATGGCGGATCCTCGGCATCGCCAACTGCCAGACGCCAGCCACGCACAACCAGGGCTGTGCCTGCACCGCCGCCGGGGTGGGGCAGGACGGGGCGCAGCCGAGCGAACTGATCATCGTCGCCTACCGGGCCAGCGGTGCCCGCGTGCTGCGCTGCCGTGCCCACGCCCCGAGCGACCACACCGGCTTCACCCCGCTCACAGCCGAGGACCTGCCCGACGGCGGGATCTGCACCTACCCCGAGTGCGGCGTGGACGTCCTCATGTCGCAGGAGGAGCGCCGTGGCTGAGTTCACGCCCGGACGCCGTAGCCGGAAGGGCCGCCCGCAGATGCCGCCGGAGGTTCAGGCGGTCGCCGACGAACTGTCCCGGCGGGCCGCACAGATGTGGGCTGAGGCGGACGGCGAGCTGTCCATCGCGGAGGCGGTGGAACTGGCCGCGTTCCGCATGGGAGCCGAAGCACCGCAAACCATGACAGAACCTCAGGGGGAGTCGTGAGCGCAGATTCCCACCCCGCCAACTCGGCCCCGAGAAACGCCCTGAGGGCCCCTCGCGCGGCCTCAACCCCACTCGCCGGTGCCTCGCGACGTTCGGAGGGGCTCTACGGGCCTCACAGCGGCGCTCACGGCCTTTCCGTATCCACCCGACGCCAGGAGACCCCGTGACCCTCGCCGAACTCCGCGCCCAACTTGACGCCCTCAACCTCCCCGACGACACCCCCGTCATCCTCGCCCGCGACGCCGAAGGCAACGGCTTCTCCCCGCTCGACGCGACCGAGTCCTGCATGTACGCCGCTGACACCACCTGGTCTGGAGAGCGCTACCTCACCGAGGAACAGCGCCTGGCCAAAGAGGAGCCGGACGACTGGTTCCAGGCCCCGGACGACGCCGCCCCCGCCGTCTTCCTCTGGCCCACCAACTGACCGTTTCGCCGCCCGTGCCGACGCGCGGGCGGCACCCCACACCAACCACCGGAGCAGCCGTGACCGATCCCGAAGCGTGGCGTACCGACCCCCGCGAACGCCTCCTCGCCGCCATCGACCGCACCTGGGCCCGAAGCGAACTCGGCGCCACACCGGAACAGCTCGTTGACGAATACGCCGATCACCTTGCCGACCGTGTCCGCACGTATCCGCGAGCCGAGAAGCCCGCCTGCCGCACCAGCCAGCACTGCGCCTACCACGGCTGGTGCCACCGCTGTGACCCCGAACGCGCGGGCATGGACCGGGCCGCCCGCCTGATCAGCCGCAAGGGAGGCGAGCAGCGGTGAGCATCTACGCCAGCATCGAAGGCATCGGCGCCGACGGCGACCCCGAACACTCGGCCCACCCTGGGTGTACCTCGGCTCCCACATCCTCCCCAACGAAGGCGACCCCCGCGACGGCGTCATCGGCCTCGCCCTCATCCCCGGCCACATCACCCGCGACGGCCGTGACGACCAACCCGAAGACGGCACGCCATGGCCGTGGCTCCGAATGCACCTCACCACGCCCGGCGACCCGTGCGCGCTGATCAACCCGGCGCAGGCCCGGCACCTCGCCGAAGCCCTGCACGCATGGGCCGACCAGGCGGAAGGCAAGCCGTGACCGACCGCATCCGCTTGGACGACCTCACCAGCAACGACCTCGACCAGCTGTACGCCGAGCTGGAAGCCCTCCGTGCCGTGGCCCGCGGCTACTGCCCGGCCTGCGGGCGAGGAGACGCCGCACCCACCGTCGAGGACTGGGAACACGAACGAGACCGGGCACAGCGCGCCGAGGCCGCCCTTCGCGAAGTCCTCGACACGTTCGTCGCGACTCACAACGAGGACGACGGAACCCTCAGCGGCTACCGCGTCCCCTGCGTCTTCCCCGACGACATGGACCGATGGCGCGCCGCCCTTCCCGAGCCCGGCCCGGCCACTACCCGGACGACCGAAGCCGGCAGCTGGCTCCACGCCGGCACCCGCGACCTGGCCATCCCCGAGGAGACCCCGTGACCCCCTGCACTGCCACCCTCGACGGTCGTCTCGTTCCCGGCGGCGGCCCCGTCCAATGCACCCGCGAAGCCGGACACCCCAGCAACCACGTCGGCCCAAAGAGGGGCGACTACGGGCGCGCCCTGTGGACGGACTGGACAGCTGGGGCGACGCCGCACCGTAGCGAGGAGCCCGGCCCGGCTTGACGAGCGTGGCATTCTGAACTCAGCCCGCTCGTCTGCCCGTAGGAAACTCGGGCCCCGGACGCGTCATCCGGTGATAGCCGAGCAGGCAGGCGGGACGGCAGATCCACGCCCGCGCGCGTGACACCTGGCGGTGACGGCCGCCGCCCCGCACCCGAGCGCCCCGTTCCCCCGAGCGGGGCGCTCGCCGCATCTGGCACCATGAAGTTCGCAGGCTGATCCGGACACGGTTGCCGGGGTAGGCATGCTCCGCCCGGTGTGGGTTGCTCAGGGCAGCGCCTCCACGTGGCACCGGGCCTCACGTTCGCCGCCCGGCGATGGGTTCGAAGAGATCTCCTCGCGGGCTCCACCAGGTGCTCGCGATGTGCGCAGCGACCGGGCGGCGAACACCGTCTGCCGGGACCAGGCCGGAACCAGGCAACTGGATCCTCCCGCAACACGCCGCGCCCCACCGGGGACCAACGCCGCAGCGGGCAGTGGCCCCCGGAGACCCGGGCCCCCGTCTCTTCCCGGACGGGGGCCCGACCACGTTCAGATCGACGAGTTGAACTCCGGCTTCGACCGCACCGCCGGCCGGTCCAACACGCGGCGTATCGCAGGCGACAGTGGGCGAGTAGCAAGAGCGGCAAGCGGTACACGCTCGGGTTTCCGTGGGGTGGTCATGGCGGGGCCTCGCTTCTGGTGGTTCCTTCCGTGGACGGTAGCGGTGTCGGAGGGGCGGCGTACGCTGGACAACGCTGCTGGGCGCCCTCGCTGGCTGCGCGGACACAGCAGCGCTACCCGACCCGACGCTTCACGGGCAACGGCAAGGGCCCCACCAATCCGGTGGGGCCCTGCTGTGTGGTGGGGGTCAGGCGTTGGCGGCAGCCCACGCGGCGTTCTTCCATGCCGGGTCACTGCTCGGCGGCGGGATGATCCCGGCAGCGACCGCCGCCCGCACCCACTCCCGCGCCTCCGAGATCAGCGCCGCCGGGTTGTCCTTGCCGAGACACAGCCAATCCATCCGGCTGCCCCCGGTCCGCATCCGCCAAGCGGCTTCGGCGAGATGCCGGATACGGGGATCGGTAGCGTAGTGGCAGTTCTCGGCGGCAGCGGGATCGATGTGGGCCATCAGGACGCCTCCGTCTCTGTCGCGTTCAGCAGTTCCGCCAGATCCGGATTGTCCTCGACCAGCTTCGCCGCGACCTGATCCCCGGACGACTGCTCCAGCCGCCACAGGAAGTCGCGGAGCACGGCCGCACGGTAGGCGTCGAGGAGCTTCTCAGCCTCGCTCCACGGCATGCCGTACGCCTCAGGGACCGGATGCCACGACGGCGACGACAGATCAGACAGGACCGCGATACGCGGGTCAACGGTGGTGGACACGGGATCTCCTTGCTGATGACTGACGAACTGGTCGCGCTTTTTACCTTGCTGCTTCGGGTTCGCCTGGAACCAGGCGGCCACCTCGTCAGCGCGGTAATGGGTCTTCGTGGAGCCCTCGACCGGAACTGGCTGGGGGAAGGAGGTGCTGCGCCGGTACGTGTGCAGCGCCGACCGACTGACCCCGTGCTCCAGCTCGATCTGCTTCAAGGTGATCAAGCGGCTCCCCTCGCTCTCAGGGTTCTCGGGCACGGCTACATCCTTCCCGAGCTTCTGGACATTGTCCAGAAGCTCTGCCACTGTGGGACAGCACCAACAGAACGGCCCCCAGCCGTAGTTCTCACCCTCCGGCTGGGGGCCGGGCCTACCCACAACCTCGACGAAGGAGCAGGCCCTGATGCCTGAGCGTACCGACCAACCGGCCAGCCAGCCCACCCCCACGCCCGACGACGGCACCCCCACCAACGACCCCACCGCCGCACTCCACTGGGCCGCCGTCGCCATCGGCCTCGCCGAAGCCCGAACCCAACAGGGCAACCCGCTCAACGACACGGAGCGCGCCGCGTTCGACCGCTACCAGAACGCAGCCCACGCCCACGGCCACACCGACGAGCAGATCCGCTGCTACCTCAACAGCGAACTCCGCCCGGCGGTGGCGGGATGAGCGAGCAGCAGCCGTGGGAGCCGGGGGTCATCGCCCGGTTCCTGACCGTCGCCAGAGCGACCGTCGACCTCAGCCACGACATGCACCTCATCACCGACACCCAGCCCAACCTCACTATCGCCCGCTGCGGCGGCACCGGCTGCGGAGCCACCCACACCGAGAAGTGGGCCGACTACGCCTACCGCACCAACAACGGCAGCAGCGGCGCCGACACCGAGGCCAGCAAGTGGGCCCAAGCCCACGCCGAGACCTGCCGCGCCCTGCCCCGCCCGGCGGCCACCCAATGAGCGCCCCCACCGAAGCCGAACGCGTCGCCGCCCTCCAACAACAAGCCGCCGCCGACTACGCCCGCGCCCAAACCCAACGCGCCGCCAACGAAGCCGCCGCAGCCGCCCAACTCGCCCAAGCCCGAGCCCACGCACAAGAAGCAGCAGGGGCACGCCGCTAACTCACAAGCCGCCGCGCCCCGGTACCACCCCCGGCCGGGGCGCGGCCTCCTTCCCGAGGCAGGAGCCCGCCATGGCCAAGAAGGTCACGATCTACGAGTCCGACGGCGACACCATCGAAACCACCGTCAGCGACGACGAGACGGCACGCGAGTACGAGGAACTGCCGTTCCAGGTCGGCACCATCACCCGCGTCGACATCACCGACGCCGACTGAACCAGCACCGCCCGGCTGCCCGCCCCGCCACACCAACCCGAGAGGAGCCCGACATGGGCCTGTTCCGCCGCAAGACCGTGTCGGCCGCGAAGAACGGCGGCGCCTACTACGACAAGAACGGCAGCCTCGTCGACCCAGGCGCCAACCGCCCCGGCTGGGAATGCGCCCGCTGCGGCACCCACAACCCCACCAACCCCACCAACTGCCAGTGCGGCGCCCACTCCGGACTTGCCGCCATCCGCTGACCGGCTGTCGGTAGCCCACGGCCCACGTCCCCCCACCGGTACGCGGGCCCTGGAAATCCGACCAGCCCACGCCCCGCCCAGACCGCCGGCCCTCGCAGCAACCCCCACGCAGGGGTCGGCCTCAGCCAGGAGAACTGCACCGTGTTCTGGAAGCCCAGGCAGCACCCGCAAGAGGAACCGCCAGCCAGCAAGAAGCCCCGTGCCCGCAACCTTGGCGACTACACGTACGACTGCAACTACGCATCAGGGATCGTCAACCAGGCCATCACCCAACCGGGAGTGCAGGTCGACGACCGAATCACCGAACTTGTCCGCCACATCAGCGACGCAGCCCGGAACCTGGACACCGCGATCTTCAACCACGTGAACGCGCTCTGCGGCTACACGATCGGCGCCGACAACGTCGCGATGGCAAGAGCGGCAGAGGACGCACGGCAGGTCGTCTTCTTCGGCTTTCAGTCGGACCCCAGGCACCGCCACATCCGCGACGACGTTCCCGCTCAAGCCCCGTACTCGCCGCCCCAGGGCGCGCCAGTCCAGGGCGCGGCGGCCAAGGCTCCGAGGCCGACTCACGCGTACGTGATCAAGTCGAGCAATTCGAGGCTGGTCAAGATCGGGTACGCCGTGAAGCCGGAACAGCGCGCCCGCGAACTCCAGACCGGAAGCCCCGGCAAGCTCACCGTCGCCTGGTCCATCCCGGGACACGAACGGCTCGAACGAGAGCTGCACCGCCGGTTCGCCGACTACCGCAAGAACGGCGAATGGTTCGACCTCACCCCGCTCGGCGACGCCGTGACCGTCGTCCGCGAAGAGGTCGACCGAATCCGCAAAGAGGTCACCGACAAGGGCGTTGCCGCCCGCTACTTCTACGACGCGTAAGGAAGACCGCCATGGCCAGCCCCGACATTCGCCAGCCGTCCAGCGGGCGTCGATTCACGGCGCTCACCCCGATCGCCCTGGCCTTCACCGCGGTCTCACTCTGCTGGACCGGCTGGTCCATCACCGACCTGATCAAGTCTGGAGCCTGGGGCATCCTCGCCGCCGTGTCCGTCGACGGCCTGTGGGGAGTCGTCCAGTACCTGTCCTACAAGCGGATCGGCGGACGCGTCATCGAGGTCGTCGAGTGGGTGACGCTCGTCGTCGCCTGCTCCCTCCTCGCCTGGCACGGATGGACCATCACCCCGGCCGCTGCGTTCGCCGGCGCGCTCCCGCCGATCGTCGCCAAGATCTCCTGGGTTGGCGACATTCGGCTGCGCCTTCTGCGCTCCTACGACCCAACCGCGCTGACCGCGGAGCAGGAAGCCGAGATCAACGACGTCATCCGCGACAGCGAGTACCAGGCACGCCTGAAGTCCGCGGAGATCGAGCGTGAGGCCGCGGAGGACATCGCCGCGATCCGGGCCAAGGGCAAGGTCGACATGGAGCGCCTGGAGGTCGACTTCGAGGTCGGCATCAAGGAGATCACCACGCGGGCCGATCTGAGGCGGCGCACCCCGGTCACGCTGAATGGCCCAGGTGCCGAAGCGGAACCCGATCCGGTGGTCGCCGAACTCGCCGAACAGTTCGCGAGTCTGCGGGCCGTGCTCGGCGATCTCGCCCGCGAACGCACCGGCGAACCCACCCCGAACCCGCTGGCCAGCCCGCCGAACCAGGTTCGCGAACCCGTCGCGAGCGTGGCCGATCTGGCTCGCGATTTCGTCGCGAAGATGAGCGACAACAAGGACGTAACGGAGGCGATCATGCGGGTCCGCCCGGAGGCCAACAGGGACTCCGTGGCCGCCGCCGTCCGCAAGGCCCGCAAGGCGACCGACGGGACGTACCTGTGAACAAGCCGACGCTCCTCCTCACCGCCGTCGCCGGACTGCTCGCCGCGGTCGTCGCAGTGTCCTGGTTCCCCGCCAGCCCCCTCCTCGCCGCTGTGGCCGGCTACACCGCCGTGGTCGGCACCCTCGCCCACGCAACCGGCGCCCCGGTCTGGCGCACCATCGGCGCCACCGTCGTTGTCCTCGCCGCCGCCCTCGCTGTCCTGCTGCGCGCCGCCCGCCACGTGATCGACGCTGCCCTGTGGATCCTCACCGCAGGCACGTCGGTCGCCCTGAACACCGCCAAGGCCACCGCATGAACCAGACGCCTGTGTATACGCCGATCCCGATGACGATGACGACCGACGGGACAACGACGAACTACAAAATCCCTGGTCAAGGGCTTACGGGGTCGTCGTCGTCATCGTCGTCGTCACGCCGGACGTGGGAACGCTGCCTGCTGTGCGCCACCCGCATCGGATCGTGGATGTCCCGCCGCCGCTACGAAGTCGCCCCTGCGGGCGGCACCAGCCTGCTCACCGTCCTCGGGCTCGCCCAGGACGGGGCCGACCTGCTGTTCACCTACGGCAGCCTCACCGTCCTCGCTGGCGCCACCGTTGCGGCCGGGCTGAAGCACAAGAACCAGCTCGTCACCCACGTCGGCGCCGGCGGATTCATCGCCCTCGCTGACGTCACCACCGCCGTGGCTGCCGGGTTCTCGTGGCCGACCGCGACCGCGTGGGCGCTGTCCACGGGTGCGGCGTACGGGGTGTACGGGCCGTGGCTGGCGACCCAGCGCAACGCCCGCATGAAGCTGCACGTGGACACGGTCAAGGCCAAGGGTGCCGTGCCCGAGGCGCTCGGCCTGGAGGCCGCAGACCCGGGCCTCACCGGAGCCAGCCCGGAGGAGACCGTGCTGCGCCGCGGGTTCCACGCCCTCACCGGCGCCGTGCCGCTGGCGGTGCACGCGTTCCACCGCATGGCAGACGGCTCGTGGTCGTGCCTGATCAAGACGCCGCCCGGCAAGAACACCGCCCCCGCCGTACTGGTGAAGCGCGCGCAGCAACTGCAGGCCAACATGGGCGTGCCCGGCCGGCTGGTCCTCGCAGAAGGCCCGGAGGCCAACGATCTGATCGTGAAGGTCGCCATGTCCGACGCCCTCGCCACCACGTTGGAGGTCACGGACACCGGCGTTACCACCTGCCGCGAGCCCGTGATGCTCGGCCGCGACGAGGACGGCGAGGCGTTCCTGCTGCGCCTGCTATACCGGCACACGTTGGTGGCCGGCGCGTCCGACTGGGGGAAGTCCGGCATCGTCAACCTGATCCTGAAGCGGTTGAACCGGTGCGAGGACGTCGACCTGTACGGCATCGACATGAAGCCCGGCGCTCCGGAGCTCGGTCCGTGGGAGGGCCGCATGGAGGCGCTCGCGAAGAACGCGGGGCAGGCGCGGGAACTGCTGGAGTTCATCCGTGCCGAGTGCGACCGGCGGGGTGCGATCCTCGCCGAACTCTCCCGCCAGGCGATGTCGGAGGGCCGCGGCCCGGTCCGAAAGTGGGTGCCGGGGGAGCACGGCAACGCGATCTTCGTGGTCACCGACGAGCTTGCAGAGTTGGTCCGGCAGGACGCTGAGCTGTCCACCCTGTACGAGAGCCTGCTGGCGATCGCCCGGTTCCTCGCGATCCAGTTCGTGTCTGCTACCCAGCAGCCCAGCCGAAAGGTGTTCGGCGGCAGCACGGACGCCCGCGGCAACTACGCCAACCGGCTGTCCACTCGCGCTGGCGAGGCCGGGCACGCCCCGTTCATCTTCGGATCCGGCTGCCAGTCGAAGGGCTGGCGGCCCGAGCTGTTGGACCTGCCGGGGAAGTTCCTCGCGCAGACGCCGGAGCACGACACGCCGCGCGTGTACCGGGCCGAGTACGTGTCCGACACCGACATCGCTGAAGAGGTCGGCTTCTTCTACTCCGACATGAAGGACACGGAGCCTCAGCCTGCGCTTACCGACGAGCCGTGGGTGGAGCAGTTCGCGCCGCTCCGCTTCCCCGACGGTGGCACGGTCGGCCGCGACCAGTGGCCGGACCTGTACCGGGTGTTCGCCAGCCTGGACGGCGGGGCGACGAAGAAGGAGCTGGCGCAGGCGTGCGGTATCTCCCGGGATACGGCGATGCGTGCGATCGAGGAGTGGACCCGGCACGGCGTGCAGCAGCGCCGTGACGGCCGCTCGACCCGCTACTACCTGCCTGGAGCCACCGGTGAGCAGCCTGCCTGAGCAGTACCAGCGTTACGCCCACCCGTCGGTCGTCCAGCATGCCGAGGTGGAGCTGTACGAGGACCGTGACCCGGTCGTGTGGATTCCCGGCGCGTACGGGGAGATGGTGCCCGTCCGTAAGTCCCAGGCGCCGGCCCCGGTGCAGGCGCCAGCAGTCCGCGACCTCAGCCCGCAGCCGCTTCTCGACCCGCTTGCGCAGCGTCTCCTCGCTGGCGGGGTCGGGGTGGGCGCGGCGGGGGCTGGTCTCGGGTTCGGGTTCGGGCAACTCGCGGCGGGCCTGGCGTTGATGGGGACGAGCGGTCTGGCACTTCTCGTCGGCCTGTTGCTCGCGGCCGGTATGCGGGGCGGCGGGTCGGTGACGCATGTGCGGCAGGAGGTCCACAACCATGCCCGCTGGTTCGGGAAGACGAACACGAACCTGTAGCCGCCTGCCACACTGAGACCGGGACCCCGCCGCGCCCCCCGTCGTGGCGGGGTCTTCACTCGTTCGGGTGACTGACGGCAGGGCAGGGCGGGTTTACGGTCGGTGGTCTGGATCGGCTGCGGAGGGCACTGCGGGTTCGTAGCACGCAGCGGGATGGTCGAGCTGCGACGGCCTTCCTGCCGGTGGCTGGTCCTGGCGGCGCCCTGGTTTTCGGACCGGGGCGCCGCCTTCGTGTTACGGGGTGGGCTCCTCGTCCGGGCGCACCGAGCCCGCGCTCCGCAGGTCGGGGTGGGTGGCGAACACGACCGCCGAGTGGGCCCGGTGCAGCGACCGGATGAACGGCGCCGTGTCGGCAGTGATCTCGATCTGGACGAGCGGAGGCTCCGGCTCGCACTCGGGCTGCTCGCTCATGTGGTGGTCTCCTCGCTGCCCACCGGGCGCTCCGCGAGCTTTCGGCCCTCGCCGATGATGCGGCGCACGGTCTCACGGCTATAGCCGGTCGCGTCGATGATGTCCTTCTGTGGCATGCCCTCGTCGATGGCGCGGGCGAACGTGACAGCCCGCTGCCGCTCGGCTTCTTCAATGGCCTGCTCATATACGCGGCGGGCCTTGGCCATGTGGTCCTTCGTCAACATGCTCCAACTATGCCTCACGAGTTAGGCCTAGTCTAGTTGACATGCCTAACGTGCGAGGCCTAGAGTATTAGGCGTAAGGAACGCCGCACCAAGGGGGACCCGATGATCCGCTCGAACCGCACCCGCCGCGCCACCCTCAAGGCCCGCACCCGCACCCAGCGCGCCGCCTCCCGCATCGCCCGCCACGGCGTCGGAACCCTCGCCACCCACTGCATCGCGGCGGGCCTCGGGGTGAAGGAGGCGCGCACCGTGGCAGGCAGCCTGCGGAAGAACGCCGACAAGGCCGGAGTCACCGGACAGACCGGAACCAGCTACGCCAAGAACGCCAAGGCCCGCACCTGCACCCGCTACACCCCCGCCGAGGTCGCGGCCATCGCCGTCATCTACCGCCCCCGCAAGCCCGCCTACAAGGCCGCCGCTGCCAAGCTCGCCCTCGCGGCCTGAACGGAGAACGACATGAGCACCCGCCCTTGCTGGACCTGCAAGCAGCCCGCCACCCACGCACTCACCCGCGACGGCTCCATCCCCCTCGACGCCTGCGACAACTGCACCCGCATCGACCGCGCCGAGGCCGAGTCACGAGGCTGGACCGTCACGCCCATCAGGCAGCGGATCGCGATCGGCCCCCGCGTCGACGAGTTCGAGAACAACGTGCACCACTACTGGAAGCGCGAGATCAACGGCGTCCGCTTCTTCTTCGTCCACGTCAAGCACTCCCGCCTCGGACAGCCGTACATCGGCGTCACACGCCTGGACAGCGGTGAACTCGTCCGCTGCTCCTGCACCCGCGACGACTGCCCCTTCGCGACCTGACCCCGCCACCTGCCCCGCCACCGCCCGCGTCCAGCTGCTGGCTGACGCTTTGGCCGCCTGAGGAGCACGCCGTGACCATCACCCACCGCCTCCACCGCCCCACCCAACACTGGGGCGGCAGCCACGGCGTCACCAAATGGGAATACACCCGCCGTATCGGCGGCCGGACCGTCCTCTTCGAAATCACCCACGACACCGCCACCCGCACCACCAGCGTCCGCACCTACCCCGGCGCCGGGTGGACACCCCCCAGCCACAACTTCACCATCCGGGGCCTGACCATCCGGCAGATCACCGCCCGCGTACACACCGCCTAACCCGCCCGACCGACAGGATGAACCACATGACCGCAAAGCCCCGCAAGAGGTGGCGTCTCACCCTCACCGGCCCCGACGTCCGCGCCCAGTCCGACCACGGCAGCGAGACCGCCGCCTACAGCCTCATGCGCGCCGCGCTCAAGGGCGACGACAGCCCGGCCGACACCGGAGAAGTCCGGCACTGGGAAGACGGGCGCTGGGTGCTGTGGGAGCGGATCACCGCCGACGAACTGCCCTGACCCCGCCCCGACTGTGGCCCGCTCCCTTCCCGGGACGCGGGTCACTGCCACGTCTGGGTAACAGAAGCGGCACCCGCCTTCACACCGGGCACACAAGCGGTACCGTCCCCCAACCCGCACCAAACCGGGCGCCACAGTAAGGGGACACCGTGAGCAACTACAGCGACATCCAGAAAGCCGTCAGAGTCGAAAAGCTACGCATCTGGTTCGCATGGCTCTGCGGAGGCTGGGTCGGCGGCGGCATCATGATCACGACAGCGGACACCCCCATCTGGGGCACCGTCACACTCGCCGTATTCGGCACCCTCGGCATCCTCGCCACGATCGCGGCAGTACGGATGACGTCCGCACTCAACCGGCGCGCCGAGCGAGAGCGGCGGCGCGTCCTCGGCGACGACTACCCCGGCTGAGCAGAACGCCAGAGGCCCGCCCTCCCTCGCCCAAGGGAAGGCGGGCCTCAGCCCTGCACCACAGACGCCCAACCGGACGCACAGTTACCATCAAACCACCACCACCGGTAACACGCGACCATGAGGGGGCCCGCCATGACCACCAACGACCCCCACCCCAATGACCGCCCACACAACAACAACACCGGCCGCTTCGAACCCAGCCAGCACGCCGCCGACCGCGCAGCCCACGCCGCACGCCTCAAAGCCGAGAACCCCAAGCTCAGCTACCAGCAGATCGCAGACGCCGTCGGCTACAGCAACAAGAGCGACGCCTGGCGCGCCATCCAACGCTGCCGCGAAGCCGTCATCCGTGAAGCCGGCGCCGAACTCATCGCAGCCGAAGCCCAGCAACTCGACGACCTATTCGTGGCGGCACTGGAAGTCCTGGAGCGGGACCACCTCACCGTCTCCCACGGCCACATCGTCAAGGACGACGACGGTCAGCCCATCCTCGACGACGGCCCCAAGCTCGCCGCGATCGACCGGCTCCTCCGCGTGAGAGAGTCCTACCGCAAGCTGTTCGGCATCGACGCACCCTCCCGCGTCAGCGTCGACGCCCAACAGCTCGGCGAAGAAATCACTGCCCTCCTCGACCGCGCCACCAGCGATGACAGCCCCACCGGCTGACATCGCGCGGATCCGCGCACAAGTCGACCAACTCGTCCGCGCCGGCGACACCCGACAACTAAAGGCCCTCCGCGACCACCTGAAAGCCACCGTCGACCGGCACGCCCTCGCAGGCCGCACAACCAAGTACGGGGCACACCCCGTCCGCTGGGTGCAGGAGCGCCTCAACCAAACGGTGTGGTCGAAGCAGCGGGAGATCCTCAACGCCGTCCGCGACCACCGCCGCGTCGCCGTCCGATCCGGCCACGGCGTCGGCAAGTCCTGGACCGCGGCCCTCGTCGCCTGCTGGTGGCTCGACACTCACCCGCCCGGCGAAGCGTTCGTCGTCTCCACCGCCCCCACCTTCTCCCAGGTCCGCGCCATTCTCTGGCGGTACATCCGCAAGCACCACCGCGCCGGTCAACTCGCGGGGCGCGTCAACCAGACCGAGTGGCTCATCGACGACGAACTCGTCGGCTATGGACGCAAGCCCGCCGACACCGACACCGACGGCTTCCAGGGCATCCACGCCCGCTACGTCCTCGTCGTCCTGGATGAAGCCTGCGGAATCCCGGAGCAGCTGTGGACTGCGGCTGACGCGTTGGCGACAGGCCCGGACTGCCGGATCCTGGCGATCGGTAACCCGGACAACCCGGCGAGCCACTTCCGGAAGGTGTGCCTCCCCGGATCCACCTGGCACCAGATGGCAATCAGCGCCTTCGACTCTCCGAACCTCACCGGCGAGACGGTGCCGGAGGAGATGTCAGCTGCGCTCGTCGGCCGCGAGTGGGTGGAGGAGAAGGCCCGTGAGTGGGGCGAGGAGAACCCCGTCTACCGGTCCAAGGTGCTGGGTGAGTTCTCCGAGGACGGACCCAACCAAGTCGTTCGCGGCTCCGATGTGGCCAAGTGCCGCATGCCGATGGAGCAGCGGCGCCCGGACGAGTTCTTTGTGCCCGTCGAACTCGGCGTGGACGTCGGAGGCGGCGGTGACGAGACCGTCATCCGGGAACGCCGCGGCGTGCATGCTGGCCGGGAGTGGCGGGCGCATACAGACCGGCCTGAGCAGATCGCGCCGCTCGTGCTGCGCGCTATCCGGGAGTCCGGTGCGACCGTGGTGAAGGTCGACAGCATCGGTGTCGGGTTCGGTGTGATCGGCGAGCTCCGGAACGCGCAGAACCGGCGCGAGCACACTGCGCAGATCGTCGCCGTGAACGTTGCCGAGGCCGCATCCCAGCCGACGAAGTTCATGAATCTGCGGGCCGAGCTGTGGTGGGAACTGGGCCGCGGCCTGTCCGAGTCCGGTGGCTGGGACCTGTCGACGATGGCGAACGCCGACACGACGGTGGCCCAACTGCTGGAGCCGCGGTGGGACGTGGACCCGAAAGGCCGGATCCGAGTGGAGCCGAAGGACGAGATCAAGAAGCGGCTGAACAGGTCGCCGGACAACGCGGATGCGTTGCTGCTGGCGTTCTACGCCGCTGGCCGGCCGCGGGTGCGGTGGCTGTGATCGCCGGACGCTAGCCGCCCTGCTGGACATCCGTGGACAATGCCAGGTAGTCGAACCATTGGGAGGCCGGCGTGAAACAGACAGCCGCCACACTCGCCGCGGCCCGCGCCCGCCTCGCCAAGGCCGCGTCCGCCACTTCCGAGGCCCGAGCCGGGCTGTACACGACTGCCGGGTTTGCGTGCGGTACCGCGTCCGCATGGGTCACGTGGGGTGTTGGTGCCGGGCTTGCCGGTGCTGCTGCTTCATTCCTGCTGATGGGTGTCCTGTCTGACGGTGAGAAGGGGGCGGCCCGGTGAGGTCATTGCGTGCTCTGAGGAACAAGGCGCCGGTGCCGTATGTGTCGTCGCGTGGCGGGCTGAGCATTCCGTGGCGGGCCCCGTCTGGGGTTGAGGCGCAGATGCGGGCGATGGGGCATGTCGGGACGCTGTTCTCGATCGTCAACCGCACCAGCAATGCGACCGCGCTCGTTGACTGGAAGCTGTACCGGAAGGCCCGGTCGGGACTGCCCGAGGATCGTGTTGAGGTCACACAGCATGCGGTGCTGGACCTGTGGAATAAGCCCAACCGGTTCTTCACCCGGCAGGAGCTGGTGGAGACGGTTCAGCAGCACATCGACCTGACAGGTGAGGGTTGGCTGGTCGTCGCCCGGAATCCACGCTCGCCGATGCCCCTCGAACTGTGGCCGGTGCGTCCAGACCGTATCCAGCCGGTGCCGCACCCGGTCGACTTCATCTCCGGCTACCTGTACACGGGCCCGGACGGGCAGGAGATCGCGTTGCGGGTGGAAGACGTGATCCAGATCCGGATGCCGAATCCGCTGGACCCGTACCGCGGCATGGGGCCGGTGCAGTCGGTGCTCACTGAGCTGGACGCTTCCCGGTACAGCGCGGAGTGGAACCGCAACTTCTTCATGAACAGCGCGGAGCCAGGCGGGATCATCGAGCTCCCCACGGTCCTCTCTGACCCCGAGTGGGATCAGCTTCAGATGCGGTGGAACGAGCAGCACAAGGGCGTCGCCAACGCGCACCGGGTGGCGTTCTTGGAGCACGGCACGTGGAAGGACCGCAAGTACACGCAGCGGGACATGCAGTTCGCCGAGCTCCGGCAAGTCTCCCGTGACGTGATCCGGGAAGCGTTCGGCGCACCCGCTTTCGTCCTCGGCGAAGTCGGGGACGTCAACCGGGCGACCGCCGAGGCCAGCAAGGTGCTGTTCGCGGAGCAGCTCACGGTGCCCCGACTGGAGCGCTGGAAGGGTGCCCTGATCAACGACCTCCTGCCGCTGTACGGGCCGGAGGCGGCTCGGGGCCTGGAGTTTGACTACTGCGACCCGGTGCCTGCGGATGCCGAGGCGCGAAACGCGGAGCTCACCGCGAAGACAGAGGCGTACGCCACGCTCGTTGGTGCGGGCGCGGATCCTCAGTTGGCTGCGGAGTACTTGGATCTGCCGCAGTTGTCGGGGGATGCGGAGCGGGATCTGCTGGTGCGGATTGTGGTGGGCGCGCCGTCGACGGCGCCGTTGATTCTGCCGCTGCTGGGCTTCGATGTTCCGGAGCAGGCTGCGCCTCAGGGTTCGCCGGCTCCGGCTGTGGCGGCGCCGGCTGCCCGCTTGGACCTCCACCACCACGTGCCGTACACGCCGCCGCCGCGCGCGTTGCCGTCGTACAACGCTGCGGTGGCCCGTCCTCGCGTCCTGCCGCGCGCTGCTGTGGAGCCTGAGCTTGGGCCGGTGCGGGAGCAGTTCGAGGAGGCGCTGGCGGGGCTGCTGGAGGCGTGGGAGCCGATCGCCGAGGCGCAGGTAGCGGCGGTGGAGGAGCAGATCGCGGCGGCTGTCGACGGCGGGGATACGGAGGCGTTGGCGACTCTGGTCGTGGACTCCGGGTCGAGTATCGAGGTGCTTCGGCGGGCGCTCGGCGGCATGGCGGAGACGGCTGCTCAGCGGATGTCGGACGAGGCTGCCGAGCAGGGCGTGAAGGTGAAGCCGCCGAAGGTCGACAAGGGCCTCAGGAATGCGTTCGGTTCGGAGTTGATCGAGATCGCTGCCGCGACTGCTGCGCTGCTGGCGGCGGATGTGGCGGCGTCGGCTGGTCGTGAGGCGCTCAGGCTGCTGGTGCCAGGCGCGCGGGGTTCGGAGGTTGCGGAGAAGGTCGGCGGGTTCCTGCGCGGGTTGAAGAACTGGTTCAGGAGGGACCAGCTCGGGGGAGCGCTGCACAGGGCGCAGAACGCGGGCCGGATCGCGACGTTGGAGGCGGCGCCGAAGGCCCGGTATGTGGCGAGCGAGAAGAACGATGCGAACCGGTGCGAGCCGTGCAAGGACATCGACGGCACCGAGTTCGACGATCTCGATGCGGTGCGGGCGGCGTACGGGTCGGGCGGGTATTTGCACTGCGAGGGCGGAAGCCGCTGCCGAGGGACCGTGACGGCCGTGTGGGAGTGAATGACGCCTACCGCTCAGCGATCCGCCGCAAGTCGTCGGCTGCTGGATAGATGGCGCCTTCCATGTCCTGCCACTTGAATTGGGCCGTGCCGCGCATGTGCTCGCGAACCCAGACGCGGGTTTCCTCGGCGGTGTCCTTGCGGATACGACGGGAGTGCTCGGACACCCAGTGGATGAGCGCCTTGCGGCGTGAAGCGCCCGCCTCGTAGTCCCGGAGACGGAAGAGGGAGCGGGCTCCCTCGGGCGTGGTGGGGATCATGACGCCCGCTTCCGCGCCAGGAAGCTTCAGGTGCGCGTGCCACAGGTAGTCGCGGTTGAACTGGATGCCCAGGGCGCACCAGAGTGCTGCGGTCTCGCCTGGGTGCGCCTCGATCAGTGGCACCCCACGCTGGAGGTCGATCCACGCCTCACGGTCACGCTTGTTGATCCCGTAGTAGCGGATGGACGTGTGCCCGACCCCGGTGGAGCGGTTCAGGAACAGCCGCTGTTCGGCCACGACATGCCGCGCAAGCCTCACTACGGGCAGGAGCGGCCGACGGACCGTGCGATACCTGCGCACCACGACGTCTTCACCTCGGTCGCTCTGGTCGGTCACGGGGGCGAGCAGGGCGATGTTGACGCCACCCGCGAAGTCTTCGGGCCACGCGTCGGTGAAGAACTCGGTGTCGTCAGGACGGACATCGCGGTAGATGTCCCGGGCGACATCGGTCCACGGCTCCGCTTTGTCGAAGGTGCGGAGCGGCAACGGGTAGCCGCCGTACTCGGCGCCGTCCTTCTTCACCTTGCTGGCGTTGAGCAACAGCATCAGGTCTTCGGCGTGCAGTTGCAGCTGCTTGGCTCGTTCGGCGGCGGCGGAAGGGGTCATGGCGTTGTCTCCCTGAACTCTTCGGGACTGGATGGGCATCGACCCTGCGAGCATTCGTACGAGCAGCAGGTGAGGCCAAGGCAGCGGCCCGGACGGCAGTGCTCCGGCAGCGGGTCGACGGCCACGCCGTCGCGTGCGGGGTCGGTGCCTCGGTCTCCTGCGGCGAGGCGTTCGGGCTGTCGGCAGACGTTCCAATCGCACGGTGTGCCGGGCTCGTAGTGCCAGCACTGCACCGGCGGGTTGTCCTTGAGGGAGACCACCGCGTCCGGCGCGAGCCGCAGCCCCGTCCGGCGCAGGAAGTCGTCCAGTTCGATGTCGATCGCGGATGGCTCGTCGTCTTCGAACCGGGCGACGCGCCCGTCTGGTGACACGGTCCAGCCATCGGGGCCCGGCGCGTCGTAGGCGTCTACGGTGCCGATTCCACTTCGGTAGCGGAGGTACAGGTATTGGCCGTCGGTGGTCCAGGCGTCCCATTGGTTGGGGCAGGCCGCGCAGGTTTCGACGACGATCCGCAGTGTGGTCGGCGGTTCTGATGCGTCGCGGCATCCGCTCACGGCTTCAGCCTTTCGTCGGCGAGCGCCCACACGGGCCAGTGCTCCGGCGGCTCGACGGTGAGCGGCGTCGTCCGCTCCTCCGAGGCCGCCCCCACGCCGTCCACGTGGCACCTCGCGCCCTCGGCATTACGCAGGTACGCCCGGTACCGGATCACCCTCCCGTCCGCACCCTCTTCCACGGTCAGGTCGTGGTCGGTGGACACGTCGTCGGGTTCAATGCCGTTTGCTGCGACCCACGCGCTGATCTCCATGGCGCGGCCTTGGGCGATGTGCAAGCCCCACAGGGTCCGGTTGCTGATCAGTCGCCTCACGGCTGCTCCTCGGTGGTGGGTACGTAGCCGGGGATCTTCTTCAGCTCGGGCCCCAGGATCTTCATCGCCTTCACCTCCGGGCGCGGCTCTATCGGGCGCGTGCCGATGACGTGCGCCCACAACTGCCCGTACATGCCTTCGACGATGGCGTCAGGGATGAGGCTGGGCCCGGGCGGTTCCGGCCGCTCGCCTTCCTGCGGCCGATCCAGCGTGGCGAGGATCTCCGGCGTGATCCCGTGCGCCTCGGCGAGGTCGAGCAACTCGGGGCAGTCGTTGAGGTTCTCGGTGCGCGGGTAGCCCATCTCGCCCTCGGTGCCGCAGCCTTCGCACATCGCAGCGTCAGCCCAGAAGGCGTTGGGGTCGAGGCGGTGTCGGGCGAGGATCTTCCGGTCGGCGGCACACCGACGCAACACCGCAACCGGATCGTGCAGGGCAATGTGGTGGGCGTCGGCCGTAGCAACGTCGGCAACATAGCCGATCATGATGTCTGCTTCGTGGACGGTGCGGACTTCGAGCATGCCGACTTGGTCATCATGGTCGGCGGTGATCCACGGGCCGCGTGTTGCCGCGCGGGCGAGAACCTCAACGCGGTCGATCTGCTGGGTGATCCAGCCATGCAGGCCAGGCATCGGCCGCCTCCGGGTGCTTGTAGTCGGACATGCCGCACCGGGCACACAAGCCGCTGTCGGCAGACGTGGCGGGCGGCTGGTAGGCGCCACACACCTCACCATCCGGCACCACAGCAAGCGGCTTCCGCCTGGCCAGGAACCGGTTCACGGCGTCGCAGTACCGAGAGAACACGACCGCGAGCCACGGCATGGCCACGAACAGGACGACGATCAGACCGAGAGGGATCAGGTAGGTCACGGCTGCTCCTTACTCGCCGTTGCGGTCGTCGATGACATACGCCTCTGCCTGCTCGTCCCACGACACGCGCAGCACGTTGTCGTCCAAGCCGACTTCGAGCCGCTGGTACGGGGTGAACGAGACGCCGTGCGTCTTCGTGATCTCGCTGAGTTCGTCGAGGACGGTGCCGAGCTTCCGCAACTGCTCGGCGGTCAGACTCAGCGGGGCGCTCACGACGCCTCCTCGGTTGTGGCGGCGGCGACTTCCCGCAGCAGCAGCGCATACGCCACCCGCTGCTCCAACCTCGGCTCGGCCGCGCCCCGTTCCCAGCGACTCATCGTCATCTGGCTGACCCCCAACGTCTGCGCGAAGTCCGCCAGCGTCACACCCGCACCAGCACGGATACGGGCCCGCTCGCCCGGCTCAGGGAGTCGAGCGGCACGCACACGCTGCGCCAGAGCCTCAGCCCGTACGGCAGCATCCTGCGAAGTGTTTCTCTCCATACGCGAAGACGATACGCGAATACATGCATTCACGCACCTAACTGACAGGTATTCACAAACCCGCACGTTAAAGAAATGAGAGCCCCACGATACAGAAACGCTAGAACAGTGTTATCGCAGGTCAGAGCACCCAGAGAACGCAATACGTAGTGCACAATGACCCTGCCTGGACCATGCAAAAACCCACACCGGGGAGGGCAACAGCCAATGAGCCACACACGGCCGAGCTGGAATACCGCCACCCCCGAAGTGCTCGCCGAACGCGGACGCGCCGCACGACCGGCGCTCCCCGCACCCGACGGGGAACAGACCTGGTACCGGATCACCAACAGCCTCGATGAAGGCGGAACACCCGTCGGCTCCATCTCCATCTACGGAGACATCGGCTCCTGGGGAATCACCGCCGCCTCGTTCGTCGAGGAACTCAAAGCCATCGACGCATCCGAACTGCGGGTCAACATCTCCTCACCCGGCGGAGAAGTCTTCGACGGCCTCGCCATCCACAACGCGCTCCGCTCACACCGAGCCACCGTCATGGTGCAGGTCGACTCACTCGCCGCGTCCATCGCCTCCGTCATCGCGATGGCAGGCGACCGGATCGTCATGAGCCCCCACAGCCAGATGATGATCCACGACGCCCAAGGCGTAGCCTGCGGCAGCCCCGAAGAGATGCGCGAGTACGCCGACTTCCTCGATCGCCAATCCGAGAACATCGCCGCCGTCTACGCCGAACGAGCAGGCGGCACCAAACTCCAGTGGCGCAAGCGAATGCAGGCAGAGACCTGGTACTTCGCCGACGAAGCCGTAGCCGCCGGACTCGCCGACGAAGTCGCCAACCCGCAGCGCATGACACCGGAAGAGGAAGAGCAGGCCCGAGCGATCGCCGCGGCCTGGGACCTCTCCGTGTACAACTACGCGCACACCAGCCGCGAAGAAGCCCCCGCACCGCCGCCCGTCGAGCCGGAGACGCCGCCCGCAGCAGAGCCTGCCGTGGCCGCCCCGGTCGCGTTCGACCCGGACGCCTTCCGCGCTGCCACCGCCGCCGCACTTGACCCCATGCCCGGCTACCAGCCCGACCACCTCAGGTCGCTCATGGCCGGGCTCGCAGGCGACGCCCCCGCACCCGAGGCACCCGCCCGGCCCGAGACGCCGTACGTGCCGCGCCCCGCCGACCAGGCGCCCGAAGCGGACCCGGAGACCGTCGCTGTGGGCTGGTTCCGGTCCCTGTTCGACGGCCTCGCCGCCGATGCTCCCGCCGTGCCCGCCACGGAGCGCCCCACACCCGTAGCCGAGGCCCCCCAGATCGTGCACGTCCCCGAACCCCCGCCGCCGGCCGGTGAGGTCGCCGTCGGCTACATGCGGACCCTCATGGCGAACGCCGCCCAAGACCTTGCCGCCCCCGAACAGGCTGCGGCACCCGGCCCGACACCCGTCGAGCCGGTCCCCGCTATCGACCGAATCGCTTTCGAGCGCAGCCTCAGGGAGGCACGATTTTGAACACGACCGTGATTGAGCAGCGGCGCAGGGCCGTGACGACCCAGCTGCGCACGCGCATGCTCCGCGCCCACGGCCACGACCCGCGACGCGCGGGCCGCGCCTACAACCAGGTCACGCCGGCGCCCCCGAAGAACGCCATGGACCCCGAGCGGATGGTCATTCCGACCAACCAGGCGGAGCTGGAGGCGATGCTCGGCGACTCCGCGCAGATGCAGCGCGTGTTCGCCGACAAGAACGGCGCGTTCGGCGAGTTCGTCACCAACTACGCGCGCGCCGTCCACAACCGCGACCTCAGCATCGCGACGCAGGTCAAGGAGCAGACGGAGCAGATCCTCGCGAACTGGCTCCGGGACAACCAGCCCGAAGGCGTCGAGCGGATCGACCTCACCCCGAAGGCAGTCGTCGCCAACGGCAACGCCCGCAACCACCTGCACAACCCCAAGGCCATGGGTGCCGTCCTGGACCGCGAGTTCAAGAACTCGGCGGAGTACTTCCAGACGATCTGGCACAACGCCAACCGCACCGCCGACATGCAGGCCAAGCTGTCCCGCGTCCGCAACGCGTTCTCCTCCACCGTGCCGTCGGAGGGCGGGTTCCTCATCCCGGAGACCCTCCGCTCCGAGATGCTCGCGGTGGCCCTGGAGTCGTCGGTCGTCCGGCAGCGGGCGCGGGTCATCCCGATGGAGACGCTGCGGGTTCCGTTCCCGGCGATCGACTCCACCAGCAACGTCAGCAGCGTGTACGGCGGTGTCGTCGGCTACTGGACGGAGGAAGGCGCCGCGCTCACCGCCAGCCAGGCCGCCTTCAGCCGGATCGTCCTCGACGCGAAAAAGCTCACCGCGTACACCGAGGTCCCCAACGAACTCATCTCCGACTCGGCGATCTCGTTCCAGGCGTTCCTCGACCAGATCTTCCCCGAAGCCCTGTCCTTCTACGAGGACATCGCGTTCCTCAAGGGCTCCGGCGTCGGCGAGCCCCTCGGCGCCCTCGACGCCAACAACGGCGCGATCATCCCCGTCGACAAGGAGTCCGGCCAGGTCGCCGACACCATCGTGTGGGAAAACATCGTCAAGATGTACAGCAGGATGCTGCCCAGCTCGCTGGACCGGGCCGTCTGGGTGTGCAGCATCGACGTCTTCCCGCAGCTCGCCACCATGGCCCTGTCCGTCGGTACGGGCGGCTCCGCGATCTGGCTGAACAACGGCGTGCAGGGCCCCCCGATGACGATCCTCGGCCGGCCCGTCATCTTCACCGAGAAGGCGCCCGGCGTCCTCGGTGACCTCGGCGACATCAGCTTCGTCGACTTCGGGTTCTACCTGATCGGTGACCGGCAGGTCATGAGTGCGATGAGCAGCCCGCACTTCAAGTTCCAGAACGACCAGACCGCGTACCGCATCATCCAGCGCGTCGACGGCCGTCCCTGGCTCCAGTCCGCCGTCACCCCCCAGAACGGCGGCCCCACACTCTCCCCGTTCGTGCAGCTCGCCGAGCGCGCCTGATCTGACAGCCAGCCCGGGAGCGGCAATCAACCCCCGCCCCGGGCCCAACCCACAGCGGCATTCACACCCCGCTGGGAGAGGCAACAACCATGCTCGGACTGGGCAAGGACTACGACATCGGCCTCGCGCTCGCGCCGGTCGACCTCGCAACCGCCGGAGCCACCGGCAAGCGCATCAGCATGCACGACTGTGCCGGCGTGGACATCGTCCTCGTGTACGGGGCGGGCACCGACGGCGACGACCCCGTCCCCTCGCTGCAGCAGCACACCGCCTACACCGGCGGCACCAGCTCCGACCTCGCGGAGATCAGCACGATCTACCGCAAGGCAGAGACCACCCTCGACAACGACGAGATCTGGGCGGAGACCACCCAGACCGCCGCCGCCATCATGACGGCCGTCGCAGACGACGCACAGAAGCAGAAGATCTACGTCATCCACGTCCCCTCCACGGCGCTCGCCGACGGGTACACGCACATCTCCGTCAACCAGGCGGACCTGTCGAACAACGCGCAGCTCGCCGCGTTCCTGTACCTGAAGGTCGGTCTGCAGGTGCAGCGCAAGCCGTCGAACATGCCGAACCTGCTGCGCCCCGGCGCTGCGAACGCGTAAGGGAGCCTGACTGATGGCAACGCTCATCCAGGGCCCCGAGCTGCGTAGTCTCCTGCTCGGCAACCCGCCCCTGTCCAGCCCGTCCGGCGCGTTCGCCGCCGATACGCGGGCCGTGTTCACCGTGACCGGCGGCGAGGTGCTGATCACCGCGCTGTGGGGCAAGGTGACCACCGCGATCACCGTCGCGAACACGGTCGCCCTTCAGACGAACCCGACCACGGGTGACACGAAGGTGTTCGTCGAGGCCACCGACATCGGCACGAACGACACCGCTGTGGGCACGGTCGTCGGGTTCACGCCGTCGATCGACGACCCGGCGACGTCGGGTGCCCTCACCGAACACTCGATCATGCTCGGTGGTCACGTCCTGCGGGACCTGGTCGTCACGACCGGCGACATCGAGCAGGTGACCACCGGCACGAACCCGGACGGTGCGATCACCTGGTACGCGACGTGGGTGCCCCTGTCCGACGGCGCGCGGCTGGTGGCCAGCTGATGGCCTTGTGGGTGTGCAGCGGAAAGGACGGCTGCGGAACGAAGTACGCGGTCGGCCTCTTCCGCTGCCCCCGCTGCCACAACACCGCGTTTCACGAGGACGGAGACCCCATGGCGAAGATCACCCGCCACGGCGGGCCCAGCGACAAGACCCTGCCCGCAACCGAGGACGCCGCAGCTGTCGAGCCTGAGCCTGCGGCAGCGGACCAGCCCGAGCCCGAGACGCCTGACGTCCAGGGCGAGGACGGCCCCGAGGCCGTCGCCCTGCCGCGCAGCGGCTCGATGTTCCCAATCGTGGCCGACGAGGAGGGGGGTGAGGAGTCATCGCCTGGGAGCAGCTCATCAGCATCTACCGAGCCGCAGCCGACGAACTCCGAGCCGAGCAGCAAGACCCGCCCGAGGCGTGCCCGCAAGACGGCGAGCCGCTCCGAGCAGGGCCCGACGGAGTCCGCTTCTGCCCCTTCGACGGATGGCGAGAAGACGGACGGTTCGTCGGCTGCTGACGAAACGGCCGAATAGCCGTGGCCGCCTACCGCAACAACGAACTGTTCAGGGCCACCGGCCTGACCCTGAACAGTTCAACCGACCACGTCACCGCGTCCATCACCAACGGCACCACAGGCCGGACCGGCGCGATCGACATCTCCCGCGTCTCCAACGGCCTGCTGGTCGCCCGGTTCGCGGACGCCCCGACCGGCACCAACCCGACCATGGCCCTGTTCTTCGACGTGCAGGACGCGTTCGGGAACTGGGTGCAAACCTCACCCGCAACGTCGATCGGCGGGGTGGTCGTGTCGGCCGCAGGCACCACCTACGGCGTGATCAACAACGGCTACCAGATGACCAACCTCGGCCGAATCCGCTGGACCATCGGCGGCACCGACACCCCCACGTTCACCGGCGTCAGCTTCAGCGTCCACGGCCGGCCCTGACCTGCACGACCACGCATAGACCTGAGAGGAGGTGACAGAGATGACCGTCACTCCGTGGCTTGCCACCCGCGAGGAGATCAAGGCGGAGCTGGATGTGAAGGAGACGGCCCGCTCCAACGCCCGGATCGACCGCGCACTGGCCGACGCCACCGAAGCCGTACATGGCCTGTGCCACCGCGTGTTCTACCCGGTGCAGGCCACCCGCTACTTCGACTACCCCGGCCCGCAGTACGCCCGCCCGTGGCGACTGTGGCTGGACGCCAACGAGGTCGTCTCCGTCACCGCTCTCACCAGCGGCGGCGTCACTATCGCCGCGTCGGATTACTTCCTGGAGCCCAACCAGTACGGGCCCCCCTACAACCGCATTGAGATCGACCTCGACTCCAGCGCGGCGTTCGGCGGCGGTGACACCCACCAGCGTGACATCGGTGTGACCGGCGTGTTCGCAGGCTGCCCCCTCGTCGAAACGTCGGCGGGCGCCACCATCGAGGACCTTGACAGCAGCGAGACCGGCGTCGACGTCGACGCCGCGACCTCAGCTGCCGTGGGTGTCGGCTCCCTCCTTCGTGTCGACACCGAACGGCTCATCGTCACTGGCCGCTCGAACCTCGACACCGGACAAACTCTCGGCGGTTCCGGCCTGACCAACGCCAACAACTCTGTCACCGTCACCGTGCAGAGCGGCGCAGCATTCGCGGCCGGAGAGACGATCCTCGTCGATGGCGAGCGCATGCGCGTCGACGACATCGCAGGTAACAGCCTGGTCGTCACCCGTGCGTGGGACGGCTCTACGCTCGCCGCCCACAGTGTCGGCGCCACCATCTACGCGCCCCGCACGCTCACCGTCACGAGAGGTGCCCTCGGCACTACGGCCGCCAGCCACCTCACCGCTGCCACCGTGTACCGGTGGGACGCGCCCGGCCCCGCCCGCCAACTGTGCATTGCTGAAGCGCTCACCAGTCTTCTCCAAGGCCGGTCCGGATACGCGCGCACGGCGGGCAGCGGCGAATACGAGCGCGAGACGACAGCCCGCGGGCTGAAGGATCTCCGTGAACGCGTGTACGTCTCCCACGGCCGCAAGGGGCGGGTGAGAGCCGTATGAGCACGATCTCAGGGCGATGTGTCGTCCCTACTCCGCTCAGCGTTCTCAGCAATCTCCAGCGGGACGATCGCTGCGACGCGGCGTCCTCGGCTTGTGATGTACGTGATCCGGCCGTGCACAGCCGCCGCGTTCAGGACGTCGGCGAGTTCGGCTCGCACGTCTTTGGTGCTCATCTCAACAGACTCAGTCATGTACACCAAGGTACACTGGTGTACATGGATTTCACTGCATCTGACACAGAGGAAACCCTAGACCCCAAGCCTCGTAGGCGCCGTCCTGATCTTGCCGAGCGCAATCGGGCAGGGCACGAGCACCCGATCTTTCCGCACGGAGAGGACGCGGGTATCAAGCACTGCACGAAGTGCTGCACAGACAAGCCCCTTGAGGAGTTTCCTCACGATCGCTCTGTGGCAGGTGCGCGCCGCGCAAACTGCAAGCCGTGCGCAAGCAGTGAAGTCCGGAAGTACTACCACGAGAGCGGCGGCAGGGAGAAGCAGCACGCAAGGCGCAAGGCGCTCATCGCCGAGAGATACACCAAGCTCGACGCACTGAAGGATGTTCCTTGCGCAGACTGCGGTGGGCGCTTCCCCAGAGTCTGCATGGATTTCGATCACGTGCGAGGAGAGAAGATCGAATCGATCTCTCGCATGATCCGCATGTCCTACTCCTGGGAGAACATCCTCGCTGAGATCGCCAAGTGCGAAGTGGTCTGCTCGAACTGTCACCGCATCAGAACTGCCGACCGGGGCCAGTGGTATGGCGCGGCAGAGATTGAGGAGGCGGTGTAGCCATGCGCCTCGACGTATCGACACGATCCAGCGGCCCGATGTTCGACGGGCGCGCCATGCGCGCCCTGAACGCCTATGTGGACCACCTCGAACGGAATCTCGCCGATACCGGCCGGACCATTCTCCTCGATGAGCTCGACCGAGTCTTGAAGACACAGACCCCGTACTACGCGACCCGCATCAAGGTCATCGAGCGAACCAAGATCTGGGACAGCCGCGTCAAGTACGGGCCATGGCTGGCAGGCATCGGCTCCCGGAACTATCCGGTGACGAAGTTCAAGGGCTACGACCACTGGATCATCACCCGCGACAAGCTCAACGCCCGCAAGGTCGGCATCGGCGAACGGCTCCTGCGCCGCTACACAGGCAGGATGTGAGTGGCCGTGACCGACCTCGACCTCAACGCCTACCGCGCTGCAGCCATGTCGCACGCGCAGGCCCTCGGCCTGTTCGAGCAGGTTCTCGGCCATCAGCCGGTGTCCGCACCGGGCAGCGGCCTCACCTACGCCATGTGGGCCGGACCGGTACGGCCGGTCCCGTCCCGATCCGGATTGAACGAGGTGTCGGCGCGGCTGGAGCTCCGCGGGCAGGTGTTCTGCCCTGCGGACAGCGAGCCGATGGACGACGTCGACGTGACCGTCACGAACGCGGTGTCGAAGCTGATGGGCGCCTACTGCGGTGACTTCACCCTCGGCGACCTCGTGGGCAACGTGGACTTGCTTGGCGCGCACGGCGAGCCGCTGAGCTCGGACATGGGCTACACGACCTTCGCGGGCGGCACCACCTACCGAGTGGCCACACTCACCATCCCCCTGATCATCAACGCAGCATGGAGCGAGGTGGCGTGAATGGCGATCAGTAACGGCCTCGGCCAGGCTTTCTACTACGGCGGCTACGACCTGTCCGGGGACACCGGGTCGGCGGAGGACATCGGCGGCGGCCTGGTTGGCACTCAGGACGTCACCACCATCGACCTGTCCGCGTTCAAGCGGATCGGGCTCCTTAGGGACGGGCGGATCTCGTGGATGTCGTTCTTCAACGACGCCACCGGCCGCGCTCACGCGCGCCTGTCCGCGCTACCGACGGCTGACCAGCATCTGATGTGGGCGACCGGCACCAGCATCGGCGACCCTGCCGCCTGCCTGGTCGGTAAGCAGATCAACTACGACCCCACCAGGGGGCAGGACGGCACGCTGACGATCGCCGTCAACGCCCAAGGCAACGCGTACGGGCTGGAGTGGGGCGACCTGCTGACCGCAGGCAAGCGCACCGACACCTCAGCCACGAACGGCACGGCAGCCGAGTTCGGCTACGACAGCGAGGACTTCGTCCTCCTGCCCGGCGCATCCGGCGACTACGTCTCCACCCCCGACGCCGCCGCGCTCGACATCACCGGCGACATCGACCTGCGTGTGCGAGTCGCGATGGACGACTGGACGCCGGCGGCGGAGTCGACACTGATCGCGAAGTACACGGCCACCGGCGACCAGCGCTCCTACGCGCTGGCTGTCACGGCGACGGGCGCACTGATTTTCCGCTGGTCCGAGGACGGCACGGCGGAGTCGTCGGAGACGTCGTCGGCGACGGTGTCGGCGTCGGCTGGGGCGACGAAGTGGGTGCGGGCCACGCTCGATGTGGACAACGGTGGTGGCGACGCGGCGGTGAACTTCTACACCTCCGACGACGGTTCGATGTGGGCGGCGTTGGGGGCGGAGCAGCTGGTTGGCGCCACCACGAGCATCTTTGCGTCGACGGCGGTGCTGGAGATCGGGGCGCAGACCGGCGGCACGGTGAACCGGATGGCGGGGAAGTTCTTCGAAGGCCAGGTGCTGTCGGGGATCGGTGGCACGTCGGTGGCGGCGCCGGTCGCGTCGGCGTCGTCGAACGGGGTCACCGATGCGACGCCGCGGACGTGGACGGTCAACGGCAACGCCTACGTCTCCTCTCACACCGTGCATGGGGCGCAGGCGTACTTGCAGGTGTTCAGCTTTGCGGGCACGGATGTGACGGTGAAGCTGCAGCACTCCCACGACAACGGGTCCGCCGACGCGTTCGCGGACATCACCGGGGGCGGGTTCACACAGGTCACGTCGGGGCCGACGACGCAGCGGATCGAGATCGCCGCCGGGACGGAGATCAAACGCTATGTGCGGGCGGTGACGACGACATCGGGCGGGTTCACGTCGCTGGTGTTCACGGCCGCGGCGAACGTCAACCTCACCGAGACGACGTTCTGAGAGGGGTGGGCGTGATGGCGTTCAGGCCGAAGGATCCGCGGCTGCCGGTGGAGGCGTATCAGACGTGGTCGGTGAAGTCGCGTCCGGACAAGCGGGTGAAGACCGTGTGCGAGCGCGTGGGCTGTCAGCAGTGGCGTGAGGGCTGGGACTCGGTCATCGACGAGTCCACCGAGTTGGGTCGGCAGCAGGCGGCGTTCATCCGGGGCTCGCGGCGCACGTTCCGGGAGCAGCGCAACGGTGCGGGTCTGACGGTGTTCCGGTTCGAGCCGTATCAGCGGTGCTTCGCGGACCACCAGACGATGCCGGAGAAGTACCTGGTGCGGGGCGGCGACTATCGGGCAGCGGTCGGCAAGGTGCGGGTGCATCAGCGGGCGTCGGACTGGGTGGAGCACGTGCAGGAACACATGGGTCGGCTCCTGCACGAGCGGGACAAGGGCTGAGTCGCCGAGCAATGCGGCGTAGATCGAAAGGGAGATAGATCATGGCGATTGAGTCGGGCCTCGGCTGGACCACGTTCAACGTGGACGACAGCGGCGGCAGCGCGCGGGACATCCGCACCTCCACCTTCAACCTCGACTGGACGATGCCGCGCGGCGTCCAGGACATCACCAGCCTCGCCGAATCGGCGATGGCCCGCCTGCTGCTCCTCGCCGACTTCTCCGGCACGGCGGCCGGTGGCTTCGACGACGGCGCGAACCTCGCGCACGCCGTGTTCAAGACCGTCTCCTCCACGTCGGTGGAGCGGACGATGGGGATCACGATCTCGGGTCAGACCCTGAACAACGAGGTCATCCTCACGGACTATGCGCTGACCCGCGCGCAGTCCGGCGAGTTCACGTGGAGCGTTCCGTTCCAGCTCGCCGACGGAACCGTACCAACCTGGTCGTAACAGTCAATTCGGACACATCAAGAGAGGGGGCTCACCGTGGGCTTCCGCGAACCGAGCACCATCAAGCTCACCTTCGAGCCCGGCGACCAACTCCACGGCCTCGAAGTCCACATGCGCGGCATGAGCATCGCCGACTGGCTCCAAGCCGCAGGCCTCGACGGTGGTGACGGCGACGACGCCGCCGCCACCATGAAGCGCTTCTACACCCACCTCGTCTCCTGGAACCTCGAAGACGAGACCGGCCAGCCGATCCCCGTCAGCGAGGCCCCCAACCGGGACTCCCGCATGATCCGCCGCCTCAACAACGACTGGATCACCGCCCTCCAGGGGGTCCACAACGCTGACCCTTTGCCCGAGAACTCGCCCTCTGGCGAGACTTCCCCGGCGCCCCCCATCCCGATGACCCCCGCCACCGGATCACCGAACCAGCCCAACTAGCACAGGCCCGCTGGCTCCTCGACATCCTCCGCCAGTTCCCCGGCTACACCCTCTCTTCTCTCCTCAACGAAGACGTACGCCTGCTACGCCTGCTCACCATCGAACGCCTCGGCACCCCAGAGTCCGACGACACCACGGAAGGAGGTGAAACAGAGTGGCTGGAGACGATGTAACGATCACAATCCGCGCCAACAACGGCGACGCCATCCGCGCCTTCCGCGACGTCAACGGACACCTTCGCGACATGCGCGGCCGGTTCGTGTCCGAGGGCAACGCCATGTCCGGAGCGATGGGCAGGGTGTCATCATCCATCGCCGGAGTGAAAGGCGTCCTGATCCCGCTGGCGACGGCCGCGGTACCCGTGATGGCGAAGATGGCAGTCAGCGCGGGCGCCGTAGCAGTGAAGACGGCCGGCGCGGGCCTTGCGCTGGGCGCATTTGGTGCCGCGCTGGCCGGTCAGGTGGGCAGCCTGTCAGAGGCGGCGAAGGCGCAGCAGAAGTACACCGACGCGGTCGCCAAGCACGGGCGCGGGTCAAAACAAGCCGCTGACGCGCAACGCGCGGTACAGGCCGAACTCGCGTCGATGCCACAGGCCACCGCCCGCGCATCCGCGGCACTCGGCACCCTGAAAGACACATTCCGAAGCTTCTCCGACTCGACGGCAAAGTTCACGATGGCCCCTGTCGAGAAGTCATTCGCACTGATGGGGCAGGTGATACCGAAGCTCACCCCGATGGTGAAGGGCGCCTCAAACGAGCTGGACCGGCTCGTCAGCGTGGCCGGCGGGGCGGTCGCCTCGCCGGGCTTCGATGCCCTGTCGGAGCGGCTGTCTGCGTTCGCGAACCAGTCGCTGAAGGAGGCGGTCGACGGAATCATCCACTTCACGCGTGCTCTGTCGGAGGGCGAGGCGTCGGGCCCGATCAAGGCGTTCATGGACTACGCCGCCCAGAACGGCCCTGCGGTGCAGGAAACCCTTTCGACCGTCGGGAGTGCTGTCACCACGCTGGTAGAAGCAGCGGCGGAAGCCGGACCAGGCATGCTGACGCTGGTGAACGCGGCGGCCGGCCTGGTGGCCGCGTTGCCGCCTGAGCTTGTGGCGACGGTCATGCAGCTTGCGTTGGGGTTGAAACTGGTGACGCTGGCCGGGGCCGGGGCTGCGGCGATCTCCGGTGGGATCGCAACGCTGGGTGCGCGGCTCACGGCGTTGGGCGCGGCGTCGACGGCCGCGGGCGGCGGGATTGCTGGGCTCCGCGCGGCGTTCTTGGCGTTGGGCACGGCGGCCAAGGCGAGCATCGTCGTGGGTGCGATCGCCGCGGTGGTGGTGGCGTTCGGGAAGCTGGGTGACATCGGCAGGGAGGCGCCTCCGAATGTCGACAAGCTGACTACCTCGCTCGGGCAGTTGGGGCGTACGGGCAAGGTCAGTGGTGAGGCCGCGCGCCTGTTCGGCAAGGATCTCGACGGGCTCTACGACTCGGTCAGGAACATCACCGACCCGTCAACGGCAGACCAAATCCAAAACGGCCTGGTCAAGGTCTTCAGCCTTGGCTTCGCCGACTCCACGCCGTCGCAGGAAGCCCGAAAGCATCTCGACGGAATCGACGACAGCCTGACCAACCTAGTTCGCGGCGGCAAGGCTGACCTGGCGGCGGCAGCGTTCAAGCGGATGAAGGACGAATACTCCGCAGGCGGTAAGGACGTTTCCGAGTTCACGAATCAGATGGACGGCTACAAGTCCGCTTTGGCCGACGTGAAGTTCGAGCAGGACTTGATCGCCGACAGCATGGGCATTTTCGGCGAAGCCGCGCAGGACACGTCGGCGAAGCTGGACGCGCAAAAGAGTGCCGCAGACGGGCTGCGGGCGAGTCTGCTGGCGTTGAACGAGGTCAACCGGTCGGCGTACGACGCGCAAATCGGGTTCGAGGAGTCCCTGGACAAGCTCACCGAAAGCTTCAAGGAGCACGGCGACACCCTCAACCTGGACACGGACGCGGGGCGCCGTAACGGCGAGGCCATGTCGGCGGCGGCCGCAGCGCAGGATGAACTGATCGCGTCCGGGCTGGCGGCGGGCGAGTCGCTCGGCAGCATGACGAAGAAGTCGGATGAGCTTCGCGAGACGATGATGCGGCTCGCGACGGACGCCTTCGACGGCAACAAGGCCAAGGCCACCGACTACGTCAACACCCTCCTCGGCATGCCCGGCGAGATCAAAACGCTGGTGAAGCTGGAACGCGAGGAGGCCATCGCCGGGCTGGAGACAGTCCGGGAAGCGATCCGCGCAACCCCGGACGCGAAAGAGGTCAAGGTCTCCACCCTCAACGGGGCCGCGATCGCCGCACTGGAAGCCGTCGGGTTGAAGACGAAACAGTTGCCCGACGGCAAGACCGCCGTGTACACCGCCAACGGTCAAGCCCTCGGCGGCATCGGCGCCGTATCAACCGCACTGAACAACCTCGACGGGAAGAACGCCAACACCACCATCACCACCACCCACGTCGCCAAGTACGTGTCCTACAAGGGGAAAACCATCTTCGAGGGGTCGGCCGGCCGCATGGCGACCGGCGGCGTGGTGCGCGGCCCGGGAACGGACACGTCAGACAGTGTGCCGATCATGGCGTCGAACGATGAGTTCATCGTCAACGCCAAGTCCTCCCGTAAGCACCGCCGTCTACTGGAAGCCATCAACGACGACGAGATCCCCCGGTTCGCAAAGGGCGGCAGCATAGGCCGAGCAGCCCGTAGTGCAGCGCGTGGCGCCCGCGACGAAATCCGGGACGCGACATCCGGCACCACAGAGCGGAACCTGCTCAAGCTGATGGACACGATCAGCCGCGGGCATATCAAGATGGCCACCGCGCTCAAGCAGGTCACGTCCGCCCTGGACAAGGCCAAAGACAAACTCGGCGACCTGAAAAGCACCGCCTCCCAGCTCAGCAACAGCGTCAAGTCCGGCGTCCTGTCCGCCTCCAACATCACCCGCAGCGCGGACCGGGACCAGCCGGTCACGGTCCGCTCCATCGTGGGCGGTCTCGTGCAGTCGCGGGACAAAGCGACCGCGTTCGCCCAGGCACTGAAGGACCTGCGGAAGCGGGGCCTGTCCAACAGCCTGCTGCGGCAGGTCGCCGAGGCCGGCATCGAGGGCGGCGGGCTGGAGACGGCCGGGGCACTGCTGCGGGCGTCGTCGTCGGAGTTGAAGTCCATCAACTCGCTGCAGTCGCAGATCGGCACGGCGGCAGGGGCGGCGGGGAAGACGACTGCGGATGCCCTGTACGGGTCGCAGATCAAGTCGCAGGAGAAACTCGTCAAGGCCCTGGACCGGCTCGCGGACGCCTTGAAGGCGAAGAAGAAAGCGGCGGGTGGCATCGGCGGCGGGCTGACGGTCGTGGGCGAGGACGGCCCCGAGCTGCTGCGGCTACCGGAAGGGTCAACGGTGTACCCGGCCGGGCAGTCGCGGCAGATGGCATGGCAGTCGATGCTCAACGCGCCTGCCCCGGTCTCGCGTCGGGCGAGTGCGTCGGCCTCTGCGGTGCAGGGCCAGCCGATCATCGTGCACCAGACGATCGAGCTGGACGGGCGAGTCGTCGCCAAACAGATCTTCGATCCGATGCGTGGAGAGATCCACAGGCGTGGCGGGCTCAAGGCCCTCGAAAGAAACTAGGAGGCGGCGTTGCCGTACATCACATGGAACTCGGCCTCGCCGACGACGGCCGCGCAGGCCAGCGTCACAACGGGCACCGCCATCAAGACGATGCTGCAGCTCGCTACGCCCGCGACGCGGCAGATCCAGGTGCTGGAGTGGGGGTTCACGATCGACGACACGGCCGGTGCAGACGGGGTCGTGGAGTTGCTGCAGACGGACGTGGCAGCCACAGTGACCCAGCACGTAAACGCGGGCGTGCCGAACCTGGACCCGAATGGCACGAACACTCTGCTCACGCTGGGCACCTCGGCGACCGGGTACACGGCGACCGCCGAGGGCTCTACGACGGCAGCCCGCGTGTTCGACGCGGTGGCGCTGAGCGCAACCACCTCGGAGTCTCCGTACACATACATCCGCCAGTTCATGCCGGACACCCGCCCGATCATTGCCGTCTCCCGGTTCCTGCGGGTACGGGCCACCACGCCGACGACGGGCGTGGACATGCGCTGCTGGGTCATCTTCAACGAGGTGGGCTGACCTGTGCCCATTGCCCCGCTCGTCGCCGCGTTTAAGCGCCGACTCGCCAACCTCCCCGGACCCGCACGGTCATCCGGCGAGGTGTCCAATGGCGATCCGGTGCAGGTCGAGATGCGCGTGGCAGGCGAGGCAATCGACATCACCGAGTTCACGCTGGTCCGCGACGACAGCGGGCAGATCTCCCTCACCCGAGGCATGCGGGCGGAAGCCTCCCAGACGGAGGCGGCGGAAACCCCAGACTTCCAGCTCCGGAACACCGACGGCCGCTTCAACCCGAACGTGCCGACCGGCCCCTACTACGGGGACATCGGCATCGGCCGGAACACGGAAGTCTGGTGGTCCGTCCCGGACGGCTTGGGCGGCAAGTCATACAGGCTGCGGGGGGAGGTGTCGGACTGGTCGCAGGGCTGGGAACGCTCCGGCAACGACGTGTGGACCGATGTGCAGGTATCCGGCCTCCTCCAGCGCCTGGCGCAGGGGCCGGCAGCGGACCGGTCGGTGATCTACCGGGCGATCACCGACCCGCTGCAACCAAGCGTGGTCGCGTACTGGCCATGCGAAGACCCCAGCACCGCCACGAACATCGCCAGCACACTCACCAACGGCTCCCGCATGTCGATCTCCGGCACTGCCAGACTGGCCTCCTTCGAAGGGTTCCAAGCGTCAGACCCGCTGCCCGACCTCACCGAAGCCAGCCTGTCCGGCGGCGTAGCCCGCTACGCCACCCCCACCGCACACCAGGTGCGATTCCTGTGCCACATCCCGCCAGCCGGACTCTCCGACGCCAAAGTCCTGTGCGCGATCGACCAGGAAGAGTACGGCGGCACCACCTTCTGGGAGCTGTACTACACCACCACCGGAAACACCCTCGTGCTGCGCCAGCACGACTCCGACGGCTCCCCCCTCGGCGCGGAACTCACCCACACCGTTGACGTCCGCGGACGCCACATGTACGTGTCCGTCGAACTGGAGGAGTCGGGCACCGGTATCACCCGCGCCATCCGAGTGACCGACGTCAACAGCAACACTGTGTACACGGCGACGGATACTGCGGCGCTGACCGAACTCACCCGCGTCACCCGCGTCCAGTTCGGGCCTGCGAGCCGTACGGTCGTGGGTACGCCAGGCACTCAGTACCTGCCGGGCGTGGCAGTCGGGCATGTGACGGTCGAGAACGCGATCACGGCGACGGATGCTCTTGGCGTCCGCGTCAACCCGATCGGTGAGACGGCCGGCCGCCGGATTCAGCGTCTGTGCGCTGAGGAGGGCATCCCGTTCCAGTGGGTCGGCGACCTCGACGACACCGTGGCCATGGGCGGCCAGGACCGGCAAAACCCGCTCAGCCTGATACAGGACTGTGTGAAGGCTGACGGCGGCATGCTGTACGAGACCACTGACGTCCTCGGCCTCGGCTACCGCACCCGCGCCTCTCTGTACAACCAAGATCCCGCGCTGGTGCTGTCGTACGCGGGCAAACACCTTGCTCAAGTGCCCACTCCTGTGGGCGATGACCGCTACCTCGCAAACAAGGTCACTGTCACCGTGGGCGGGGTGTCCGCCACCTATGAGGAGACTGAGGGGCGCCTGTCGACTGCGCCGCCCCCGGCCGGGGTGGGTGTGTACGGGCCGAACTCGGACTCTGGCCTCGACCTCAACCTCGCCACCTCCGATACGGGAACCCTGCTGGACCAGTCCGCGTGGCGCGTCCACCTCGGCACCGTCAACGAGGACCGCTTCCCTCGCATCAGCGTCAACCTCGCCCACCAGTCATTCATCAACGACCCCGCCCTCAAGCGCGCCGTACTCGGCCTGCGGCAAGGCGACCGGATCCAGATCGAGAACCCGCCCGCCTGGCTGCCACCCGACACCATCGACCAACTCGTGTTGGGCTTCGAGGAGTCCATCACTCACTTCGAGCACCGCATCACCCTCGTGTGCGCGCCGGCGTCCCCATACTCCTCGATAGGTGTCCTTGACGCGGTGGATGCCCGGCTGGATACGGACGGCTCGGAGCTGGTGGATGCGGTGTCATCGTCGGCGACATCGCTTGTGGTGGCACCGTCGGCGGGCGTGTCGACGCTGTGGACCACCGACAGCGCCGAGTTCCCGTTCGATGTGCGGATGGGCGGCGAAGTCATGACCGTCACCAGCGTGACGGACTGGCTGTCGGACACGTTCACCCGCAGCGTCTCCAACAGCTGGGGCAACCCGGACGCGGGCAGCGCCTGGACTGCGACGGGCGGCGCCGCCTCGGACTACTCGGTCAACGGGACTGCCGGCGTGCATGTGCTGTCGACGGTGGACGTGTCGCGGCGGACGTCGGTGACTGCGGCGAGCCCGGACTTCGACTTGTACTGCGACATCACCACGAGCGCGCTGGCGACCGGTGCGTCGCTGTTCGGTGCGGTGACGGCGCGGATGCAGGACTCCGGAACGATGTACATGGTCCGTTTGGAGTTCACGACGTCGAACACGGTCGTGATGGTGCTGCGGCGTCTGCTTGCCGACGTGGGCACGGACTTGGGGACGTACACGGTGCCGGTCACGCACGTCGCCGGAACGTACGTGCGGGTCAGGTTCCAGGGGATCGGGTCCGCATTGAAGGCGAAGGCGTGGGCGGCGGCGGATCCGGTGGAGACGCCGGTGTGGAACGTGCAGGTCACGGACTCGGCGATCAGCCAGGCCCACTCGATCGGCACCAGGTCGATCCGGACGACGGGCAACACCAATGGGGCGGCCGTGGAGATCCGCCACGACAACTACCGGGTGATCCGCCCGCAGACGTTCACGGTGACCCGCTCCGTCAACGGGTGCGTCAAATCCCACGCTGCGGGCAGTGACGTACGCCTCGCCAACCCGGCCTACCTGGCCCTGTAAGGAGACGTGATGGCAGCAGAGGCCTACCCGGTACCGGCCGCCGGGCAGCGGGCGACAGCGGCGTTGCTGCGGTCGATGCTGCCGCAGACCGTCCGTAAGACCGCCGATACCGAGCGCTCAGCGACGACAACGTACGCCGATGATCCGCACCTGGTGTTCGCGGCCGAAGCAGGCGCGGTCTACACCATGGTGGGTTGGGTCAAGTACTTCGCGGACCCCACCCCCGACATAAAGATCCAATTCTCGGTGCCGTCCGGCTGCCTCGGCGAGTGGGCATGGAACATGCCCGGCTCCACAACCGCCACCACAGGGACGACCGGCTACTCGATCCGCACCGAAACCAACGACGTCTCCAACGGACGCACCGGCTACGGCACGTCCGACTCCCAGCACATGACCCCAATGGGCGGCCTGTTCCGCATGGCATCGACCGCCGGGAACATCGCTCTCCAATGGGCCCAGAACACATCCAACGCGACCGCCACGGTGCTCTACACCGACAGCTTCCTCACCTTCACGAGAATCGCCTAAGGAGACACATGCCTACCGTGACGGCGCGCCTAGAGTCGGCGCAATACGACGGCACCAACGGCGCCGCGCTGGCCGAATGGCTGGACGGCTCCTACACCGTGATCAGCGACGACGGTCAGCTTCTCGTCCTGCGGGACGGGGAAGGCACCCGTAAACGGATCCGGTTGAACGGCTGGCTGGTGCGGGACAGCTCCCGGAATCTGCTGTGGCACGGCGGGAACGCCGCCTACAACGCGAATTGGGTGGCGGTGCCGTCGTGACCGTCCACGTGTGCTCGCTGATCAGCGGCGAGCCGCAGACCATCCCGGTCGGCGGGTATCACGTCGTCCGTTTCCCGTTCGGTACGGGCGAGTCGTACGACGCGCACGGCATGCACCAGATGATCCAGCCCGACGAGTACCAGATCACCAACTGGCGGACGGACGACCGGGCTGGGCTGATCTGGCCGTCGGTGTCGGGGTGGGGTGTGCTGACGGGGATTGTGTACTGGGAGCACGGCTCGTACACGGAACTGCATGACCGGTTCGAGCGGGATCCGCTCGGCTTGAGCACGGGCTCGGACACGACGGCTACGGATCATCGGGTGCGTACGTCGGGCGTGCAGTGCTTCACGAAGCAGCACCAGATGTTCGTGCATCCGGGCACGCCGATCGCGTTCAAGGTCGGCCACAACAGTGCCCGCGCGGAGCGGATCTATCTCGCCGAGTTCAAGCTCGCGATCCACCCCACACAAGAGGGGGCCTGACCATGGCCATCCAGAAGTACCCCAGAGCGTCGCTGGCGGCCTGGTATCAGAGCCGCTACCTCGGCGACCAGATGGACGCCAACACGGGCGTCGTCCACACCACAGAGGGCACCACACTGCCGTCGTACGGGGCGGGGGCGTCGGCGCCGACGTTCACGCTCGTACCATCCCTCGCTGCCAAGTCGGTGGCGGTGTTCCAGCACTTCGACGTGGACCGCTCCGCGAGGGCGCTGGTGAACAAGACGGGCGGGGTGCAGACGAACACCCTGAACTGCGTGCAGGTGGAGCTCGTCGGCACGTGCGACCCGAAGACCCGCGCGAAGTGGCAGGCGGAAGGCCGTTCGTTCATCTTCTGGCCGGAAGCCCCCGACTGGGCGCTGCTGGAGTTCGCCCGCCTGGTGCGCTGGCTGTCGGACGAGCACGGCGTGAAGCTCGCATCGACAGTGACGTGGAAGGCATACCCCGGCTCATACGGGGCCAACGGTGTCCGCCTGTCCGGGGCCCAGTGGATGGACTACTACGGCTGGCTCGGCCACCAGCACGTCCCAGAGAACGACCACGGCGACCCGGGGAACTTCCCCATGGTGCGAGTCCTGGGGATGGCCAAGGAGAAGGCGTGGGAGACCAAGCCGCCGACCGAACCGAAGCCGCCGACGGTCGAGGAGCGGCTCACGGTGCTGGAGAAAACCGTGAAGGACCAGGGCGCGCGCCTCGCCGCCCTTGAGAAGGGAGCCTGACCATGAAGGTATTCGGTCGCGAGCCGGTGTACATCCTGGCGTTCATCGCCGTCGCCCTCAAGCTCAGCTCGGCGTACGGCCTGGACGTCACCAGCGAGCAGCAGGGCGCCATCATGGCCGTCCTCTCCCTCGTCGTCGCGGTCATCGCCGCGCTCGTCCTCAGGACCGGCGCGGCCGGCGCGGCGATCGTGAACCTCGCGCAGGGCGCGCTGGCTCTGTTCCTCGCGTTCGGGCTGGAGATGTCGGCGGAGCAGCAGGCGATGTGGATGGCGTTGGTGGAGGGCGCGGTGGCGCTGGTGCTGCATCGGGAGGTAACGGCGCCGGTGTCGGCGCTGCCGATCGAGCAGTCCAGCCCGGTGCGGCCTGCCCCGCCGCAGAGCGTCTGATCGGAGTAGCACGTGCCGGATGAGCCGACTCTCGGCGAGGTCGTACGCCGCCTTGAGGCCGTGCACCAGGACCTCAAGGAGGACTTCCGCGACGTCGCCGGGCGGCTCGACGGGAAGGTCTCCATGGAGCGTTACCAGCTGGAGCAGCAGGCGGCATTGGAGCGGGAGCGCCTCGCAGCGGAGCGGATCAAGGCGATCGAGGATGCGCGCGAGCGGGAGGCGAAGGAGAAGCAGGACGCGGAGCAGAAGCTCGCGGATCGGCGCGCGGCTGACCGGCGGTTGGTGTTCACGGCGTTGATCGCCCCGGTGCTGATGCTGCTGCTGACCCTGTACTTGACGAGCCAGGGGGCGGGGACGTGACGGCGGGGCATGCGAGTCAGGCGCAGCGGCACCGCCGTGAGGACGCGGTGTTTGCGGTGTTCGCTGTGCTGGTGTTGGCGGGGTTTGTGCTGCTGGCGTTGTGGGTGCAGGGGCTGGCGCAGGACCGGGACGCGCTGGCCAGGCAGGTGCAGCAGCTTGGGGGGACTCCGGTGGCGGGGCCCCCGGGGTTGAGGGGGGAGCCTGGCGAGCCGGGTGTGGGCGTGACGGGTCCGCCGGGTGTTCCGGGCCGGGACGGCTTGGACGGCGCGGATGGGGCTGTGGGGAGTCCGGGCCCGTCTGGTTCGCCGGGAGGCGACGGGAGCGACGGGGCTGACGGTAAGCCGGGCGCGGTGGGCCCGTCGGGGGCGCCGGGTCCTGCTGGTCCGCCGGGTCCGCAGGGTGAGCCGGGTCCGGCCGGGCCGCAGGGAGCACCGGGCGCGGATGGGGCTGATGGGGTGGATGGCGAGGATGGGCAGTCGTGTCCGGACGGGTACTCGTTGCAGGTGCCGGAGTACGACGAGGACGCGTTGGTGTGCCGGAAGGACGGGGCACCGGATCCAGGGCCGGGCGAAGGGGCTCCGCAGGCGGAGGGCGCGCTGGATCCGCAGCGGCGCGTGTACGCGTAGGAGGTGGCCGTGGCTCGGATGCTTGGCCGCAGGGTGTGGCGCGGCCAGACGGTGGAGGACACGCCGCTGACCCGCAAGCACTGGCGGGCTCGGGAGAAACGGGAGTGGCGGCGAGAGGCGCGTCGGGAAACTTTGCGCATCTCCGCAAAGTTGGGCTGACTTGCGCCGTCATCGTGTCAGGTTACTCGTCTGCGTAACCTGGCTGACCAGGCTTTTCGTGACAGCACGAAGAAGCTACGCCGCTTCTTCCACGTCGATCAGCCGCCGCTCCACCGCCACCGCCCGCGTCCACTCCTCCACCAGCACCGCGTACCGGGCCCGCGCCCCCTCACGGTGCAGGCCACGCTGCACGAGCGCCCGGATCTCCGCATTCACCACCGCAGACGGGCGCACAGAACCAAGGCCAGCGACATCGGGGGACATGACCCAACCCTATCGAGCGGGCCGGTCAAACACGCATGACCGCCCACGAAAACGGCCTCGCCCCATACCCTGACAGTGACGAAGCTGTACAGAGAAGGGGCGAGACCATGCCATCCGATGCTACCCCCGACCCGCACACCGATACGCTCACGTTCGGCCAGCGCGTGAAGCGCGCCCGCGAGCGCACCGGGAAAACCCGCGCCGTCGTCGCAGGCCTCATGGACCAATCCACCGAGTGGGTCAAATCAATCGAGAACGGCTCCATCGGCATGCCCCGACTCCCCAAACTACTCCGCCTCGCCCACGTCCTCGGCGTCGAAGACATCACCGAGCTCACCGGCGACGACCGCATCGCCGCCGCCACCTACACCAAAGCCGTCCACGGCGACCTGCCCGTCGTCAAACGCGCCCTCACCACCTACCAGCTCCGGCCCGCCGACCGGGAACCCGAGCCCGCCAACGTCCTCGCCGCCCGCGTCCGTGCCGCCTGGAAGATGTGGCACGACGGCGACACCGAACACCCCGTACATCGGAGCGTCGAGGGGCATCGGTCCCGGATCGCGAACCTCCTGCCGCCACTGCTCTCCGACGCCCAGCACGCCGTTCGTACCCTCGAAGGAGCGGACCGCCGGCGGGCGCTCGTCGCCCTGGCCGAGACCTACCACCTCGCCCAGTTGTTCCTGTCGTTCCAGCCCGCCCCGGACCTGGTTGTCCTCACCGGCGACCGGGCGATGACCGCCGCGCAGGACGCCGACAGCCCACGCGCCATCGCCGGGGCCGCCTGGTACATGAACCACGTCCACCGCGACGCCGGAGAGGCCGCCGAGGCCCGCGTCGAACTCGCCGAGCAGGCTGCCGCTTTGCTCGGTGACCGGGAGGACCCGGAGCACATCGCCCGCCGCGGGGTCCTCTACTTGGCTGTCGCCCTGTCGTACGCGAAGACCGGGCAGACCGGGTCCGCGTGGCGGTACTGGGACAAGGCCGACGCTGCTGCGCGTCAGCTCGGCGACGACTACGCCCACCCGTGGCTGATCTTCGGCAGGGGCATCGTCGACGGTTACGCGATCACCATGCACAACGACCTGATGCAGCCCGGGAAGGCGCTGGAGGTAGCGGAGTCGCTGGACCTTGACCTGATTCCCTCGGCAACGCGGCGCTCGTACCACCTGATCGAGACGGCGCGGGCGCACAACATGCTCGGCGAGAACACTGCGGCCGTATCGCTGTTGGGGAAGGCGAAGCGGGAGTCGCTGGAGACGATCCGCTTCAACCTTCACACCCGGAGTGTGCTGCCGGAGTTGGTGAAGTCGGGGCCGCGGATGGTGCGTCAGGACGCGCTTGAGTTGGCTCGGGATCTCGGCGTACCGGCATGATCATCTAAGGGGTAGGAACCCTACCCCCTAGCAAGGGGGTAGGAACCCTACCCCCTGCCCCACCCAACAGCCCCTACCGTCAGTAGCGCAACGATCACTGACGCGGGGAGTAGCGCCATGACCAGCCTGAGAGAGGAACTCAGAGCCAACACCCTCGACCTCCCGAACCCGGCGCGCCTCAACGCCGACCAGGTACGCGGCGGCCACTGCTGCTGGTGCAACACCGCGCTCACCGCCGAGACCGCAGTCGACCTCGGCGAGCGCCGCCACCCCACGCACTGGTTCCCCCGCTGCTGCCCCACCTGCATACGAGCCGCCGACCATGCTCACGTCGGCATGTGCGAAACCTGCGTCGAAACCCCCGCCGCCTGCCAAACCGCCGCCACCCTGAAGCAACTCGTACGAGAGCACAGCCGCACCCCTCCACCCGGGCCCCGCCCCATCGCCTACTGCAACTGGCACCGCGGCCTGTCCGACACCGCACTCCTCGTCCGCATCACCGAAGAAGGCTCAGGCGGCGAGAACGGCATGCTGTACGCCTGCCAGAACTGCCGCACCCAACACGGCCTCACACCACTGGCGGAGCACACCACATGAGCCACCGCACACTCCCCACCGTCTTCACCCTGACACGCCGGGAACGCAGCGGACAGGACTGCATCTGGTGCGGCCACGCCCTAAGCGCCGGCGCGGTGCCTGCGGGGATAGCGGTCGGCTACTGGGGCTCCCACAACCGCAGCACCCAGGTTTACGCCTGCCCTGGGCACCCCAACGGCCTGACCGAGGAGACGCAGTGAGCCAGAGCACGTCACCCCGCCCGGACTACCAGCCCGGCCCGCTGGGGCACGGCTACTGCTGGAAGACACACCCCACCCAGGGCGTGCACTGCACCGGCCCGGTAGGACACCGCGGCGCGCACCTGTATCCGTACGTCCGGCCCGCGCTCCGCTGGTCTTAGAAGCTCCTGCCGCCGGCGCCGCACCTTCCCGGCGGCAGGATCGCCGCCCCTTGCCGTAGGGGGCGGCTGGTGGGCCCGCCGCTGACGTCCCCCGTCGCGGCGGCGGGCTCACCGCACCAGCTCAGCAAGCGGCACGTCGAGGGCGTCGGCTATCAGCAGCAGGTCCTCCAGCGTCGGGATACGGGAGGCGTACTCCCAGCGGTGGATCGTCCGGTGGTCGCGGCCGATGCGCTCACCAAGCTGGAGCTGGGTGAGGTTCGCATCTTCGCGGGCGGCGCGGAGGCGTTCCCCGATCTCCCGGCGGCGGGCATGTACCCAGTCGGGCATCGGGTCGAGTGGCACTCGTACACGCTGTAGCGATCATGGTTCGATGTCTTTGCCCGGACAGGCAAATTTAAGGATCTTGAAGTCGGGCATCTGTAGACAGCCACCCCGGCCCGGCCAGCGCGGCGGGGGTGGCACTGAAGCGGCCGATTGGCGCGTACGCGTCTCTGCGCATTCGGCCGTTAGACGCTAAGACTCGGTCAAGGCGTCCCGCCCCGAGGGCTTCTGCTCTTGGGGCGGTTTACGTTAGACACCAGAAGGCCCCCCATCGACATAACCGATGGGGGGCCCTCGCCTGCACGGCCCGGTCTCCCCACCGGGAACCCGCACAGGTCTTACGAGAGGCGCGTCTCAGGCGCGTGTGGGGAGGCACGCCTGCCCCTCTCGCGACCGCCACTTTACGTGGTAACCGCAGGTAGTCCAGTCCCTCGTTCGGGTGAGCGATGAGCAGATCCCGTGGGGATGTGGCATCTATGTGGCAGTCGATCATGAAAGGGGCCTCCCGTTCGAATGAACGAGAGGCCTCTCAGTGCTCTGACCTGCTACGCAGTCTGTGCCCCCGGCAGGATTCGAACCTGCGACACCCGCTTTAGGAGAGCGGTGCTCTATCCCCTGAGCTACGAAGGCGGGGGCTTGTAGAAAACCTTGGAGAAAATCCAGGAAGTGGATCTTCAGCGAGGAGTACAAGCCCACTGGTCAGCCACGGTACGACCTGCTCCGCAGCCTTACATGAGCAGACAGCGCGGCGCATCAACGACCGACCAGGGACAGCGTAGCGGATGCCTGCCAGGGAGAGGCGTCGGTATAGGGGGCAGACGGGCAAGAAGCCAAGCGACAGCGCCTCTGACGCGTAAGGGTGCCCGGTGGCCGTGGCGGTCGCTGGGTGTCCTGGCTGTGGTGGGTCAGGCCGCGCCTTCCAAGGGGTTGAGGGTGACGTGTAGCTGAGCTGGTTGAGTGCGGTGATCGCTCGGCGGGTGGCATGTTCGGGGTCGCGCTGGGTGAAGTAGGTGCCGCCGAGCTCGTCGTAGGGGACGTTGTCGGTGAGCATGTGCCAGATCGCGGTGATGAGCGAGTGCTCGATGGCGACCAGGGCCCTGAGCGGGCCGCGGCGGGCGGTCAGCCGCTTGTAACGGGCCTGCAGGTAGGTGTTGTTGGTTCTCACCGCCCCGAAGGCGGCCAGGCCGAGGGCTCCTTTGAGGTAGGGGTTGCCGGGCCGGACTTTGGTGTTCTTGGTGCGGCCGGCGGACTCGTGGTGGCCTGGGCAGACCCCGGCCCAGGACGCCAGGTGTTTGGCGGTGGTGAACCGGGCCATGTCGCCGCCGGTCTCCGCGATGATCACTTCGGCGACGGCCTGGTTGATGCCGGGGATGGTGTCGAGCAGGTCGAGGGCGCCTCGAAAAGGGGGCCATCGCCTCCGTGATCCGCTCGTCCAGTTGCCCGATTGCGCCGGTGAGCTGGTCGTAGTGGTCCAGGTGCAGCCGGGTGAGAAAGGCGTGGTGGTCGCGGAAGCGGCCGGTCAGGGCCTCGGTGAGTTCGGGGATCTTGTTGCGGAGCTTGCGTTTGGCCCGGTCCGCGAGCGCCTGCGGGTCGCGTTCACCCGCGATGACAGGGCAGACAGAAGCACCTCCGGCGCGCGCCATGGGATTTACCACGCCCCCGGCGCGCACCGAAGGTGCGCTGGTTCGCTGACCTGTCGATTCCATGGCCTCGGTGGATGAGTTGGCGGACGATGAAGGGACAGGGGGCGAGGGGGTTAATCCGTTCCGCCCCCTGCATCAGGTTGTGGGGGTACTCGGCGCTGCTCCTGGGGGCCTGGCATGACTGGCTGCCCCTTGCTCGTGGTGGTAGCCCTCTCCTGTGATGGTTCTTCGTCGCATCCTGAAGGAGCTGGGCAGTGATCGAGAGGCTGCGCATACTCCGCGGTGATCCGCTGTGTCCGGCAGCCTGGGGTGCCCCGACGTTTCCGGACGGGAGGCCAATAGGAATTCCCAGAACAGGAAACGCGGAGGCAGAAATGGGGTTACGCGATAAGTGCCCACTCGAGTTCTGAGCTTGAGTTGAATGCGGAGACGCTCGGCGGCTGCGTGAGGAAGCGCCAGAAGCAGCATGAGTCGCCCGCCGGTGTGGATCTTTCGGTAGTGAACGCGTCAGGCTGAAGGAACTTGAGCCCGCAACCGTGAGCTGGAGAACGCCTTCTTGAAGAAGACCGCGGAGGACGCCTGCGTCGTAGGGAAGCGTGGGGATCGGGATCACCGACGGCGCGTCGTCGCCGCCGGTGCCGGCGCGATGTTCGTCGTACGCCGCAAGAGGGCCGGGGTTCGGGTGTGGGGCGAGAGCGGTTCCGTACGGGCCACGGAGAGGGGCCTGTGCCCGGAGGACCCGGAGGGGGCGCAGGCCCCTCCTTCTTTTCAGGCGCCTGAAACCTTGGTCTTCACGGTTCATGTGCGACGGCTCGCGGTCTTGGTGAGCATCTTGACGTCCTCTTAGCGGTAACCGGCATGGAGGACCGGGCAAAGATTGCCGGAAGCAAGCAATGTGCTCTGAGTGTTCCCCCGGCAGGATTGGTCCGGAGGGGAGCACACGATCGGCCTCGATGCCGGGCACCGGCAGGTGACCGGCACCAAGGTCTGAAGTGTGCGCTGAGGCTGTCACGGATCGGGACGATCGGGGGATCGGACATGCGGACGTTCTTCGAGGCCGCCACGACTTACCCGGTTTTCCCCTTCACCGTCGCCCTGACCGTGGTCGTGTGCTTCTGGCTGCTGGTCGCGGTGGGCGCGGCCCACCCCGGCAGCTTCGACGACGATGCGGACGCCGAAGTCTGGGGACTGGGCGGGGTCCCGGTCTCCGTCGGGTTCTCACTGGTGACGGGTGCCGCCTGGCTCGGCAGCCTCTGCGCGACCGTTCTCCTGGAACCGCTCGTCCTCTCGGGACCGGTGCGCGCACTGACCGGGATCGCCGTACTGATCGCCGCGCCGCTGCTCGCCTGGCGGGTGGCACGCGTGCTCGTACGGCCGTTGCACCGCCTCTTCCCCGATGAACCCGGGCCGTCCGTGCCGGGCGAGGCCCGCAGGGGCGACGTCATCGGACGGCGAGACGCCGACAGCGAGGACCCCTGCTGGGGGACGTCACGTGACACCGCGCTTCATCTGCGGGACCGCGCCGCCTGACCCGAAGCGCCGCCGGATCTCACCCCGGCTCTTCTTCCTCACGCTACAACTCCCTTACGCCTCAAGGACGTATGCCATGGTCACCATGATCGTGGGCATCGGCGCACTGCAGCGGCAGACACTGCGCGCGCGTGACGTGGCGGTCCCGCTGCCGCGGTGCACGACCTGTGCGCCGGACGACCTTCTGCAGGACGTGCTCGACAAGCTCCGCCCAAGCAGCGGCCTGCCCATCCTTGTCACCGACGGCCCGCACGTGGTCGGGATCATCACCGCGCGGGACATCTCCCGGATCGTCCAGCGCCACGGACTCCGCAGGCCGGAGAGCCAGTGATCGCCGGGCCACGTCGGCGCCGGGGCAGACGGCGAGAGGCGGCGCCCCAGGAGCGGGGCGCCTGAAATGCGGCGTTATGTATGCGTGATCCGTTCCGTAGCGCTGTGCTGCCGAGTTGGGTACGCGGGACGGCGCCGGGTACGCGGGACGGCGCCGGTGTCGCGTCGGCCTCCTGCAGGCGTGGGATCAGGAGCGAAGCCGACCGCGGTTCCGTGCGATGCGCGCGGGTTCGTTCGGTGACATGGCGGAAGGGCGGCGCAACGTAGTGACGATCGCCGATGCGGTGTTCGCGTGGGTGGGTGTGGGAGCGCTGCTGGCGGCGGTGCTGCCCCGGGTGGTGGCCGGACGGCCATTGTCGCTGCCGCTGGTGTTCCTGGTGGCCGGCATCGGCGTGTACCTGCTGCCCCTGCCGCTGCCTGTGATCGATCCGGTGGACGACCGGCTGCTGGCGGAGCACGTCACCGAGATATGTGTGATCATCGCACTGATGGGCGCAGGACTGGCGCTCAACCGCCCCGTCGGCCGACGTCGTTGGGCCACGACCTGGCGGTTGCTGAGCGTCACGATGCCGTTGACTGTCGTGGCCACTGCCCTCGTGGCGTGGTGGCTGCTGGACTGGCCGCCGGCCGCCGCGCTGCTGCTGGCCGCGGTGCTGGCGCCGACTGATCCGGTGCTCGCCTCGGAGGTGCGGGTGGGGGAGCCCACCGAGGACCCCCACGATGAGGACGAGGTGCGGTTCGCCCTCACCAGTGAGGCGGGCCTCAACGACGGGCTCGCCTTCCCGCTGACGTACGCGGCTGTGGCGCTGGCCGCCGCCGCGGGCAGCGGCTGGTCGGCCGACTGGGTCGGCGCGTGGGTAGTGGAGGACGTCGCGTTCAAGTGCACGGTCGGGGTGCTGTGCGGGGTGCTGGTCGGCCGGCTGCTGGGCTGGCTGTTCTTCCAGACCCGATCGCCCGTTCTGCGGTTGTCCGAACACCGCGAGGGCTTCGTCGCGCTGGGCGCCACCTTCCTGTCGTACGGGGTGACCGAGCTGATAGGGGGCTACGGCTTCCTCGCCGTGTTCACCACCGCGTGCGCGATCCGGGCGGCCGAGCGCGCCCACGGATTCCACAACGTCCTGCACGACTTCGTGGAGCAGATCGAGCGCCTGTTGACCGCAGCGGTGCTGTTTTTGCTCGGGGCCTTCACCACTCTGGGCGGCCTCGCCTCTCTGACCTGGCAGGGTGCCGTCACCGCGCTGGTACTGCTGGTGGTGATCCGGCCGCTGTCCGGGTGGGCAGGGCTGCTCGGGGGCCGTCCGCGGGGGCAGGAGCGCTGGGTGGTCGCGGCCTACGGCATTCGGGGCATCGGTTCGTTGTACTACCTCGCCTACGCGCTGGGACAGCACGACTTTCCTGTGCCGGAGCGGGAACTGTGGGCGGTGGTGACCTTCACCGTACTGGCTTCGGTCGTGCTGCACGGTGTCACGGCGGGGCCGGTGGTAGCCCGGCTCGACCGGGTGCGGACTGCCCGGCCCCCGCGGCAAGAGGGAACGGACGGAGCGGGCGGCACCGGGCGCGGTCGGCGATGAGCAGCTCGGCAAGGATGGGACATGCTCTGGGAGCGCCGCTGCGCATCCACTGGACCCAGGTGCCCCGGTTCGGTGACCGGGCGGACGGCGCCGCCTCTGGGTCGCCCTCTGCAGTGAGATGCCACAAACTCAGTAAGTAGGAGGGCCTGCGTCGGTGTAGGCCATGGAGAGGGTGACCGGCGTGCTGGAGGTCCCGCTCTGGCTTTGGGTGGTGTTCGCCGCGACGGTAGTGGTGTCGCTGGCGGTGGATCTGCTGGCCCATCGTGCCGCACACGTCATCGGCTTCAAGGAGGCCGCCGCCTGGAGCGCACTATGGGTGGGCCTTGCTCTGGTATTCGGTGGGCTCGTCTTCCTCGTTCTCGGTACGACGGCCGGCACCGAGTACACCACCGCGTGGCTGTTGGAGAAGAGCCTGTCAGTCGACAATCTCTTCGTCTTCGCCGTGATCTTCGCCTACTTTCGCGTGCCCCGCGCCTACCAGCACCGTGTCCTGTTCTTCGGCGTGATGGGCGCCCTGGTCTTCCGCGGGATCTTCCTCACCCTCGGTGTAGCCGTGGTCAGCCGCTTCACCGCGGTGCTGTTCGCCTTCGCTGCGGTGCTCTTCTACAGCACCTACAAACTCCTCAAGGGCGATGAGGAGGGCTTCGACCCTGGCAAGAGCTTCACGCTGCGGCTGTTGCGCAAGGTCATCCCGGTTCGGGACGAGTACGCGGGCATGAGGTTCACCGTCAAGGAGGCCGGCAAGCGCGTGGCCACCCCGCTGCTCGCTGTGGTGGCCGCCATCGAGGCGGCCGACTTGGTCTTCGCGGTCGACAGCGTGCCCGCGGTTCTCGCCGTCAGTGACGACCTCTTCATCGTCTATACCAGCAACGCCTTCGCCATTTTGGGCCTGCGCGCCTTGTATTTCCTGCTCGCGGGACTGCTCGACCGTTTCCACTACCTGAACATGGGTCTGGCGGTAATCCTTGGCTTCATCGGCGTCAAACTGGTCTTCCAAGCGGCTCACAAGACGATCAGCCCCAGCGTCCCGGAAATCCCCTCGCTGATCAGCCTCGCGGTCGTCGTCGTTGTGCTGGCCGGGTCCGTCGTTCTCAGTTTGCTACGGCCCGTCGCGCCCCATCCGGCCCCTGGCGTTCAGGCGGACGCGGCGCCGCGGTCGGACACGGCCGCCGATGACCCGGGGCCTGCCGTTTCGCGGTATGCGGAAGGGGAGCGGCCTGCCGGCCCCGAAGGGCCCGCCGGTCGCGCGGACGATGGCTGAGCACGTGGCACTGCTTTCTACGACCAGGCAATCTATGGTTAAAAGATGAGCAAAACCGAGCATGAGACCGGCCCTCAGGGGACTCTGGTGTGCCCGGCCTGTCGGCAGCCCCTGGACATGACCGTCAAGAGACGGCACAAGACCTTGGGGGTGTTTGTCCCCGTGTGGGGCGTGGCCCCCTGCCACAACCCCGACTGTCTCGAGTACATGGCGGAGCCGGAGCCCGGCCTCCACCACCGAAGGCGCTGACAGCCACCGCGCCCGCACGGGCCGCAGGCCGCCCGTGCGGGCTGACCTTCGTCCGGTACTTTCTTCCGTGCCGCTTGCCTGGGTGATCACCGGTCCGCGACGTCCCGAGGAAGTGAAGGGCCTGGAGCGGCTGCGGAGTGCCTCCGGTGGCTACACTGCGCCGCAGTGAGCCGGAGATTCTGGTCGGCATCGGATTCAAACGTTCCTTGGAGCCGACCATGACCAGATCTGGCAAAGGGCAGGCAGCGATGCCGGCCCTACATCCCGTGGCGTCATGTTGCGGTCATGGTAGGCACGGCTCGTGGGGCGAATGTTGTGTCCCTGCGCGACTTTCTTCGTCTTGGCCGGCGCTGCGGGTGCCCGCGCACGGAGCTGAGACCCCAGAGCGGTAGGGCGATGTCGGCGCAGGTGGCTGCGTCGACACAGCCCCGGCCGTCCAGGTTTTCCACGAGCAAGCAGTCGCGGAACAGGAGCGTTCCCTTCCGGTTCGTCGAGTCCGTCGGGTGAGCGGTGTGGCAGGTAATCGAAGTGGATGGTCGGCGGGCAGGACGCGCCTGACTGGAGGCGCGAAAAGTAAGGCATCCAGTGCGCCGCGGTGGCCGAGGTGCTCGGTGAGGTGTTTGGGCTGCGGCTTTGAGGAGACCTGGTAAGCGGAGTCGGAGGACGCGTTATTGGCGGGCTTTCGGCCGAAGGGCTCTGGCCATGAACTGTTACGAGTGTGCTCAGCAAGGCCGTACGGTGGCTGGAGTCGCTGTGTGCCGTGTGTGCGGAGCGGCTGTGTGTGCCGATCACGTACGTTCGGAGAGCAAGGTGCTGCGCGGGCCCGCCAGCCCGGGCAAGGTGACGCATGACCGGGCGGCCCGTCAGTTGACCTGTCCGGTGTGCCGGGCGGCGGAGCAATCCGTGTGAGTGCGCTGTTCCCACATCCCTTTTTCGCTGGAACGCAGGCATGGAAACTGCTGCCGGACTGCGGCAAAGTGATCTTTCATGTCTTCCCTCCCGCGTCAGATGCAGCCTCGCAGCGGGCACATGATCATCTGCGGTGATGACGGGTTGGCTCACCGGCTGTCCTACGAGCTGCGCGAGGTCTACCGCGAGCAGGTCACGCTCGTCGCTCCCACTTACAGGGGTGTCGCTCCGGGTACGCCGCCCACCGGCCGGGAACGGGCCACGGCGCTCTTCGGGCGGGTGTCCTCGGCGATGACGTGGGCCGCGGGCACCGTGCCGGATGCCGCTCTACAACCGCAAGCTCGGCCAGCAGCTGGAGGAACTGCTGGACCAGGCCGCCGTGGTCGCCTCGCCGGGGCTGGACCCGGTGGCTCTGGGCACCTCCACCACCGTCCTGTCCGACGCGGACACCGATGCTCCGGCACTGGCTGCCACCGCCGTCGCGGGCACCAGCAAGGTGGTTCAGGCGGACGGGCTGCTGCTGGAACGCGCTCCGCCGCGTCACGGTGAGACCGCCGACCCCGGTCTGTGCACTCTGGCTCTGCTGTCGGCGACTGCCAACGACCCTGCGGGGGCGGAGGGTTCCGACCACAGTGGGACCGAAGCTCCCCGGCCCCTGCCCGACGAGGAGGCGGTGACCGCGGCGACCGGGCACGGCACGGTGGTGCTGGAAGCCGTCTCCTGCAGCGGACCGGTACTGCCCGCCGGCCGACTGGCCGGCCGGGGTGCCTCGCTCGGACAGTTGTTCTCGCGTCGGCTGCGCTGGTCGCTGTTCGGTCTGCTCGCCTGTGTTCTCGGCCTCGCCGTCGCCTCCTGGCTGACCACAGGCGACGACCTGGTGCACGCCACTTACCTCACTCTGCTCGACCTGTTCGCCATCGACGACCCGGCGCTGGGCGAGCCGCTGGGCCGTCAGATCATCCGACTCCTCTCCGGACTTGCCGGGTTGTTGCTGTTGCCGGTGCTGACAGCTGCCGTGCTGGAGGGGCTGGGCACCTTCCGCGGCGCCTCTGCCCTGCGCCGCCCGCCGCGTGGCCTGTCCGGGCACGTCGTGCTGCTCGGCCTCGGCAAGATCGGTACCCGCGTGCTGGCCCGGCTGTAGGAGCTCGACATCCCCGTCGTCTGCGTGGAGTCGGACCCCGAGGCGCGCGGCATCCCGCTGGCCCGCCGCCTGCGGGTCCCCACCGTCATCGGGGACCTCACCGAGGAAGGCGTCCTGGAATCCGCCAAGATCCACCGCGCGCACGCCCTGCTCGCCCTGACCACCTCCGACACCACCAACCTCGAAGCCGCCCTGTATGCCCGCTCCGTCAAGCCCGACCTGCGTGTCGCACTGCGGCTGTACGACGACGACTTCGCCACCGCCGTCTACCGCACCCTGCGCGCCGCCCACCCGCACGCTCTCACCCGCAGCCGCAGCGTCTCCAGCCTCGCGGCCCCCCGCGTTCGCCGGCGCGATGATGGGCCGCCAGATCCTTGGCGCCATCCCTGTCGAGCGCAAGGTGCTCCTCTTCGCCGCCCTCGTCGTCGCAGGACACCCGCACCTGGAGGGCCGCACGGTCGCCGAAGCCTTCCGCCCCGGTGCCTGGCGGGTTCTGGCCCTGGACGCCGCCTCCCCTGCCGACCGCCGCCCCGACCCTTGCGTCGGCCCATCCAGCCGACGGCGACGACCGGCCTCCCGGGCTGGTCTGGGAGCTGCACCCCGGATACGTCCTGCGGCCGAGGACCGCGTCGTGCTGGCGACCACCCGGCAGGGGCTCGCCGAACTCCTCGGCCGCCACCCCCGACCGGCCGACCCCGCCACACCGTAGAGCTGCTCCCAGCTCGGCCGCCCCCGGCGCCCGCCGCACTCCGGCCGAGCTGTGCGGAGACCGGCATCAAGGGAGCGTAAAGATTGCCGGAACCAGGCAGTGTTTTCGTCGCGTCTACGTGTGAGTATTGCGCCACCGGCGCGGTGACAGTGGGCGAGAGGCGGTGAAGGGCGGATGACCTGGTTTCTGGGTCTCGGCATCGCAGGAGTCGTAGTCCTCCTGCTGTCCCTCATCTTCGACGGTGTCCTTGAGGGCCTCTTCGGCGGCGTCGACGCGCTCGATGGTCTCTTCGACGGCTGGCTGTCGCTTCCGGTCATCGCCGGGTTCGTGTCCATGCTCGGCTTCTCCGGTGCGATCGTCATGGGCACCACCGGGCTTGGCGCGGTCGGCGCCACCGCGGTCGGAGTGCCCGCCGGAGCCGCCACGGGCTGGCTCTCCTATCGCCTCAGCCGCGCGTTGTTGAACGACAGGTCCGGCGCCGCCCCGCGCGGCGACGACCTGATCGGCGCCGCGGGCTCCGTGGTGACGGCCATTCCGGCCGACGGCTACGGCGAGGTGCTGGTCCACCGGGCCGGGCAACCGGTGAAGCTCGCGGCGAAGAGTCCGAGTCCGGTGCCGCGAGGCGCCGAGATCTGGGTGGAGGAGACGCTGTCGCAGACAGCGGTCTCCGTACGCCCGGTCGAACGCTGATCTGCCGCGCCGCTCCGCACATCGGGCGCCGCTGCATCGGCGCCGCCCTTTCATCCACATGAACTCGTATCGATCTGCCGTCCCCTGGGAGGGCTGAGGGGAAAGACATCATGAGTCCAGTAGTCATCGCCGTGATAGGAGTCGTCGTACTCCTTGTGCTGCTCGGCCTCGTCGTGGTCACCCGTTACAAGGTGGCCGGGCCGAGCGAGGCGTTCATCGTCACTGGGCGGCGTGGCAAGCAGGCCACCGACCCGGAGACCGGGCGGGTGTTCACCGACAACAGCGGGCAGAAGGTCGTGGTCGGCGGCGGCGTGTTCGTCGTGCCGTTCGTGCAGCAGAAGTTCGCCCTCGACCTGTCCAGCCGGCACATCCCGATCTCGGTGCGCGGCGCGGTCACGCTGAGGGGTGTGAAGGCGAATCTCGAAGGGGTCGCCATCGTCAAGGTCGGCGGTACCGAGGACTCGATCCGGGCCGCCGCACAGCGGTTCCTGATGCAGCAGGACGGCATCGTCGGCTTCACGCAGGAGGTGCTGTCCGGTGCGCTGCGTTCCATCGTGGGGCGGATGTCGGTGGAGGACATCATCCGTGACCGGGCCGCGTTCGCCGGGCAGGTCGCCGAGGAGGCGGAGGCCAGCCTCTCCGGGCAGGGGCTGGTGCTGGACGCCTTCCAGATCCAGGACATCACCACCGAGGGCTCCTATCTCGAGGACCTGGGCCGTCCGGAGGCCGCGCGTGCCAAGCAGGAGGCCGACATCGCCGAGGCCGTGGCCCGACGCGCCGCCGAGCAGGCCCGGCTGAAGGCCGAAGAGGAAATAGCCATCGCCCAGCGGACCTTCGCCCTCAAGACCGCGGAGATCAAGGCCGAGACCGACGAGGCAGCCGCCCGCGCCGCCGCAGCCGGACCGCTCGCCGAGGCCGCCCGTCAGCAGGAGGTCCTGGCCGAGCAGGAGAAGGTGGCCGAGCGGCAGGCCGCGCTGACCGACCGTGAGCTGGACACCAAGGTCCGCAAGCCCGCCGACGCCGCCCGCTACCAGGCCGAGCAGGAGGCCGAGGCCCGCCGTATCGCCCTGGTCAAGGAGGCCGAGGCGGACGCCCAGCGGTCCCGGCTGACCGGTGAGGGCGAGAAGGCGCACCGCGCCGCACTCGCCGACGCGGTCCGTATCGAGGGCGAGGCCGAGGCCGCCGCGATCGGCGCGAAGGGCTCCGCCGAAGCCGAGGCAATGCGCAAGAAGGCTGACGCCTTCGCCCAGTACGGCGACGCCGCCGTGCTGCAGATGCTGGTGGAGGTGCTGCCGCAGGTCGTCGCCAAGGCGTCCGAGCCGCTCAGCGCGATCGGCAAGATGACGGTGATCTCCACCGACGGCGCCAGCCAGCTCTCGCGCACGGTCGCCGACAACGTGGCCCAGGGCATGGAACTGCTCGGCTCCACCACCGGTGTCGACCTCGCCGAGCTGCTGAAGGGCATTACCGGCCGGGTCGGCGGTGCGCCGCCGGCGCCGACGGCGTCCACCGAGGTCAACGGGAAGGTCGAGATCACCGGCTGACGTCCACATCGGTCAGAGGAGTAAGCCCGGGCGGTGCCGGAACCGCCCGGGCTCGTCCGTGAAGGCGCTTTCGCTGTCTGGCATCGCGCAGGGGCGGCGAGAGCGCAGGCTTTCGGCCGCTCGGGCGGTTTGTCTACGGAGGTACGACGGTGTTTCTGTGGCTCTGGCTGATCGGCTGGTCGGCCTTCGCGCTGCCTGTGGCCATTGCCTCGCTGCGGGGGTGGGCGCCGAAACGAGTCCGCAGCCGTACGAGCCCGTGGGCCATCCGCGTCCGGGGCGTCGCACTGCTGGTGATGTGGCTCGGCGGGCTGACCGGTCCGCTGCTGCGGTGGAGCGACCTGGCTGCCGAGGACGCCAGTTTTCTCGCGTCCGTCGCGCAGGGAGGGTTTCTCGTATTTGCGGGAGGGCTCGTAGCCGGGTCACACCTGGGCGAGTGGTTCTACCGGCGGGCAGTGCGAGCACAGACAGTCGATCATGCTGGGGGCATCAGCCGGCAGCCGTGGTGATCCTGGCCGACCGGTTGGCCGGGCGGGCCTCGTCAGGCTGCTCTGTCTGGCTGATCAACCGATCCGGTCAGCCGGATTTCCTGCCCCACCGCGTGTCGATCCGCTCCCACTCCACGGCCCACTGCTCCATACGCCGCTGACTCAAGTGGAAGCGTGCGACGGAGACAGCGGCCAGGGCGATGCCGCCCACACCTGTCGCGACCAGCACCCCTCCAGCGGCCGCATGGGAGCGTGCCTGCCCGTCGGTCAGGGGCTCGGCGGTGAGGTGACCGCTTTGGTCGATCCAGACCGTGACCCGGTTGCCGGCGGGGCTCGTGGCTGACACCCTGGCCTCGCCTGTGCGTATCGAGCCGTCCGGGGCCGTCCAGCGGACCGTCGCCCACACCCGGGGGTCGCCCGCTGTCCTGGCGGGAACCTTGCCCTTGGCGTCCTCGACAAGTACGGCCGACACCGTGCGGCGCTCCGCCCGCTGCCGGTCGGCGGACCGCTCGATCGCATCCGCCGCCGCGAGCCCCGCGAGCAGGCCGCCCACCAGGGCCAGCAGCCATCCAGCGAGGATGACCCAGGCTTCGACGACATCGCTGCGCCGGCGGAGCGGATTTCGCCGCCACCGCCAGCATCGAACCCTGGCACACGGTGCCCTTGCCATCGGCCGACACCCCTTCGCGAGTACCGGCGGCTCGCTTCCAGCCTGCCGCGTGGGGAGGCGGCCTTGGCCCCGGTGCAGCTCGCGCCAGGACGGTGCCGGCACCGGGGACCACTGCCTAAGCTCCCCACACTCATCCTGCGCGCACAGCCAGGGCGGTCGCACTGCCAGGGCCCGGCAGTGTTCACCGCGGTCCGAATGCCGGGTGCTGTCAGGAATCCGTCTACGCCGTGGCCGCAGACCGTGGCGAGGGACCAGGTCTCCGGTTGGCCGGGCAGCGAAAGGCGATTCGGCGGGGGCTGGGAGGGACCGGGCGTGCTGAGCGAAGACGTCAGCAGGTGTGCAGCAGGCGGCGCCAGGTCCGCCGGAACCAGCCCATCAGGTGGGGACATAACGGGCTTCCGTGATGCAGGCTGGCCAGTGTGCCCATCGCGGCGCGCTTCCATGCGCTGACCGGTCTCGGCCCTCGGCGGCGGTGACACCTTGCCCGCAGTCGGCATGTCAGCGCCTCTCAAAACTGCCGGAGACAGGCAACGACCCGGCTTGTGCGGGTCCATTCCCGCGGCCATGCGCTAGAAAGACGTCAACAACGCATCAACTTCGGGGGGACGCACATGGCGGGGCGGGACGCGTCCGAGGAGTACGAGGAGTACCTGGAGGGGTACGCCCGCATCCTTGCGAACGCCTCGGAGACCGGGCGCCGACTGACCCGCGGTGAACTCGATTCGCGCCGGGCGCTGGGCGAGCAGGCCGCGGAGGCCGGCCTGGGCCTGCGCGTCATGGTCGGCGCCCACATGGCCGCCACCCGGGCGCACTGGCCGACCGGGGACGACGTTTCCGTGGACGACGTGCTGGGCGCCGCGGCCCAGGCCGTCGACGCGTTCGCCGAGGGCTATGAGCGGGCGCAGCGGCTCGCCGTGCGCCAGGAGGAAGCCGCTCGCCGCGAGTTCATCGACGACCTGCTGTACGGCCGCAGCGACCTGGGCCGACTGGCCCAGCGCGCGGAACGCTACGGGCTGCGCCTCTCGTACGAGCACGCGGTCGCCGTGGCACGTGGCCCGGTCGCGTACGAAGAGGGGGACGTGGTTCTGCGGGAGGTGGAGCGTGCGCTGATCGGCCGGTTCGGCGACCGCAGCATCCTGCTCACCACGAAGGACGGCCGGCTGGTGTGCATCGCCCCGGGCGACCAGAGCGAGGTGCTCGCCCACTTCGCCAAGCAGGCGTTCGCGGCCACCGGCGGCGGCCAGGTGGGGATCGGCCGTCCGCAACCCGGGGCGGCGGGCGTCGTCCAGTCCTACGAGGAGGCCCTCAACGCCCTTGACCTGGGCGAGCGCCTCGAACTCGACGAACCTGTGTTGCACGCAGCCGACCTCCTCGTCTACCCGGTCCTCACCCGCGACCGGCAGGCGATGGCCGACCTGGTCGAGAATGCTCTCGGCCCGCTGCGCGGCGCCCGCGGCGGCGCCCAGCCGCTCCTGGAAACCCTCACCGTCTACTTCGACTCCGGCTGCGTGTCCGCGGAGGCGGCGCGGCGGCTCTCGCTGAGCGTGCGCGCCTTCACCTACCGCCTGGAACGCATCCACCAGCTCACCGGCGCGGACCCCTCCGACCCCGTCCACCGCTACACCCTGCAGACCGCGGTGATCGGCGCCCGTCTGCTGGACTGGCCGACGAAGCCCGGTTGAGGTCCGTAACAACGAGGACGTGGCCTCGCCCGCGTACGTGCGGGTTTGTCGTCCGGACGTCGCCATGACGACAGTCACAGCGGGTTGCCATCCGCGGGAGTGCTCATGGGGCATACCTGCGGAAGCGGCGGATAGTGTGTAAAGAACGCGTCAGGTGACGCGCGGTGTGCCGGGAAGTCTGGTCGGCGTCGATGGGGCACGTGTGCCCAAAACCCGATGCTGTGGAGGTCCTCCCGGATGCCTGATGGTCAGCGTGAGCGTTCTGTATTCCTCGGTCTCCTGCCCTGGCCGGAGCGGGTACGGGTGGCCCGGGCCCTGCGGACGGAGACGGTCGGCGGCCTGGTGCTGCTGGCGGCGGCCGTGGTGGCGCTGGTCTGGGCGAACACCCCGTGGAGCGGCACCTACGAGGACATCCGAGACTTCCACTTCGGAATTCCCGCGCTCGGCCTGGACCTGTCGGTGGGGCACTGGACCTCGGACGGGTTGCTGAGCGTCTTCTTCCTGGTCGCCGGAATCGAGCTCAAACGCGAACTGGTCGTCGGCGAGCTGCGGACCCCGGCCACGGCCGCCCTACCTGTGGTCGCCGCCCTGTGCGGCATGGTGGTCCCCGCCGCCGTCTACCTGGCCACCACCACGATCGGCGGCGGCAGCGCACAGGGCTGGGCGGTGCCGATGGCCACCGACATCGCTTTCGCCCTCGCCGTCCTCGCGGTCCTCTCCACCCACCTGCCCTCCGCCCTGCGGGCCTTCCTGCTGACCCTGGCGGTGGTCGACGATCTCGGCGCGATCCTGGTGATCGCCGTCTTCTTCACCAGCGACCTGAACCTGCCCGCGCTTGCGGGGGCCGTGGCCGGGCTAACCGTGTTCTATCTGCTGCAGCGGTTCCGGGTGCGCGGCTGGTGGTGGTACGTGCCGCTCGGCCTGGTGATCTGGGCGCTGATGTACAACGGCGGCGTGCACGCCACGGTCGCCGGTGTGGCCATGGGTCTGATCCTGCGGACCGTCCGGGACGAGGACGAGGACGCCTCGCCGGGGGAGTGGACCGAGCATCTGCTGCGGCCGGTGTCGGCCGGTGTGGCGGTGCCGCTGTTCGCGCTGTTCGCCGCCGGGGTGAGCGTGTCGACCGAGGCCGTGGGCGAGGTCTTCACCCGGCCGGAGCCGCTGGGAGTGGTACTGGGCCTGGTCGTGGGCAAAACGGTGGGGATCTTCGCGGGTACCTATCTGGCGGCCCGCTTCACCCGGGCCCGTCTCAACCCGGACCTGGCGTGGGCGGACGTGTTCGCCCTGGCGGTCCTGGCCGGGATCGGCTTCACCGTCGCCCTGCTGATCGGTGAACTCGCCTTCACGGACCCGGCAGACGTTGAGCACATCAAGGCCGCCGTCCTGCTCGGCTCACTGATCGCCGCAGCCGCCGCGGCGCTGCTGATCAAACGCCGCAACGGGATCTACCGCCGCCTGTGGGAGGCCGAGACCCGGGACGAGGACGCCGACGGCATCCCCGACATCTACCAGCGCACCGTGTCCGGCCCCGAGGGTGGCGAGGGCACAAGCCGGAACGGTGCCTGACTGCTCCTCAGCCGGTACTTGGGTGATCACTCCAGTGGGGTCACCACTACATTCGATCTGTTCAGGCGAGGGGGTGCGGTCGACATCGCGATGGGATGGCTCGCCGTGCTGGCCTCGACTTCTTTGCTGTTGCAGGCGCTAGCCCTGACCAGACAGGGCGCTTCGCCTACATGGTCGATGATCGCGCGTGCGCTGCTCGTACTCAGCCTGCATCGCCTGTATCGGATCCGCCGTGACAGTCCCCAGAGCAGGCCGTGAGTGCCCCTTGCCGAACTGGCCGTCTCCTCGCAACACGTCACGCCTTCCCCGCCCAGCGACGGGCCGTAGCCGCACGCGGAGCCCTCGGGCCACTACACCCGTGGTGGCCGAGGACTTTGTCGCGAGACGGCAACTCGCCTGGCGCTGGGCCGCGGCCACCCCGCCAGGAATCGGACTGAGCATCTTTTGCTACTCGACCGGGGAGGGCTGGACCGAAGCCGTCCCGCGCGGGTCAGGTCACGCCATGTGCTTTCCAAGCTCGGCGCGACGGCGCGACGGCGCGACGGCGCGCTGGACGCGGGTGAGGATGAGAGGCGGTCCGGTTTCCGGTACTCGGCCACGGTCTGGGTAACGGTGGTCTGGTCGGTCAGTGGTCTGCAGAACGGGCCATGTCAGTCCTGCGAGCCCATCTCGACCAGCTCTTCGGCCACAGTTCCGTAGGGTCGGGGCCGCGACCCGAGATGGCGCTTGCGCCTCGCGGGTGATCAAGCCGCGCCACGCTCGGTTCCGATCGGCTATGGGGTCGGTGCCGGCCCGGCGGTCTGCAGGAGGCGCTCGCGCAGCGTGGCCGCGAACTCTTCCGCACGGACCAGCTGCGTGCGGAGGTCGGCCACGCGCTGCTGCGCGGCCTCCTCGAAGTTGCGCAGCCGGCCCAATAGTTCTTCGCGCTCCTCGGGCGACAGGTCCTCGCCGGAATCGAGGCGGTCGGTGGCTTCCAGCAGGGCGCGCATCTCGTCGAGGGTGAAGCCGAGCGGCTTCATGCGCCGGATGACCATCAGGCGCGCGACGTCCGCCTCGGTATAGAGGCGGAAGCCACCCTGCGAGCGCGCCGACGGGGCGACGAGGCCGGTCTCCTCGTAGTGCCGGATGGTGCGCAGGGACAGCTCGGTCCGCGCGGCGACCTCACCGATCTGCATGTGCTTGCCGTCCACGTACCCGACCTGGCCCTTCTCGTTGCCGACGGCACTGCGTCCGACCAGCCGCCGATCTCTACTCTAACGTTAGGGTAGAGTACTCGTCGGTGAGGACGGGCCTGAGTGCTGCCCTTCCTCTGCCTGCGGCGCGGGTCTCCAGCCCGGCCGTTGCAGTGTCGGGGCCGATGCCGCCTCCGGCGAAGAACTTCGAATCTGCAGGAGAGACGCGTGCGCGAGTCCGTGGTGCCCGGCGCCGCCGCCTGTCCGCCGTGACCCTTCGCCCCTGACCAGAGTCCCGAGCGCACCCGGTCGTGCCCCTCGGCTCTGTCCTCGACTTCCGGCCCGTCAGCGGGCCGATCGCGGGATGCCGACTGGCCTTCCGCGCCGTCTTCCGCACGCCCCGCCCTGCTTCAGGGCGTGCCCGAGCACGACAGGTAGCTGCTTCCTTGTCTTCTTCCGTCCTGTCTCCCGCCGCGCGGCTGCGCGGTCTCAAGCCCGACTGGCTGCGTGATCCGAAGGTCTGGCGCACCGAGGTACTGGCCGGCCTGGTGGTCGCGCTCGCGCTGATCCCCGAGGCGATCTCCTTCTCCATCATCGCCGGGGTCGACCCCGCGATCGGCCTGTTCGCTTCCTTCACCATGGCCGTCACCATCGCCGTCGTCGGCGGACGCCGGGCCATGATCTCCGCCGCGACCGGCGCCGTCGCCCTCGTGATCGCACCGCTGAACCGCGAGCACGGTCTGGGATACCTCGTCGCCGCCGTCATCCTGGCGGGCGTGTTCCAGGTGATCCTCGGCGCGCTCGGGGTGGCGAAGCTGATGAGGTTCATCCCCCGCAGCGTGATGGTCGGCTTCGTCAACTCCCTCGCCATCCTGATCTTCATGGCCCAGGTCCCGGAGATGACGGACGTGCCATGGCCGGTGTACCCGCTGCTCGCGGCAGGGCTGGCACTGATGGTGTTCTTCCCGAAGGTCACCACCGTCATCCCGGCCCCGCTGGTGTCGATCGTGATCCTCACCGTCATCACGGTGGCGGCTGGGATCGCCGTGCCGACCGTCGGCGGCAAGGGTGACCTGCCCTCCTCGCTGCCGGTGCCCGGCCTGCCGGACGTGCCCTTCACCCTCGACACCCTGACCACCATCGTCCCGTACGCCTTCGCGATGGCGCTGGTCGGCCTGATGGAGTCGCTGATGACGGCCAAGCTGGTCGACGAGATCACCGACACCCGCTCCTCCAAAACCCGCGAGTCCATCGGGCAGGGCATCGCCAACATCGTCACCGGCTTCTTCGGCGGCATGGGCGGCTGCGCCATGATCGGCCAGACGATGATCAACGTGAAGGTGTCCGGCGCCCGCACCCGCCTGTCGACGTTCCTGGCCGGCGCGTTCCTGATGGTTCTGTGCGTCGTCTTCGGCCCCGTTGTCTCCGACATCCCCATGGCCGCCCTGGTCGCCGTCATGGTCATGGTGTCGTTCGCGACGTTCGACTGGCACTCCATCGCCCCGAAGACGCTTCGGCGGATGCCCACGGGAGAGATCACCGTCATGGTGGTCACCGTCGCGTGCGTGGTCGCCACCCACAACCTCGCCATCGGCGTCGTCGTCGGCTCGGTCACCGCCATGGTCGTCTTCGCCAAGCGCGTCGCGCACCTCGCCGAGGTCACCGCCGTCATCGACCCGGACGGCAGCACGGTCGTCTACCGGGTGACGGGCGAGTTGTTCTTCGCCTCTTCCGACGATCTTGTCGGCCAGTTCAACTACGCCACCGACCCCGACCAGGTCGTCATCGATCTGTCCGCGGCCCACGTCTGGGACGCTTCCTCCGTCGCCGCCCTGGACGCCATCGAGATGAAGTACGCCCAACGCGGCAAGCGGGTGGAGATCACCGGCCTGAACGGCCCCAGCGCCCACCTCCACGGCAAGCTCAGCGGCGAACTGTCAGCCAGCCACTGACGGACCCGCCGCATAGCCGCTCCTGGCCCTGGATCGGCCAGAGGCGGCCGTAGTTACCAGCCGGAGCGCAGCGGTCCGTCCTGTGCAGGGCCTTTCCGGTCGACACCTGAGACCAAGCCCCCAGAACCAAGACGATCGTCACAGCGGTGGATACGGGCCCGGCACCGTCGAGTTGGACAGCCAGGTTGCGAGGCGGCCGTGCCCAAGACCGGCGTCACTTGTCATGATCGCTCCGGCGCGCTGGCGGGCTGTTGCGCATGGTCGCCGGGTGGACCGACCAGGGATGAGCGCGTCTGCGGGGCCACGGTCCACACCGTTGCTTGCAGGGCTGTCCCGGGGGCGTCGACAGCGGATAGAGTGCAAAGAACGCGTCAAGGGACGTGGGTGTGCCGGGAAGTCTGGTCGGCGTGAAGGGGCCTTGTGCCCGTCGCCGTTTGCCCGGAGGTGTGCCGTCATGGCCGCTGCCCCACGATTCCGCGCACAGGTCACCAGGGTGCTTGACGGGATGTCCGGCTGATGGCCACGGACGCCTCGCTGCTGGCACCCGCGATCATCATCGCCGCCCTGCTGGTCAGAACGGCACTCGGCGAACTCCGGCACCGAGGAACCGCCCGTGAGCAGTGGGCGTTTGCCGCCGACCGTCGCGCTGTAGCCGCCGGAGCGACAACAGCAGCGGCCACCATCCTGCTCGGCTGGCACCAGGCAGGACCCGCAGCTGTGGCCTGGGCCCTACTCATCGGAGCGCTCACCGCCCACCTCGTCCACCGAGACGAGGACCGACCGTGATTGATCGCCTATCAGGCACATCCGGATCGCCCTGGCGGCCATGCCCGCACTGTCGACGTACGCCTGTCGGCCCGCTCCACCCGTGCCCAACGCTTCCCAACTGGACACAGCCGACCGCCGACGCCGAGGCCGTCGTGGAGGAAGCTGCCCCGTGCCTCCGTCAGCGCCGCTCACCACAGGAGTTCTCTCACGCATGATCTGGCATTGGATCGGCCTCGTCTTCTTCTCCCTCACCTTGCTCCCGGCTGGCCTGGCCCTGGTCAGCGGCCGGATACCGCACCGACTGAGGCACCGGCTCGCGCCCATGCGCCCGCGCGGCCTGGCCCTGCTCGCCCTCTACGCCGCCGCGCCCCTCAACACGATCCCGCGCCTGGCCGAGGCAACACCCGTGATCACCCTGGTGTCTACGGCCACCGCGGCCATCGTGGCCGCAGTGGGCTGCACGTACGCAGCTCTTGCGCCACGCCGAGTCGGGAAGGCCACCCTGTGATCAGCCGACGGCGCGTATGGCGCCTCGCGGTTTCCCTCACCGTCTGGTGGGCGCTGATCGCCCTCGTCCTCTGGCTCGTGGGCAAGGCGCTCGATCAGCCCGCCACGCTCGCGCAGTGCATCGCCTCGGCCGCGTTCCTCGTCGCGATCGGGGAGACGGGCGACTGGCTGCGGCGACGCTGGAGGGCCGGCCGGCTCACCAAGCGGCGCAAGCCGACACCGGCACGACACCAACCACCCGAAGCGGAAACCCCGACCATGCATCCATGACCACGCCATCTGCCACAGGTTGCTTCCCGTGAACCAAGCCTCGACCGGCGCGACAGCACATCTCCCACACGCGGGGGCCGGACGAGTTCTCCTGTGACGACCGGCGCGTCCTCATCAATGCACACACCTGGTTCGAGGGGGAAGGCGTCGGTGACCTCGACGATGCCGGTGGACTGGCAAGGCGAAAAAGTTCGAGAGGCGTCCTTACGAGAGTCTGACGCGACCGCCGTTCCGCGTCGTCCCGCTGTTCCCTTTGGCCACGCTGTTGCTGTCCGCAGTCGCGGATGAAGGGCGCACAGACGGCGCAGCCCCCAGAGGGACGGGAACGAACATGCAGAGTAGTGGTCATCACCGCACAGGCCGGCTTGCCGGGACGCGCAGCGGTCACCGGGCGAAGTCCAGGACAAGGCGGATCATGATCGGTGGCGGGGCCCTCGCCGTCGCCGGGGCGGCCACCGTGGCCGTGTCCCTGGCCTCGGCCAGTCAGTACTCCGAGAGCCCTGCCGGGGCCGACCACGCGGTCTTCGTCCAGGGCAACGAGCTGGACGGCAACGCCATTCACGTGTTCGCGCGGGGTGACGACGGCAAGCTCAGTCCTGCGGGGACCTACGCGACCGGCGGCAAGGGCGGCGATCAGGTCGATGCCCCCACCGACTCGCTCGCCTCCCAGGGCTCCCTCGTCTACGACGACACGTCAGGCATGCTGCTGGCGGTCAACGCGGGCAGCAACACGGTGACATCGTTCCGCGTCGAAGGGCGCAAGCTGACAGACCGGAAAGTCGTCGGTTCCGGTGGGGAGTTCCCCGCCAGCATCGCGGTGTACGGCAACGTCGCGTACGTCATGAACGCCGGCGGCGAGGGGAGCATCCAGGGCTTCAAGATCACCGGCAGGGGGCTCAAGCCGCTGGCCGGGTCACATCGTTCCCTGGGCCTGGACAACGAGGAGATCCCTCTCTTCTCCAGCTCACCCGGCGAGGTCGAGTTCACTCCGGACGGCCGCAACCTGGTCGTCACCACCAAGTCCAACAACACTGTCGAAGTCTTCCCCATGAGCCGGGACGGCCTGCCGGCCGTGGCCGAACCGGTCATCAACAAATCGGCGGGAGGCGTCCCCTTCGCCATCAGCTTCGACAAGGCGGGCAAGCGGATGCTGGTCGCCGAGGCCGAGAAGTCCACGGTCACCACGTACAAGGTGAGGCGCGACGGAAAGCTGAAGGTCGTTCAGGAGCCGCTTGCCAACGGCCAGGAGACCCTGTGCTGGCTGGAGCGCGCCGGTAACTACTTCTACGGCGGCAACACCGGGAACTCCGTCGTCACCGGCTACCGCATGGACAAGGACGGCCGGCTCTCCCTGACCAACGAGGTGGGCATCGCGACCCCGCCCTCGGCCAACTCGCAGGGTGTGATTGATCTTGCCGTGACGGAGGACGAGAAGTTCGTCTACGTCCAGAACGCCGTCTCCGGTACTGTCGACGGCTTCCGCGTCGAGGCGAACGGCTCCCTCACCAAGGTCACGACGGCCGAGGGCCTGCCTGCCTTCGCCGAGTCCGGCATGGAGGGCATCGCGGCGGTTTGACGGGCAGGACCACCGCTGCGCCGCGTCCACGAGGTGTGGGTGTCGGCCTGGGCACCCGCACGCACGCGCGCGCAGGGGTACGCGCTCAAGGCCGATGACAGGCGGCCGACCTGGAGCTGTTCTGCGATGCCTATTGAACGCGTGTCCGCAGGGGGCATGGCTTCAGTAGGCGAGAGGCCCCGAAGTTCAGGACAGGCACCCAATAGGGTTGTCCTGAACAAGGAAACGAGGAAGAAGCGGCGCCACCCAGTAAGTACTCACCGGAGTTCCGCGAGGAAGCCGTTCAGATCGCCTTGAGGTCAAGCAAGACGATCTCCGAAGTCGCCCGGGAGCTTGAGCTGAACTCGGAGACGCTACGCGGCTGGGTGAAGAAGTACCAGAAGCAGCACGAGCCGGCACCCGATGCGGAACTGACGGTGAACGAGCGAGCCCGCCTGAAAGAGCTCGAACGACGCAACCGTGAACTGGAGATGGAAAACTCCTTCCTGAAAAAATGCGCGGCGTACTTCGCGAAGGATCCCCGGTAGCAAGCAAGTACGAGGTCATCGACGAGATGAGGCTCGACACCGAGAAGTACGCATACAGCGTCGAGTTCATGTGCGGCCGACTCGGCGTCTCCAGATCCGGCTACTACGACTGGCGATCCCGCCCGGAATCCGCGACAGCCCAGCGGCGCGAAGAACTGAACTGCTCATACGGGGCACTTCCAGAAGACCGACCGGCATGATCCGAGAAAGCGCCCCGACCTGCAGCGATCAGCTGAGCGTTTCCGAATCGATGGGTGTGCGTTCCGGAGCGATCTCCTGGCCACCCGCTGACCTGCGGCGACGGAGTTTTCTACAAGCCCCACGAAGGCGTGGAGTCAAGGTGGCCGGTCAGTGTAGCGGGTGGGTGGGGGGTCAGCGGGTCGGGGTTGGGGCGTTCGGGTAAGGGGTGGTGAACATACGTAGGAAGTCCATCTGGGCGAGGGGGATGGAGAAGAGGGTGCCGACGCGCTGGGCGGCGGCCTCGGAGGTGGGGTCGGCGCGGCGTACGACCGAGATCGTGTGGGGGAAGACGACGTACATGATGTGGGCGTCCTGGAGTTGGGCGTAGTAGCCCTCGGGGCGGAGTGCCGCGGCCAGTTGGAGGCAGGCGTCGTGCGCGGCCGGTCTGGGTATGTCGAGTTCGGTGATCTCTACGGGGCCGTCGTTGAGCGGCAGCATGTAGCGCTTGAGTTCTCTGCCAGGGATCTTCCGCAGGAGGGCGGGGTCCTTGAGGCTCTCGGTGACGATGACGGCCAACAAATCCGTTTCTCTCCTCTGGTGCGCGGGCCTAGCATGCCGCCGTTGTGCCGGACGGTGTTCGGCATTTCGAACGGACGCGAACGATCTGAGTGTGCTCCGAACGATTCTGGCTGAGGGATGTGATGCCGTTGTCCGCGGTGATCGAGGCGCGCGGGTTGTCCAAGGTGTTCCAGACGACCGTACGGCGGCCCGGTCTCGCCGGGGCGCTCAGGTCGCTCGTCAGTCCGCGGCGTGTCGACAAGGTCGCGGTGCAGGACGTCGAATTCAGCGTGGGGGAAGGGGAGTTGCTCGCGCTGCTTGGTCCCAACGGGGCCGGGAAGTCCACCACGATCAAGATGCTCACCGGCATTCTGACGCCCACCTCCGGCGAGGCCCTCGTCGCCGGAGTCGTCCCGCACCGGGACCGGGAGCGCAACGCCCACAACATCGGGGCCGTGTTCGGGCAGCGGACGCAGTTGTGGTGGGATCTGCCCGCGCGGGAATCCTTCGAGATCCTGCGGGACATCTACGGCGTGCCTGAGGCGCAATTCAGGGATCGTGTCGAGGAGTTCGACGGGCTGCTCGAACTCTCCGAGTTCTGGGACACCCGGGTCCGGCACCTGTCGCTCGGACAGCGGGTCCGCTGTGATCTCGCCGCCTCGCTGCTGCACGACCCGCCCGTCGTCTTCCTCGACGAACCCACCATCGGCATGGACGTGGTCGTGAAGGAGCAGGTACGGCGGTTCCTGCGGCACCAGGTCGAGGAGCGCGCCCGTACCGTCCTGCTCACCACGCACGACATGACCGAGGTGGAACGGCTCGCCGAGCGCGTGGTGCTGATCAATCACGGCCGGATCGTGCTCGACGGGCCGCTCCAGGAGATCCGTCGGCGCTTCGGCGGCACCTGGCAGGTCCGGGCCACCCTCGCCGACCCCGCCGACATCGAGGAGATCGAGGAGATCGAGCGTGGTGAGCAGCCCGGGGTCGGGTTACCCGGCTTCGCCGGGATCGGTGTGCTCCGGCGCGAAGGGCCGCGTGTGGTGTTCGGGCCGGTCGGGGACGACGCGCCCGGCGTGCACGAGGCGCTGAAGGTCATCATCGGACGGTTCCGGGTCGCGGACCTCGCCTTGGAGGAGAACGACCTGGAGGACGTCATGCGCGCCGCCTACCTCAGCGACATGAGCGACGTGAGCGACGTGAGCGACGTGAGCCAGACGTCTGACGGACGTGAGCGACGTGAGCAAAGTGTCTGACGTGAGCCAGGTGGGCGAGGTGGGCCAAGTGGTGGGCCAGGTGGGCGACGGCAGCGACGTACCGGCTCAGGATTCGGCGGCCACGACCGTCACCTCCTCCACCCAGGGCGGTTGAGACATGCCCGCCACGACCGGGACACCCGCCCGAACGCCGGGAACCGTCGAGAACGAGCCCCCCACCCCCACCGCACCGCCTACGCTCGCCGCCGCTCTCTCCCGCGCCCGCCGCATCGCCTCGATCACCCCTCGGGGCGAACTGCTCGCCCCGCCCCGGATGACCGCCACCGCCATACGGCTCTTCGTCCAGGTCTGCCTGGTCGTCTACCTCTGGCGGGGGCTGTACGCGAACACCGACTCCAGCGCCGGGCTGAACGAGACCCAGGCCGTCGGCTACGCCGTACTCGCCGTGCTCGCGAACCGCATCCGCGGCCTCGACCGGCGCGCCGGCCGCGACACGGTGATCCAGCATCTGCACTTCGGCACGATCGTCTACTGGTACCTGCGGCCGATGAAGCCCCAGCGCTACTACGCGCTGCGTGCCCTCGGCGACCAGCTCTACGGCTTCGGCTGGGTGCTCGCCGGATACGTGCTGTGCCTTGCCGTAGGGGTCGTCGCCCCGCCCTCCTCCGTCGCGGTGGCCGGGGTCTTCGCGGTGAGCATGCTGCTCGGCCAACTGGTCCTGTACTACGTGATGATGCTGGTCGACCTGCTGTGCTTCTGGACCTTGCGCAACGAGGCGGCCCTGATGATCCTCGTCTTCGCGCAGAACCTGCTCTCGGGGGTGTACGCGCCGCTCTGGTACTTCCCGGACTGGTTCATCACCCTCAGCACGTTCCTGCCGTTCCAGGCGACCCTCGGCGTACCGCTCTCCATCTACGTCGGACGGATCGGCGTCGGCGACGCCTTCGGGCAGATGGCGGTCCAGGCGGTGTGGATCGTGCTGCTCGCGCTGCTCACCCGCAGGCTCTGGGACCGGGCCGGCCGACGCGTCGTGGCACAGGGAGGATGAGCATGACGAACCCACCGAACACCGGACCCTCCACGGAGACCGCGTCCCAGCCCTCGTCCACGCCCACGCCCTCGTCCGCGCCCGTGCCGCCGTCCATGCCCTCGTCCGCGCCCGCGCCCCCGCCCGTGTCCTCATCCGCGCCCATGCCGCCGTCCGGCCCGCCGCACGGGGCCCGGCACGCCTGGCGGGTCGCCTGGCGGATCACCAAGCTCAACTTCAAGGCCCGGCTGGAGTACCGGGGCGAGTTCCTGATGGGTGTCGCCATCGGGGCGGTCTGGCAGGTCTCGATCGTCGTCTTCGCCTCAGTGCTGCTCACCCGCTTCCCCGGTCTCGGCGGCTGGTCCAGCTCCGACGTGCTGCTGATCGCCAGCATGCGCATGCTGGCCCACGGGCTGTACGTGCTGTTCCTCGGCCGGGTCCAGTACATGAACCTCCTCGTCCAGGAGGGGGTCGTCGATCCCTGCCTGATTCGCCCGCTTCCGGTCTACCGGCAGATCCAGCTCGCCTTCTTCCCGGTCAACGCCATCGGTGACCTGGTCGTGGCCGTCGGTCTGTTCGTCGCCGCACTCCAGCGCAGTTCCCTCGACTGGACGGCGGGCCGGATCGCGTACGTGGTGGCGGGCGTGCTCGGCGGGATGCTGGTCGAGGCCGCGCTCTTCACGGCCCTGGCCGCCGCCGCGTTCCACTTCCCGGCCACCTCGTACTGGAGCCAGTGGCTGGAGGAACTGATGGGCACCTTCGGCAGCTATCCGCTCAGCATCCTGCCGAAGGCCGCGTCCGCCGCGTTCACCTTCGTCGTACCACTCGCCTTCATCGCCTACTTCCCGGCCGGCGTACTTACCGGGCACGGCGACGCGATGGGCGTACCGGAGGCACTCGCGGTGGCCTCACCGTTCATCGGCCTCGTGGCGTTCGTACTGTCGCGACTGCTGTGGAACTGGAGCCTGAGCCGGTACACCGGGGTCAACGGGTGAGCCGTGTCTCCCACCCGTCCGGCACCCGGTCGCGTCCGTATCGGAATTGCTCCACCCGGGCCGCCTGGGGGTCCACCCCACGGGTTCGGCGTAGTTCTCGCACAGCAGCGGGTACTCGTGGGCGGGCTGCTCGGCGGTCGGGCACAGCCGCTCGGCCGCAGCCACTCGGCCACGGTCCGCTCGTCCTGGATGCTGCGGGCGATGACGTTGAGCCAGGCGGCCTCGCCGGTGGCCATGCCGATGACGTCCGCGACGATGGCGAGCTGTCCGAGGGATCTCTCCGAGGGGCCTCTCCGAGAGCCGTGGGGAGAGACCTCCGGATCACACCTCGGCGACCCTCCGGAACCTCCCCGCCACCCTCAGCTCCTCCTCGATCCGGCCCACCGCGGCCCGCAGCTCCGGCAGCACCTCCGTCACGCACTCCTCCACGGACCGTCGGCTGCTGTGCATCGCCACGTTCACCGCGGCGACCACCCGCCCGCCCCGATCCCGTACCGGAACGGCGATCGAACGAAGCCCCTCCTCCAACTCGCCGTCGACGAGGGCGTGACCGTCGGCACGGACGCGTTCCAGGACGGCCAGCAGTTCACGGCGGTCGGTGACCGTGTGCGGGGTCAGTCGGTCGAGGTGTTCGGGGAGGGAGACCTCTGGGAGCAGGTCGGCGAGCATGACGCGGCCCAGGGAGGTCGCGTACGCCGGCAGCCGGGTGCCGAGGGTGATGTTGACGCTCATGATGCGGCTGGTGGCGACCCGGGCGGTGTACTGCACCTCGTCCCCGCCGCCGGTGAGGACCGCGAGCGACGCGGAGTCATGGACGCGGGCGGAGAGTTCGGCCAGGTGGGGGGCGGCGATCCGGGAGAGCGGCAGCATCGACAGTGGTGGAAAGCCCAGGCCCAGCACCCGGGGCGTGAGACGGAACACCCGGTCGTACGACTCGACGTACCCGAGGTGTTCGAGCGTGATCAGCGCGCGCCGGGCCGTCGCCCGCGCGAGCCCGGTGGCCTGGGCGACGTCGGTGAGGGTCAGCTCGGCCCGCCCCTCCCCGAAGGAGGTGATGACCGTGAGCCCCCGGGCGAGCGACTCGACGAACTCCCGGCCCAGCTCCTGCTTGGACGCCCCCGTCCAGTCGGCGAGCCCGGAACGCACCGGGAGTCCGCCCGCAGCGCCGCCGCCCATCAAGGCGGGCGCGCCCATCAAGGAGGCCGCGCCCGCACGCGTCTCCACCGGCACCCCCGGCACCCCCCGCACCCCCCGCACCTCCGGCACTCCCCGCACCCCCTGCCGCCTCTGCTGTCCTTGCGCCGCCCCCCGTTCCCTCCCTCCCCCCAGGGCCCGCAACTCCCGCTCCATCTCCGTCACGGCCGCCCTCAGCCGAGGCAGCAGCGCCGACCGCAGCGACTCCGCCGTGTGCCGACTGGTGTGGCTGACGACGCTCGCCACACACGCGACCCGCCTGGTACGGGGGTCCCGCACCGGTACGGACACGGCCACCAGCCCCGGTTCGATCAACTGGTCGTCCAGCGCCCACCCTTGGGCGCCCGCGCGCGCCGTACGGGCCTCGAAGTCGTCGTACGCCCCACCGCGCGGCGGCACCGCCGGAAAGCCGTGCCCTTCGGGATCGGTCTCGCGCCGCGCCCGCCACCGTGCCCAGTCGGCGTTGTCCCACTCGGCGGCGAACAGCGGGCCTGGCGCGGTGCGTTCGGCGGGGAGGAGGTCGCCGATACGGAAGCTGAGGGACATCGCGCGGCGGCGGGTGGCCTGGTGGATGAAGCGGATGCCGTCCCTGTCGCCGACCGCCAGCGACACCGACTCGTCCAGCTCGTCGGCGAGGGCGTCCGCGTGGGCGTCGAGGAGACGGGGGAGGCGGATGGCGGCGAGGTAGGCGTTGCCCAGCTCCATCAGGCGGGGGGCGAGGACCGCGTCCCGGCCGTCCAGCCGTACATAGCCCATGCGGGCCAGGGTCGCCGTGATCCGGTCCACCGTGGAACGCGCCAGCCCGGTGGCCCTCTCCAGTCCGCTCAGACTGAGCGTCCCGTCCGCCTCGGTGAGCCGGCGCAGCACGGTGATCCCCCGCATGAGGGGTGCGACGGCTTCAGCGGGCGCGGGGGCGGAGGCCGCGCTCGTGACGTTCGGGAACATGGGTTCACGTTAATGCCGACGGGCTGCGCCGCTCAGCCGGGCGCCCAGTAGCTCGTGTCTTCCGTCTCCACCCCCACGGTCACCCTTGATCAACCCCACTCACCGCCGCCGCACCACCACCCGGTGGCTCCCCCCGGCCCCCGCCCCCGCCACCGCGATCTCCACCTTCGCGCGCACATCCTCGAAGGACTCGCCGGGTACCAGCGGCGCGTCCGAGAGTTCCGCGTGGACGTTGGGGCTGCGCGTGCAGCCCCCGCTGTCGCGGCGGGAGTCGTACACCTTGATCGGCCCGTTCCCGGTGTCGACCGCGGCGTCGACCTTGTAGACGAGTATCCCGGGCCGGCACACGGCCGCGTCGTTGCCGGCCCGGGTGCGCAGTTCGACCGCGTACGCGGTACGGGAGGACAGGGGGACGACGACCAGCTTCACGCCGCCGGGCGTGGCGAGCGGGGTCAGTGTGTACGCGGCCGTGCCTACGGTAGCCGCGCACCCCACCTGGGTCTTGTCGAGCCAGCCGAGCTTCCACTTGTGCCAGCCGAGAAGATCGTTGTCGACGCCCCAGTCCTCGCTCATGATGTCCCAGTGCCCGACCGCGCCGCCGCCCTCATGCGTGTAGAGGTCGGGCAGTCCGAACACATGGCCGTTCTCGTGGGGGAGGACCCGGTAGCCGGTCTCGTCGTACGAGCCCGAACCGTCGTCCTGACGGCTGTACACGAAGGACGCGTTGGCGACCGGGACCCCGTCCGCGACCGGCGCCTCACGGTTCCCGGCGAACGTCACCGACAGGACGGTGTCGAGGGCGGAGGGGCCCGCGTTGGGGGTGACGAGGACGTTGACCAGGTCGTACGTCCGGAAGTCGACGAGCGGATCGGCGGCCCGCACCATGTCCTGGACCAGCTTGCGGTAGCCGGGCTCGAAGGGCGCGCCGCGCTCTATGCCGTACGAGTGGAAGGGCCTCGGCATCCGCAGCCACTCCGTGAGCGGCGCCTCGGGGCGGTAGTCGACACGGCCGTACGAACTGGTCCTGAACCACTTCCGGGTCTGGGGGGCGAACTCCGCGAAGCGGTCCATCGCGCTGCCCTCGCCGGGTGCGTCGGCGAAGTCGATCATCAGGTTGAGGGCGCGGACCACGCCGGTGGAGCGGGTGTAGCCGGGTGGGGTCGGGATGCCCTCGGACATCTGGGTGCCGAGCGGGCCGCGGATCATGCAGGGGCCGAGGGGGGTACCTCGGGTCACGGCGGTGGCCCCTGCGACGGTCGTCCGCTCCTCCGCCATCAGATGCCCGGTGCCGGCGGACGTGCTGACCGCGAGCGTGAGGGCGGTGACCGAGGCAAGCGCAACGACGCGGCGCGGGCGTGCCCGGCGCGTGCGCCCGGCGTGCGGCGCCCGGGACGGACGTACCCGGCGCGGAGGCGTCCGGCGCGTGGGTATCCCGTCTCGGCGGAACGGCTGCTCCATGCCCGCGCCCTTCGCTCCACGGCAGCCGTCCGGTGATGAGACTGCACCCTCTCGATCACCCTGTGTCGAGGGGTGCGTGGGCGCGCGCTGGAAGGTCCGAACGTGGGGTTTACGTTCGAATGCCGCTCGATTGTGAGGAGAACCAGCCGATGCGACCCGGCTGCCGTGACCCAGTGAGTGTGACCCAGCTCACGCAAGAAGACTTCGGGTGCGGGAAATAACCGGGGATCGTTTCCCCGTTTGGTCATGTGTCCGAGCGAAACGGGGACTCCATCCCCGGATAGTCACCGGGCGCCCCCCACACGCATCACGGAACACACGCCACCGAATCCGGACGAGGAGTACGCCGTGGAGACCGCCACCACCGTGCGCCGCAAGGTGAACCGCCCGCGGGCCGACGCCCTGCGCAACCGGGAGCGGATCGTCACCGCAGCCCGGGAGATGTTCGTCGAGTACGGCCCCGAGGTGCCGCTCGACGAGGTCGCCCGCCGGGCCGGCGTCGGCAACGCCACGCTGTACCGCAACTTCCCGGACCGCGACGCGCTGGTCCGTGAGGTCGTCTGCTCGGTGATGGACCGTACGGCCCTCGCGGCCGAGACCGCGCTGGCCGAGACCGGTGACGCGTTCGAGGCGCTCTCGCGGTTCGTGCACACCTCCGCCGACGAGCGGGTCAGCGCGCTCTGTCCGATGATCCAGAGCGCGTTCGACAAGCACCACCCGGACCTGGAGGCGGCGCGCGAACGGCTGGAGGAGCAGGTCGCCGGGGTCATGAAGCGGGCCCGGGACGCCGGTCAGCTCCGCGCCGACGTTGGCGTGGGCGACCTGATGATCGCCGTCAGCCAGCTCAGCAGGCCCCCGGCCGGCACCCAGTGCGCGGGCGCCGACCGCTTCCTCCACCGCCACCTGCAACTGTTCGTGGACGGCCTGCGCGCCCCGGCCGCCTCCGTACTGCCCGGCACCCCGGTGACCGTGGAGGACCTACGGAGGCCGAACCCGTCATGACCTGACCCGGTCCGAGCGACCGACCGAAACCACTGAGCGGCACCACTGAGCGGCACGACTGACCGGCACGACTGAGCGGCACGACTGACCGGCACGACTGAGCGACACCACTGACCGGCACGACTGACCGACCGCCGCCGGCACACCCGGTTCGCGGTTGCCACCGCCGTCCATCACCGCCGTCCATGGTCACGCTGTCACCGCCGTCCATGGTCACGGTGTCACCGCCGTCCCTGTCTCACGGCGCCGACGACACAACCGTTCCGGTGCCGGCCCGGCGGGCCGCCGGCCCTCGACGCCCTTTTCCAGCACCCGATACCGATACCGATCTTTCCGTCACGAAGTCCCGAGGTGGGTACCTCCATGTCCGAAACAGTCCGCAGCGCCCCCGAGGCGCTGGACGACGCGCACCGCGACACGCACGCGAGCCGCTGGAAAGCGCTCGTCTTCATCGCTCTGGCCCAGCTCATGGTCGTGCTCGACGCGACGATCGTGAACATCGCCCTCCCGTCCGCCCAGCAGGACCTCGGGATATCGGACGGTAACCGCCAGTGGGTCATCACCGCCTACGCGCTGGCCTTCGGCGGTCTGCTCCTCTTCGGTGGCCGTATCTCCGACCTCTGGGGCCGCAAGCGCACGTTCGTCACCGGCCTGATCGGCTTCGCCGGCGCCTCCGCGCTGGGCGGCGCGGCCACCGGTGAGGCGATGATGCTGGGTGCCCGCGCGCTCCAGGGCGTCTTCGGCGCGCTGCTCGCGCCCGCCGCGCTCTCCCTCCTCGCCGTGATGTTCACCGACGCCAAGGAGCGCGCCAAGGCGTTCGGCATCTACGGCGCGATCGCCGGTGGCGGCGGCGCCGTGGGCCTGATCCTCGGCGGCTTCCTGACCGAGTACCTGGACTGGCGCTGGACGTTCTTCGTCAACATCCCGTTCGCGGTGATCGCCGCGGCCGGCGCGTACTTCGTCATCCGCGAGCCGGCGGGCAGCCGTAACCGCTCCCCGCTCGACATCCCCGGCGTGGTCCTGTCCACCCTGGGTCTGGTCTCCCTGGTCTACGCCTTCACGCGGGCCGAGTCCGACGGCTGGGGCGACTCGATGACGATCACCCTGTTCGTCGCCTCGGCGGCGCTCCTCGCGGCCTTCGTGTTCGTCGAGTCCAAGGTCAAGGCCCCGCTGCTGCCGCTGCGCGTGATCACCGAGCGCAACCGTGGTGGTGTGTACCTCTCGCTGGGCCTCGCGATCATTGCGATGTTCGGCCTGTTCCTCTTCCTGACCTACTACCTGCAGATCGTGAAGGGGTACTCCCCGGTCAAGACCGGCTTCGCCTTCCTGCCCATGATCACGGGCATGATCATCGGCTCGACCCAGATCGGCACCCGCCTCATGACCCGGGTCGCGCCGCGTCTGCTGATGGCCCCGGGCTTCCTGGTGGCCGGCCTCGGCATGCTCCTGCTGACCCAGATGGAGGTCGGCTCCTCCTACGCCGGTCTGCTCCTGCCCGCTCAGCTGCTGCTCGGCCTGGGCATGGGTACGGCGTTCATGCCGGCGATGTCCCTCGCGACCTACGGCGTCGAACCGCGTGACGCGGGGGTGGCCTCCGCGATGGTCAACACCTCCCAGCAGGTCGGCGGGGCCATCGGCACGGCCCTGCTGAACACGATCGCCGCCTCCGCGACCACCTCCTACATCGCGGACCACATCGGCTCGGCCACGTCGAAGCAGGCCGCCCAGATGGTGGAACTCCAGGGCATGGTCAACGGCTACAGCAACGCGATCTGGGTCGCCGTGGCCATTCTGGTCGCCTCCGCCGCCATCGCCTTCACCTTCGTCACCACGGGCAAGCCGGACATGACGGCCACGACCGGCGCGGGCGACGGCGAGGACGCGCAGAACGAGGTGAGGGTCCCGGTGATCGCTCACTGAGGTCCTGGGTGAAGGAGGGCGCGAAGTCCTTCTTCACCCAGGGGCACGGGAGCCGCTCGACCAGCCCCCACTCACCAGCCCCCACGCACCCGCACCTCTCCACGACCGGAGCGGCTCCATACCGGAGCGGCTCCATACCAGAGCGGCTCCCTACCGGAGCCAAGGCAGGTCGGCACCCGCCTCACTCGGCTGAAGTCCCTCCGCGATGATCTCCATGATCTCGCCGAGGGACTTCTGCTGTTCCGGCGACAACCGGTCGAACAGCGCCTGCCGTACGGCGGTCACATGCCCCGGCGCACTCTTCGAGAGCATCTCGAACCCGCCGTCGGTGAGCACCGCGAACTGTCCCCGCTTGTCGGCCGGGCAGTCCTCGCGCCGGACCCACCCGTTCTTCTCCAACCGGGCGACGGCGTGTGACAACCGCGACCGTGTGATCTTCGTCCGCATCGCCAGTTCGGTCATCCGCAGCCGTCGCTGCGGCTCGTCGGACAGCACGACGAGCAAGTGGTAGTAGAGGTGCGGCATGCCCGCGTCGCGCTGCAGCTGACGGTCGAGATGGTCCTCGAGAAGGGTCTTGGCGTGCACATATGCGAGCCAGGTGCGCTGCTCTTCGTCGGTGAGCCAGCGGGGTTCTTCCTCAGCGGATGCGGTCTTCATACCTCCACTGTACGAGGCCCCTCCTTGAAAATTGAACTATAGAGATGTAGAGTGAAACGAGAAATATTGAGACTTCAACTACTGGGGAGTCGGGAGGAGTCTCAAGCGCCGGAAGGCGCCACGCAAACCAGGAGACAGAAGCGACCACCGTGCCCGCCGAGGCGTCCGTGACGAGTGTGCCGTGTGCGTCGCGTGTGTGTTGAGGGAGTCACCCCTATGTCCGCCACCACCGCCGAGCGCATGCCCGCCCTCTACCTTAGCCACGGGGCCCCACCGCTCGCCGACGACCCGATCTGGCCCGGCGAACTCGCCGCCTGGTCCGCGACCCTGCCGCGCCCCAAGGCGATCCTGATGATCTCCGCCCACTGGGAGGAGGCTCCCCTCGCCCTCGGCGCGGTGGACACCGTCCCGCTGGTCTACGACTTCTGGGGCTTCCCGGAGCACTACTACACGGTCCAGTACGGCGCCCCCGGCGCCCCCGAGCTGGCGGCCTCGGTCCGCAAGCTCCTCCAGGCCCCCGGCACCCCGGTGCAGGACATCCCGGACCGAGGTCTCGACCACGGCGCGTACGTCCCGCTGGTGGAGATGTTCCCTGACGCCGACATCCCCGTCCTCCAGATCTCCATGCCGACGCTGGACCCGCTGAAGCTCATGGACATCGGCCGCAAGCTCGCCCCGTTGCGGGACGAGGGCGTGCTGATCATCGGCTCGGGCTTCTTCACCCACAACCTCGCCGCCCTCCGCCAGGGCGGCATCCCCACCTGGTCCGCCGAGTTCGACGACTGGGGCCACCGGGCGCTGGAGTCCCGCGACTGGGACGCCCTCCTGGACTTCCTCCACAAGTCCCCGGCCGGCCAGTTGGCCCACCCTCGCACCGAACACTTCGCCCCCCTCTTCGTCACCATGGGCGCGGCGGACGCCTCCGGCGAACTGGACGCCCAGAAGTCGGTGATCGACGGCTTCTGGATGGGGCTGGCGAAGCGGTCGGTGCAGTTCGGGTAGGGGCGGTGGGACCGCCGATTCCCTTCAGGACGTAGGAGATTTGCTTCTACGCTGGGCCACGTGACGAAGCGGGGCGGGACGGAGCGGGGCGGGACGGCCAACAGGATCAGCGGCGGCACGGTCAACGGGCCGGCGATCCAGGCGGAGAACATCGGATCGGTGGAGGCGCACGTCCACCACCACTGGACGTCGCCCCCCGCCCCGGCGGAGCCCGCCGCCGAACCCGGCGCGTGGGTGCGGGAAGTCGCGGACTCCCCGCTGTGGCGGGCGCTACCGGAAGGCAGCGACGCGTCGGGAACGGCGCTCTCGGCGGCGTGCGACATCGCCGCCACCCTCGCGGTCCTGCACGACGAGGCGGAGCGGGCGCTGGTCGGCGTCGCGGAGCGCGCGTCGGCCGACCCCTGGTGGGACCGCTCCTTCGGCTCCCGTTTCCACGGGCAGATCTGCCAACTGGTCTGCGCGGAGAGCGGCCCCGACTGGGAGCTGAGACCCGCCGAGGCTCTGCTCCTCACCCTCGCCCCGTACCTCTCCCAGACCCTGTGGGTGCGCACGGCGGCCGCCCGTGTCCACGTGGGCCCCACCGACCTCCGGCTGACCCGGGCCAGGGGAGACCGTGCCGACTTCGAGAAGTTCTTCGACCGCGGCCATGAACGCCTCGTACGCCGCGCCACACTGAACCTTCCCGAACGCCCCGGGGCGGAGTCGGACATCGGCTGGTGGCTGTTCCACCAGTGGATCGACCACGGGCTGCGGGGCACGGAGGACCACTGGACGGCGTACGACGCCCTGGTGGCCCGACTGCCCCTGGCGGACCAGACCTCCACGGCACTGTTCCACCGTCGCCGCGCGGGCCAACTGCTGTACGGGCTCCGGTTGCCGCTCGGGGAGACGAACGGCCCGGAACGCCTCGCCCGGGTCGAGTCCGTCGCCTCCGTGCCCGGTGGCACCGCACTGCCGCAGCGGGTACGGCTGCGACGCCTCAGCATGCTCCTCTCCCTCGCCCGGGCCAGGGCCCTGGACCTGCCCGCGCTCCCCGACGACCTCGTCGAGAACCTCGGCGTTCCGCACCGGGTCGACCTCGCCGACCTGCGCCGGACGGTCGCCGACGCCGCCTGGCACAGCGACAACGGCCCCATGGTGCTCCAGGCCGCCGACTGTCACCACGAGGCGGTGGCCGAGGCGCTGCGACGCCATGTCTCGCAGGTCGACAACCTCCTGTACGACATCCATCGGGCGGCCCGAGGCGACGAACTCCTCGCGCCACTGCGGGAGTTGCCGCTGCGCGCGTCCGCCGAGGGGGTACGGGCGGCGCTGGGCGACGACGACCGCCCCAAGTTCGAGGGCTACAGCAAGTTCCACGTCGATCCTCGGCGCGTCCAGGAACTGCTGATGGGCGACCAGCTCTACCGCAGCCCAGGCCTCGCGATCCGTGAGCTCTACCAGAACGCGCTGGACGCCTGCCGCTACCGCAAGGCCCGCACCGAGTACCTGGCCACCAGGCCCGGCGGCTCCCCCGACGACTGGAGGGGCCGCATCCGCTTCGAGCAGGGCGTGGGCCCGGACGGCCGCCCGTACCTCCTCTGCGAGGACAACGGCATAGGCATGGGCGAAACCGAACTCACCCATGTCTTCGCCCGCGCCGGCACCCGCTTCACCGACCTGACGGACGTCCGCAACGAGCGCGCCGTCTGGGAGGCGGCGGGCATCCAGATGCACCCCGTCAGCCGCTTCGGCATCGGCGTCCTCAGCTACTTCATGATCGCCGACGAGATCGAGGTCGTCACGCGTCGGCTGGGCGAGGACGGGGCCACCTCGGAACCGTGCTTCAAGGTGGCCATCCACGGCCCCAACCACCTCTTCCGCGTGGAACGAAGCACGGAACGCAGACACCCGGGCACGACCGTACGGCTCTACCTCCGCGAGGGCGCGCCCTCCTGTGTCACCGAGCTGACCCGGCTGCTGGGCGTCGCCGAGTTCGAGACGGCCGTGGAGCACGGGGCCCGGTCGGCGACATGGACGGCGGGGGAGTACCGGCTGCGACAGGGGTCCGGGACGGCCGGTACGGTCGCCGTCCACGCGGGCGGCCGCCTGGTGCCCGGTCCTGGGGGTGAGGGCGGAGGGGTGCCGGACGTCGTCTGGTGCGAGCGCGGGGGCGGGCTGCTGGTCGACGGGATCGTGATCGAACCCACCCGCTGGACGGGTGTCCTGGCGGCCCGGGAGCTGGAAGAACCCCTCGGCTGGGACGCCCCGCACACCTCACTGGTCGGCGCCCTCGTGAACCTGACCGGGCACCGCGTGCCCAAACTCTCCGTGGACCGCCTGCACATCCTCAGCGATGTGGCGGACGACGTGGAGGAACTGCTCCGGACGGCGGTGGACGAGTTGATCGCCTCGCCGTCAGGTCTGCTCGGCTACGACTGGATCTGCCATGTCGCGCAGACCCACAGCAAGGTCGCCGACATCGTCGCCGAGGCGGCGATGGCAGCCGACGTGGAGTTGCGGCTGCCGGACGGCCGGACCTTCCGACCGGCAGAGGTGGGGTGCCTGCCCCAGGAGGAGGCGCTCCTCCACTGGTCCACGGACGTCGGCGATCCGTTGCGCTGGATGGGCACCATGATCTCGCCCCGGAGCAACACTGATCACATCCTGCTCTGGAGGAGGCTCGCCCACCGTTCGGTCGCACAGTTGGCCGCTCTCGTCCCAGAACTGGACGAGGTGGGTCCGCTCCTGCGCGCCCGCCCGTCGGACGCCGTACTGCTGTCACTGTCCAGCGAGGAACTGGCCCAGCCCGCGGCGATCCTGGAGACCGCGGCGTCGATCGGGGGGAGCCCGCGGGCCACGGTCGTGCGACTTGGAGAGCTGGGCCTCGGCGCACTGGAGGCGGAGCGCTATCCGGACGGCGATCCGGACCCGGTGGACGTCACTCTTCTCGGCAGGGTGTCGCACGACCCGTCCGAGCCGGGCGGACGCAGGGACGACCGGCTTTCCACCGCTCGTCCGGTGCCCATGGAGTGTTTCCTGGACGCGTACGTGGAACAGGGCCTCGCCTTCTCGGAGACGGCGGAGCGCCTGGCCGGTTACGGATTCGATGTCTCGCCGGCCGGGTCCTTCCCCTCTCGCCCGGAGAAGGTGGACCTCCGGCTGCTGAGTACGGACTGCCGGGGGGAGGGGGGATGGCTGCCCGGCGATCGTGAGGTCGCACCCGGGCATGTGCTGTGGAGCGCGCAGGTGACCGGGCTGTCCGTACGGGACGTGTCTCAGCGGCTCGGGGCGTACGGGCTGAGCGTCACCGAGCTGCCCGACCGGCCGGGGGCCGAGGACGTGCGGTTGCTCAGCAGAGGCCTGGACGGCCGGCCGGGTTGGTGGGCGGCGGGTGAGGTGGTGAGCTACAGCCAGGTCGTGCGTGCCGCGGGTACGTGCCGCCTGGCCGTCACCGACGTGATCTCCGTCCTCGAGTCCTATGGGCTGCGCACGGGAGGGCCATCCTCCGTTGACCCGGACCCACCGGTTCGGAACGAGGGCCAGGGCGTGGCGGAGAGGCTGCGCGACCTGGGAGTGGTCTGCCCGCCCGGCCTTCCCGAGGAGCCGACCGGACTCGACGACCTTCTTCTCCAGGCGAGGCTGCCGGTCTGGGCTGGTCGCCGCCGGAGCACCAAGGATGTCGACCTGTTCCTTCTGCTGAATACGGCACACGCCGTGGCGAGGCCCGCGGTCGAGGTCGCGGTCCGGCTCGGCGCGTACGGCCTGAACGTGCCACCACCGCGCGTGTGTCGCTTGCTGGACCTGCACGGACTCGGCGCTTCCCTCCAGATGCTCTGGGTGGACCTCGGCGTCTACGGCCGTCAGATCGTGCCCGGTTTCCCCGTCCCCCTCGGTCATCTCTGCGCGGTCTCCGCCGCCCTCGACATCGGCATCGAGGAGGTCGCTGCCCGCCTCCGCGACCTGGGGATCGATGTTCCCGAGGTCACCGAGAGCATCCGCGCCGCGATGGCGAGGCTCCCGAGACCCAGGTCGTAGCCCTCAGAGGTCCTTCTCGTACCAGGCCACGTCCCAGTACCGCCCGAACTTCCGCCCCACCTCGCGATACGTGCCTACGTACCGGAACCCGAACCGCTCGTGCAGCCGGGTCGAGGCCTCGTTCGGCTGGGCGATGCCGGCGTAGGCACGGTGGAGGTCCTGGTCGGCGAGGGCTTCGAAGAGGGCCTTGTAGAGGAGGGTCCCGACGCCCCGGCCGCCCGCGTCGGGGGCGATGTACACCGACACCTCGACGGAGGTGCCGTACGCCGGCTTCGCGCGAAAGGCGCTGCTCGTGGCGTATCCGAGAATCCGCTGTGAGTCGGAGGAGACGGCAACCATCAGACGGTGCGGGCCGTCTTCAGGGTGGGAGAGGAGCCAAGGGCGGCGCTCTTCGGAAGTGAAGACAGCGGTGTCGAATGTGATGGGCGTCTCACGGACGTAGTGGTTGTAGATGTCGGTGAGGGAGGCGAGGTCGGCCTCGACTCCTGGTCTGACCTGCACCTCTGCGGACCCCACCGACATCACTCCTCCCCCTGTGGCGGCACAGGGTACTGCAAGATCAGAAAAATAGTGGGACGGGTTGGGAATTCTGTCCTGATTCCAGTCGTTGTTTCCTTCGGAAGCAGGGCACTCGGGAGAGTGTCCGAGCGGCCGCAGACAAGACCCACGTAGGACCAGACACGACCCTGCCAGCCCACCATCGCAAGGGAGCACGCATGGCAACCCGTGCCGTCGCCGCTCGTCGTTCGTCCGCCTCCGGCCGGACCGACGCGGCTCGCAGCGTTCGCGCCTCTGGCGGCGAGATCGCCGACCGCGACCTGGTCGGCATGTACCTCGACGAGATCGCGCGTACACCGCTGCTCGACGCCGCCAAGGAAGTCGAGCTGTCCCAGGTCATCGAGGCGGGAGTGTTCGCCCAGCAGATCCTCGACGGTGAGGAGGAGGCCAGGGCGGACGCCACCCGCGAAGAACTCGAAGCCCTCGTCGCCGACAGCGAGCGGGCCAAGGACATCTTCATCCGGTCGAACCTGCGGCTCGTCGTGGCCGTGGCCCGGCGCTACCCGCGCAGCGGCCTGCCGCTCCTCGACCTCATCCAGGAGGGCAACGCCGGCCTGGTGCGCGCGGTGGAGAAGTTCGACTACCGCAAGGGCTTCAAGTTCTCCACGTACGCCACCTGGTGGATCCGTCAGGCCATCACCCGGTCCATAGCCGACCAGTCGCGCACCATCCGGCTGCCCGTCCACCTCGTCGAGGAGCTGGGCCGCATCCGCCGCGTCCAGCGCGAGTTCAACCGGGAGCACGGGCGCGACCCCGAGCCCCAGGAGATCGCCGCCGAGCTGGGCTCCAACGCCGAACGCGTCAGTGACGTCCTCGACTGGGCCCGCGACCCGGTCTCGCTCAACATGTCGGTCGACGACGACGGTGACACCCAGTTCGGTGACCTGCTGGAGGACACCTCTGCCGTCTCGCCCGAGCAGTCCGTGCTCACGCTGCTGCGCAGCGAGGAGCTGGACAGCCTCATCGGGCGCCTCGACCAGCGCACCGCGTCCATCATCAAGATGCGGTACGGCATCGAGGACGGCCGCGAGCGCACCCTCACCGAGGTCGGCAAGGAACACGGTCTCACCCGTGAGCGGATCCGCCAGATCGAGAAGCACGCCCTGCTCGAACTGAAGAAGCTCGCCCGCGACACAGGCTTCGACGCCGCCGCCTGACCGCGTGACCCGCCGGACCAGTCCGGTACAGACCATGGCCACCCGTGCGGCCCGCCCCCTGGGCCGCCGCGGGGGCCGGTCGGGCGTACCGGCGCCCGTCAGCCACACCTTGGCCGTACTACGCCGCTTCAACCCCTCGTTCCCGGGGCACAAGACTTCCGGGCCCACGACTTTCACCGAGCCCGGAGCCCTCAGGCCCGGGACCCGGAGTCCGAGGGAGTCGAGGGCACTGCACGCAACGACGCGAAACCCCGACTGACTTCACCGACCTCCACCGGACTTCACCGAAGCCATCGCAGCCGGACTTCACGGAAGTCATCCGAAGCCGAGTCCCGACGCTCTCCCCCCAGCGCCGGGACTCTCCCCGAGCCGGGCTCCGGCGCCTCCCCCCCGGGCGCCGGAGCCCGGCTCCATGCCGGTGAGCGGGGCTGCGGTCTGCGGTCCAGCGGCCGGGCCGGACCGGGCCGTCGCAGACGGAGTCGGGGCGGGGAAGCGCGGGCAGTGTGTGAGGGCAGAAGAAGGGGCCACCCCGGACCTGAACCCCGGGGTGACCCGAACAGCAGATTGTGGCACAGAGGCGAGAACAGCCGCAGGGGCCGAGGTGCCGTCGCCGCACGTCATGGGCCGGGCGGCCCTAGTCTCAGCCGTCGGCGCCGCCCGCCGCGCGGGCCAGCCGCGCACTCAACTCCCGTACATAGCCGACCAGTTCCGGCGGCTCGTGCACGGTGAAGTCGCAGTCGACGACGGCGAGCCGCACCGCCAGCCACTCCACGGGGTCGCTGACGGAGGCCCGCAGCCGGCAGCTGTGCTCGTCGACGGGCTCCGGCGTGCCGAACCAGCGCGGAAGCCGGCTCGCGATGAACTCCGCGGGCGCCGCGAAGGTGACGTCGCACTCGTACGTCTCCTGCCGCCGGTACATCGACTGCTTCAGATACTCCTCCGCGCTCCCCGTCGGCAGCTCGCGCGGTGCGAACCTGGCGCCGGTGGCGAAGGGTTCCTCGACCCGGTCCACCCGGAAGGTGCGCCAGTCGGCGCGGTCCAGGTCGTAAGCGACGAGATACCAGCGGCGGCCGGTGGACACCAGCCGGTACGGCTCGCAGTGGCGCCGCGAGTCCGCACCGTCGCCGGCCCGGTAGGCGAAGCGAAGCCGTTCCTGTCCCGCCACCGCCGAGGCCATCACGGTCAGCGTCTCGGGTGCGACGGTCGCCCCGTCGCCCATGGTCAGGGGAGTCGTGGCGGCCTGCAGCGTGGAGACCCGGTGGCGCAGCCGCGACGGCAACACCTGTTCGAGCTTGGCGAGCGCTCGTACGGAGGCCTCGTCGACCCCCTCCACCGCGTGCCCGGCCCCGGCCCGCAGCCCCACCGCGATCGCCACGGCCTCCTCGTCGTCCAGCACCAGTGGTGGCATGGCCTTCCCGGCCACCAGCCGGTACCCGCCGTCGGACCCCTTCGACGCCTGCACCGGATAGCCCAACTCCCGCAACCGGTCGATGTCCCGCCGCACCGTACGCCGCGAAACCCCCAGCCGGCCGGCCAGTTCGCCGCCGGGCCACTCACGGGGGGTCTGGAGGAGGGAGAGCAACTGAAGCAGCCGGCCCGGGGTGTCGGTGGTCATGAGCGCCTCTCTCCGGTCGGCGGTTTCCCTGTGGTCGTCGTCATGGAACGAGGATGCCGTAGCTGTAGGACATGATCTGACCTAGTGAACTCCTAACTTCAGGACATGACCTCAAGCGAGCCCGTCCCCGGTACGTCCCCGTCCCCGCCCCCGCCCCCGTCTCCGAACACGAGCGCCACGAAGGGGCGTGGGGTTGTGACCCCCGCGGCCCCGCCGCGTGAGCGCGACCAGCCGCCGAACACCCGCGGCGCCGACACGACAGCCCCCCGGGCGGTGTTCGACCTTGCCCCGGGCGGAGCCGACCGCCGGCGATGGATCGCCCTCGCCGTCGTCATGACCGCCGCCTTCATGGACCTCGTCGACGTCACCATCGTCAACATCGCCATTCCGTCCATCCAGCGAGGCGAAGGTGCCACCTTCAGCCAGATCCAGTGGATCACCGCCGGCTACGCCCTCGCCTTCGCCGCCGGACTCGTCACCGGCGGCCGGCTCGGCGACATCCACGGCCGCAGGCGGATCTTCCTCCTCGGCATCGGCGGTTTCACGCTCGCCTCCGCGCTGTGCGGTCTCGCGGCGAACCCGGAGATGCTGGTGGCGGCCAGGATCGTGCAGGGCGCGACCGCCGCGCTGATGGTCCCGCAGGTGCTGTCGATCGTGCACGCGACCTTCCCGGCGCACGAACGGGGCAAGGTGTTCGGGCTGTTCGGCGCGATCGTGGGCCTCGGCGCGGTCTCCGGCCCGCTGCTCGGCGCCCTCCTCATCGAGTGGAACCCGCTCGGCCTCGAATGGCGCGCGATCTTCCTGATCAACCTCCCGGTCGGCGTCGTGGGCCTGATCCTGGGCCGCCGTTTCATCACCGAGTCGAAGGCCCCGCACGCCCTGAAGCTGGACCTCGCCGGCGTCGCCCTCGTCACCGGCGGTCTGCTGATGCTTCTCTACCCGCTCACCCGAGGCCATGAGCTGGGCTGGCCGCTGTGGGGCCACGTCTCGATGGCCGGCTCGCTGGTCGTGTTCGCCGCGCTGGTGGCGTACGAGCGGCGCAAGAGCGCGCGCGACGGTTCCCCGCTGATCGAACTGTCGCTGTTCAAGGTGAAGAGCTTCGCCGCCGGAATCGCCGTCCAGACCGTCTTCGGCATCGCCCTCGGCGTCTTCTTCCTCGTCTGGACCCTCTACCTCCAGACCGGCCTCGGCTGGAGCGTCCTGCGGGCCGGCCTCACCGGTATCCCGTTCTCCCTCGCGGTCTCGGTCGCGGCCGGGATCTCGGTCCAGAAGCTCGTCCCGCGCTTCGGCCGCAAGGTCCTCCAGGCGGGCGCGCTGCTGATGGCGGCCGGTGTGCTGCTGTACCTGGCGGAGTCCGAACGGTACGGCCTCGCCATCACCCCCTGGCAGATGGCGCTCCCGCTGGTCGTGATGGGCGCGGGCATGGGCCTCATCGTCGCCCCGCTGACCGACGCGATCCTCTCCCAGGTTCCGCGTGAGCACGCGGGGTCCGCCTCCGGGCTGATCAGCACGGTCCAGCAGATGGGCAACGCGCTGGGACTCGGCCTGGTCGCCGTCGTCTTCTTCGGTGTCATGGAGGACCACCTCCTCCCCGCCGAGATCGGTTCCGCCTTCGTGGATGCCTTCGAGTACGCCCTCGGCTGGGTGGCCGCGGTCCTGCTCGTCATCTTCCTGCTGATGTTCGCCCTGCCGGCCAGGCCCTCCGGAGTGGACGACGGGACGGCCGGGCCGGTGGAAGAGCCGGAAGAGCCGGCAGCGACGACGCAGATGCCGGCAGCGACGCACATGCCGGCAGCGACGCAAGAGCCGGCAGCGACGGAAGAGCCGGAAGGTGAGCCGCAGTTGGTGTCTTGACCGGCGGCTTTGCGGCTGCCTCCTACTGCTCGGGGCCCGATTGTGTCCGAGTCATGCCCGAACCTGTTTACTTTCCTGACCTGCGGGCGTAGCCTCCGAATCGAAACCACAGAATCGGGCATCGGTCGGAGGCGAACGGACATGTACGCACCGGAGCGGCAGCAGGAGATCCTCCGGCTCGCCCGTGACGGCGGCCGGGTGGACGTGGTGTCGCTGGCGGAGGAGTTCCAGGTCACGGCGGAGACGATCCGCCGGGATCTCAAGGCCCTCGACCGCGCCGGACTCGTCCAGCGGGTGCACGGCGGCGCGATCCCCGCAGGCCGGCTGGATTTCGAGCCCGACCTCGCCGAGCGCGAGGGCACGGCGGCCGACGAGAAGGACCGCATCGCCCAGGCCGCCCTCGCCGAACTGCCGGCCGACGGCACGGTCATCCTCGACGCCGGTACGACGATCGCGCGCCTCGCCGCCGCCATCCCCCTGGAAGCCGCGCTCACGGCGGTCACCCACAGCCTGCCGATCGCGGCCCGCCTCGCCGACCACCCGGGCATCCAACTCCACCTGGTCGGTGGCCGGGTCCGCCACCGTACGCGCGCCGCCGTGGACGCCTGGGCGCTCCGGGCCTACGGCGAGATCCGCGCGGACGTCCTCTTCGTAGCGGCCAACGGCTTCTCCCTCGGCCACGGCCTGACCACTCCCGACCTTGCCGAAGCGGCCGTGAAGAGGGCTGCGGTGACCGCCGCCCGGCGCGTGGTGCTGCTCGCCGACTCCTCCAAGCACGGCCAGGAACACTTCGCCCGGTTCGGCGACCTGAGCGACGTGGACCTGCTGATCACCGACAGCGGGCTGAGCCCCGAAGACGCCCTCGCCATCGAACGCGACGGCACCGAAGTGCTGCGTGTCACGAGCACCGAGCCCCTCAGCGGCTCCGCCGCGAGCCGGGCCAACGGCCGGAAAGACCGCTCATGATCCTCACCGTCACCCCGAACCCGTCCCTCGACCGCACGTACGAGGTCCCCTCGCTCGCCCGCGGTGAGGTCATCCGGGCCACCGGTGAACGCATGGACCCGGGCGGCAAGGGCGTCAACGTCTCCCGCGCGGTCGCCGCCGCCGGACAGCGCACCGTGGCCGTCCTGCCGCTCGGCGGAGCGCCGGGCGCGCTGGTCGCGGACCTGCTCGACGCGCAGGGCATCGAGGTCGCACGGGTGGCGGTGGCCGGGGCGACCCGGTCCAACATCGCCCTCGCGGAGGCCGACGGCGTCCTGACAAAGATCAACGCGCCGGGCCCGGAGCTCTCGCCCGCCGAGGAGGAACTCCTCCTGGACACCGTCCGCGCCCAGTCCGCCGACGCCTCCTGGATCGCCTGCTGCGGCAGCCTCCCGCGCGGCCTCGCCCCCTCCTGGTACGCCGAACTCGTCGCCCGCGCCCACGCGGCCGGCGCCCGCATCGCGCTCGACACCTCCGGCCCGGCCCTCCTCGCCGCGCTCCGTGAACGCCCCGACGTGGTCAAACCCAACGCCGAGGAACTCGCCGAAGCCGTGGGCCGCCCCCTCGTCACCGTCGGCGACGCCGTCAAGGCCGCGGAGGAACTTCGCGAGATGGGCGCGGGCGCGGTCCTCGCCAGTCTCGGCGCCGACGGCCAGATCCTCGTGGATGCCTCGGGCGCCTGGTTCGGCAACGCCCGCGTCGACATCGTCCGCAGCAACGTCGGCGCGGGCGACTCTTCCCTCGCCGGCTTCCTCATCGCGGGCGGCAACGGCCCCGAGGCCCTCGCTTCCGCCGTCGCACACGGCGCCTCCGCCGTCCAACTGCCGGGCAGCGTCATGCCGACCCCGGCCGACCTGGCCCCGGCCGCGGTGGTCGTGACGGGGGACGTGCCGGTGGACCGGGCGCTCAGGGAGCCGGTGTCGTGAGGGGGCGATCCGGAGCGAACGTTCGTCTTGGCGGCGGGGGTGGGCGGGGCCTGGCGGGTGACGCCGTGGGGCCGCGAACGAACCTTCGTTTTGGCGGCGGGCTCTCGCCCGGATTGGGCGGGGGTGGCGGGGCTCCGCGAACGAACCTTCGTTTTGGCGGCAGGCTCTCGCCCGGTCTGAGCTGTGGTGGCGGGGCTCCGCGACCGGGTCTGGCTGCAAGTGGCCGCCATTCCTCCGGCCTGAGCGGTGGCGGCGTGGCTGCGGAAAAGAACCTTCGTTTTCGCAGCCAGCGAGAGCACTGTCCCGCTCTTCCAGCACCCGCAACGCGAACAAAGCATCGTTTTGCGTTAGCCGTTCCCTTCCCCTCCTCCTCTTCTCGGCCCCAGCGGCCCGCAACCCCCCACACTTCCGTCCCCACCACCGCCCCTGGCACCCCCCGGGCGATACGCGTGCGAAGGAGCCCGCGATGAGCGAGATGATCACCGCGGATCTGGTCGACCTCGACCTGTCCGCCGATACGAAGGAAGCGGCGGCGCGTGCCCTCGCCGAGCGCATGGTGGCGAAGGGCCGGGTCACCGACCTGGACGGCTTCCTCGCCGATGTGGCGGCGCGCGAGGCGCAGATGCCGACCGGTCTCGACGGCGGCATCGGCATCCCGCACTGCCGCAGCGAGCACGTCACCGAGCCGACTCTCGCCTTCGGGCGCAGCGCGGCCGGCATCGACTTCGGCGCGCCCGACGGCCCCGCCGACCTGATCTTCCTGATCGCCGCCCCGGCGGGCGCGGACGACGCCCACCTCACGATCCTTTCCTCCCTCGCTCGCCAACTGATGAACACCGAGTTCACGGACGCGCTCCGCGCGGTGGACGACGAGGCCCGCGCCGCCGCGCTCATCCGGGGCGAGGACGTCGGCGAAGACGCCGGCGCGGACGTCAGCGAGGAGACCGGCGAGGAAACCGTCGAGAAGGCCGTCGAGGAGGCCTCCCAGGGAATCGAAGACTCCGCGGCGGCGTCGGGCGGAACGGCCTCCCCCGACGTCGCCGCGGGCAGCACCAGCGCCCCGGCGGCCGACGAGGGCGTCCGCCCGTTCCGTATCGTCGCCGTCACCTCGTGTCCCACCGGCATCGCGCACACCTACATGGCCGCCGAGTCGCTGGAGAACGCGGGCCGCGACGCCGGTGACGTCGAACTCGTCGTCGAGACGCAGGGGTCGGCCGGCTTCACCCGCCTCGACCCGGCGGTCATCGCCGCCGCCGACGGTGTGATCTTCGCCCACGACGTACCCGTACGGGAGAAGGACCGGTTCGCCGGGAAGCCCACCGTCGACGTCGGGGTGAAGGCCGGCATCAACCGGCCCGCCGCCCTGATCGCCGAGGTGCGGGAGAAGGCGGCGCGCGGCGAGGTCACGGCCGCCGCCGGCCCCGGGACCCCCGTCGACCGCGCGGGCGAGCCCGGCGACGGCTACGGCACCAAGCTGCGCAAGTGGCTGATGTCGGGCGTGAGTTACATGGTCCCGTTCGTCGCGGCGGGTGGTCTGCTGATCGCCCTCGGCTTCGCGATCGGCGGCTGGGAGGTCAACAAGGCCAAGCCCGTCACGGAGCACTTCGACTGGCTCCAGGTCGACAGCTGGGCCGCGCTGCTGTTCCAGATCGGCGGCGTCGCCTTCGGCTTCCTGATTCCGGTCCTCGCGGGTTACATCGCCTACGGCATGGCGGACCGGCCGGGTCTGGTGCCCGGCTTCGTCGGCGGCATGATCGCCTTCAACATCAACGCCGGCTTCCTCGGCGGTCTGGCCGCCGGTCTCATCGCCGGTGCCGTGGTCCTGGGCATTCAGCGGATCAAGATCCCGCCGGTGTTGCGCGGCGTCATGCCGGTGGTCGTGATCCCGCTGATCTCGTCGCTGATCGTCGGGTTCCTGATGCTGGTGGTGATCGGCAAGCCCATCGCCGAGGCCCAGAAGGGCATGACGGACTGGCTGAGCGGCCTCTCCGGCAGCAACGCGATCCTGCTCGGCGTCCTCCTCGGCCTGATGATGTGCTTCGACCTCGGCGGGCCGGTCAACAAGGTCGCCTACGCCTTCGCCACCGCCGGTATCGCCGTGCAGGACCCCAGTGACTCGGCGATGAAGATCATGGCGGCGGTCATGGCGGCCGGCATGGTCCCGCCGCTGGGCATGGCCCTCGCCACCACGATCCGCAAGAAGCTGTTCACCACCGCCGAGCGCGAGAACGGCAAGGCGGCCTGGGTGCTCGGGGCGTCCTTCATCTCCGAGGGCGCGATCCCGTTCGCCGCCGCCGACCCGCTGAGGGTCATCCCGGCCTCCATGGCGGGCGGCGCGGTCACCGGCGCGCTGGCCATGGCCTTCGGCTCGACCCTGCGCGCCCCGCACGGCGGTATCTGGGTCACCCCGCTGATCGGCAAGCCGTTCCTCTACCTGCTGGCCATCGCGATCGGTACGGCGGTCACGGCCGGCCTGGTCATCGTCCTGAAGGGCATGCGCAAGACCCAGCCGGGAACGGCGGTCGTGTCCGCCCCTGCCTCCGCCAAGGCGGACACGAAGGAGCCGGTCGCGGCCTGAACCCGTGACCGTATGTCGGCCGCGGCCCCCTCCCACGCGAGAGGGCCGCGGCCGTCCGCGTTTCTGCCCCGTGCGCCCGTTTGAGATCCTTTACAACCCGTGTGACGTGTAAGCCGCACCTGCGAGATACGTCACGGTCCGGGCTCAAAGTCCCCTCCGGTGGTGTCTACTGGACGGCATGCCTGAGCACGTGTCGATCCTCCAGCTCGTGGGCGTGGCCGCCCTCGCCGTCGCGGCGGTCATCTGGGTCGCCGTGCTCACCCGCGTACTGCGCCGGGACCGTGAGGTCCACCGAGACCGCTTCGCCGATGTGGCCCGCCGCCGTGGCCAGCGCCTGCGGGCCCTGCCCCATCAGCGCCGCAAGGGCCCTCATGTGGAGCACGTGGAGCTGACCCCGGCGGAACAGGACGCCTTCGCGTTCCTGGCCCGCCAGTTCAGCGACGACCCCCGCTAGAGCAGCCCCCGCTGGAGCCGCCCCCGCTGGAGCAGCCCCCGCTGGACCGCCGGAGCGCAGCGAGCGTCGGGATCAGCCGAGCGTCCCCGCCCGTCTTTCCATCGCGTCCCTGGCCGCGTCCTCCGTCGCGTACACCTCGCACATGTGCCGGCCGTCCGGTGTGGCCGTGTGCTCGACCTCCCAGAGGGAGATTTCCTGCCCGTCGGTGAGCAGGAAAGCGTGCTCGTAGAGCGAGAAACTCAGGCCCGGGCGACCCCGACGGGCGGGACGGTGCGGGCGGCCGAAGGCCTGGGTGATCTCATGTGCGAACGCGGTCCGCAGCAGTAGCGTGGCCAGCTCGTCCCCGGGAGGGTCCGGGTTCTCCGCGCGCCGCAGCAGCCGACGGGCGTGATCCGCCGAGTCGTCCGGAACGTACTCATGTCGCGGTTCGGGGAAAGCCGCCAGCTCCACCATGGAGGGCAGCTCGAAGTCCGGGGCGTCCGGCGGCAGCGGCAGCCGCGCGGTGGCGGCCCGCAGCTCCTCGTCGTCCGTGTACACCTCGTGCTGGGTGTCACTGCCGGGCGCCGTGTTGTGCACCAGCTCCCACAGGGTGACGGCGGAGCCGTCGGCGAGCAGCCACGTGTGCCGATACGTGGCCCGGTGCAGCCCCGAACTGTAGTGCGCGGAGTGCAGCGAGCTGTCGTGCGCGAGGGCGCAGTCGAGCTGCCTTATCGTCTCGTCGGGCAGCTCGAAGGAGTTAAGGGCGCGGCCGAGGAGTCGCGCGAGGTGCTCCTCAGGAGACTCGGGCGACTCGGGTGGCTCGTACGCTGCCGTCTCGTACGGAACGCTCAAGGTTTCTCCCGGCGTTGCTGCATGTCACCTTGTGGGTGCATACCGTAGCCCCTCGGTCGGACATCATGTCCGGGAACCGAGAAAACGTACGCCCCTAAAACGCCGGAGCCGCGCGATCGGTTCCCGCGCGGCTCGACGAACTCCCGGAACAGCGACGTCAGATGGCGCTTCCCGCCGTCCAGTCGCTCCACGACATGTTCCAGCCGTTGAGGCCGTTCTCCGGTGAGACCGTCTTGTCGGGGGAGTTCTTGACGATCACCACGTCACCGATGAGCGAGTTGTCGAAGAACCACTTGGCGGTGGTGTCGCCGTTCGCCCCCTGGGCATCCGCGAGGCCGACGCAGCCGTGGCTGGTGCCCTGCCGTCCGAAGGGCGGGTTGGACCTGCTGTACCAGTAGTTGCCGTGGATGAAGGTGCCCGATGTCGTCAGCCGCATCGCGTTCGGCACGTCCGCGATGTCGTACTCACCGCCGAAGCCCACCGTCGACCCGTTCATCCGCGTCTGCCGGAACTTCTCCGAGATCACCATCTGGCCGTTGTACGTCGGGTTCTCCGCGCTGCCCGCCGAGATGGGCACGGTCTTGAGCGTCTTCCCGTCCCGCTGGACCGTCATGGTCTGCGTGTTCACGTCGACCGTGGAGACCTGCGAGCGCCCGACCGTGAAGGTGACCGTCTTGTCCTGCACGCCGTAGACGCCGTTCGCGCCCTCCACGCCGTCCAGGTCGATCTTCATGGTGACCTTGGAACCGGCTTTCCAGTACTCCTCGGGCCGGAAGTCGAGCCGCTGCGCTCCGAACCAGTGCCCCACCACCTCCTGCCCGCTGCTCGACGTGACCGTGATGTGCGACTGCACGGCCTTCTGGTCCGTGATCGCCTTGTCGAAGGTGAACGACACCGGCATCCCCACCCCGACCGTGGTGCCGTTGTCCGGGGTGTAGGTCCCGATGAAGCTGTTGGCCGTCGAGACGGTCGTGAAGATGGAGTTGGCGGCCGACGTCTTCCCGTCCGCGTTCTTGGCGGTCGCGGAGATCCGGTACTTGGTTCCGCGCTCCAACTGCTCCTTCGGCTTCCAGGACCGCCCGTCCGCCGCTATCTCACCCGGTACGACCGCGCCGCCCTCCGACACGGTCATCGTCACCTCGGTCAGCTTGCCGCCGCTGACCTTCACGCCGGTCGCGTTGATGGACGCGTCCGTCGCGCCGTCCTTCGCCGAGATCGTGATCCGTGCCGCCGAGTCCTTCGCGGACGTCTCCTTCCCCTCGCTCTTGTTGTCGGCCTGGGCGTCCCCGCCGCAGCCGGTGAGCGTCAGCGCACCGACCACCAGCACGGCACAGGCCCCCATCGCACGCCGTACAGCAACCTTCGGCCTTGTCACGATCTGCTCCAGCTTCTTCGCGTCTACGTGATCTGCGTGATCCGCTCCGTTACGTGGAGAGAGAGCGAACGGCTGCCGAGCGGGTTCCCCCCGTCTCCCGCTCGGGGGCATCACGTGACAGAACCGGGACAATCACCTCCCGGCACCTCTGCTGGACCTAACCGAGTCCTCCGTACAAGTCCCCGTACGACGGCCACACTCCGCCCGGCCCGTCCACCGACTCCGCCGCCCGCACCGCCCGTACGATCGCCCGGGTCACCAAGTCCGCGCCCGCCGCCAGGAGTTCGTTCAGTGCGAGGGGGCCTGCCGATGGTGGGAGCGGCCGGGCTCCGGTCGCCAGGGTGAACGCCGTGTCCCCGTCGTTGAGCAGATGCACGGGGCGTACGGCGCGGGCGATGCCGTCGTGCGCCGTGCCGGCAAGCTTCTGGGCCTGGGCGCGGGTCAGGTCGGCGTCGGTGGCGACGACGGCGAGCGTGGTGTTCAGCGGGGGAGGAGGGTTCCTCGCGGCGGCCTCGGCGAGCCGTCGGCCCGCGCTCGCGTGGACCTCCGGCGCCGGACGGGCCGTACGCCCCTGGAACAACTCCCCGTACAACACGCCTGTCTCCGGATCCGTCACCGACCCGGCCGCGTTGGCCACCACCAGCGCGCCGACCGTGATCCCGGAGTCCAGCACGGTGCTCGCGGTGCCGATGCCGCCCTTGAGCCGGCCGACCGTCGCGCCCGTCCCGGCACCCACGCACCCCTCCGCCACCGGGGCGCCGAGCCCGCTCCCCGCGGCGGCCTCGACCGCGGCCCGGCCGGTGGCCGCGTCGGGTCTGGCCCTGAAGTCTCCGCCTCTGCCCAGGTCGAAGACGCAGGCGGCCGGCACGACCGGCACGACATGCGCCGGGGCAGGGCCGACCCGCACGCCGCGTCCGTGCTCCTCCAACCAGGCCATCACCCCCGACGCGGAGTCCAGCCCGTACGCGCTGCCGCCGGTCAGCACGACCGCCTCTACCTTCTGTACCAGGTTCCGCGGGTCGAGCGCGTCCGTCTCCTTGGTGCCCGGCCCGCCGCCGCGCACATCCACGGCCGCGACCGCGCCGCCCTCCGGGGCCAGCACCACCGTCGTGCCGGTGAGCCACCCCCCATCCGTCCGCGTGGCGTGGCCGACCCGCAGGCCGGGGACATCGGTCAGAGCGTCAACTGTCATGGGTCCCTCGGGGGTCCGTGGCACTCGGCATGCCGTGGTGGCGGGCGGTGAGCGTCACTCCCTGTGGGTCGGGGGAGCGCGCGGACGGGTCGGAGGCGGGGGAGTGGCCTGGGTTGTCGGGGGTGTGCGGGCAAAGGGGTGTGCGGGTGTGTGGCGGGCACGGACGGTGTCCGCGGCGGGGGCCGTACTCTGGAGGCATGAGTACCGCTCCTGCCCCCGAACCGCGTGACCCCAAGGCCGCGCTGGTCTTCGACGACCCGCTGAGCCGGCCGTCGTCCGACGACACGGACCACGGGTGGGGCGAGCGGCCCGGCGACGGCGGCGACAGCGCGGCCGACCTCAAGCGCTTCCTCGACGAGAAGCCGCCCCACCACATCTGACACCGCCGCCGAAGGCCTCGACTGCCGTTACTCGCGGTCGTGGCCCGAGCCGCGCTGGGCCACCAGGGCGTCGCGGATCTCCTTGAGCACCTCCAGCTCGGTCACCTCTATGACCTCGTGGGCGCCTTCCTTCGCCTTGCGGCGGGCCTCCTGGCGGGCCAGGTACTTGGCCATGGGCAGGACCATCAGAAAGTAGACGACGGCCGCGGTGATGAGGAAGGTGAGGGTCGCGTTGAGGACCGTGCCCCAGAGAATCGCGACGCCGTCGGTGACCGTTCCGTCCGCCGCCACCTCGCAGGGGTCCTTCAGACACGAGCGGTACTGATCGAGGTTCTTCGTCCCGAACGCCCCCACCAGCGGGCTGATGACCCCCTTCACCACCGAGTTGACGATGTTCGTGAAGGCCGCGCCGATGACCACGGCGACAGCCAGGTCGACAACGTTCCCCCGCATCAGGAAGGCCTTGAAGCCCTCCCAGACGCTCGGCTTCTTCTTCGTGCTCACCACAAGGCCCCTCTGCGCTGGTTGTGGAACAGCTGGTTGTGGAACAAACGACTCCGCAACCTACGTGAGGGTGTGGCCCGGGTGTCCAGTCGGGGCGCTCCAACGTGGGACTCGACGTCACCACAGGGTCACCGCCAAACGGGATGTGGCGCCCGCGCCGGCCAGTCGGGCCGCCGTGCGGCGGGGGACGGTCAGGACGACCAGGGCTCCGCTTTCGGTGGCGCTCGCGGTCGGCACCTCGGACACGCGGGCGCCGTGGGCGACGATCCGTGCGGTGTCGGTGTCGGCGCCGACACCTGTGGCGGAGTCCTCGGCGGCGATCACGTCGACGCGGTCGCCGGGGCGCAGTAGTCGTACCGTCGCGGCGTCGGCGATACGTACGGGGGCGGTGACCGTGTCGGCCGGGGTGGGGCGGCGCTCGGGAACGGGGTCGGCCACGGGGTGACCCCTGACCCGTTCGGCTTCACTCGGGCTCGCTCCCGTCGCCAACAGGGCGGCCGCCGTCATCGCCAGGCCTGCCGCGATGGCTCGCCTTCGGCAGCGGGCGAGGCGGCGGAGACGGTGGGTGCCGCCGCGTACGCGTAGGGGGGCGAAGTGGGGGACCTCGCAGGTGGGTGGGGCGTCGGTGCCGGGTGGGCCGGCGGCCCAGGTGGGGAGGCGGGGGAAGGGGTGTTGAGGGCTGGACGAGTATGTGGATGTGAGGGCGGACGAGTATGGGTGCGCGTACGGGGGCGCGGGCCTGGCTGTGGACGTGGGTGCGGACGTGGGGGTGGATGAGGGACGGGACATGGGGCCACCACCTGCTGTGTGAGATCGGCTTGCGGTCCCACGATGAGGGTTTGTGGTGGGGTGTGTTGAGGGCGGTGGACTACTTGCCGGTTGTGGATAACTTCGACACTCGAACGGGGAGTTCCGCCCCCGCCGCCCCTGCCCGTCCCATCCCAGGGGCGCTGCCCCTTCGACCCCGGACCGCCCCCTGGGGGCTCCGCCCCCAGACCCCCGTCATCGCCCTACGGGGCTCGTCCTCAAACGCCGGACGGGCTGAAGATGGCGGGCTCGTCCCCAAGTGTGGCGGGTGAGGGTGGTCGTGGGGCTCGTCCTCAAGTGTGGCGGGTGAGGGTGGTGGTCGGGGGCGTCTTCAAGTGTGGCGGGTTGAAAGGAGTCGGCCCCCGTCCTCTGATGCGCGGGCCGGGAGAAGGTGAGGCCTTCCTCGATCGGCCAAGGGCTCGACGCCGCTTCGGTCAGGGCAGGTCGAAGCCCGGGGCCATTCCGCCCAGTGCCTTCGTGCACAGGCAGTCACGCGTGTCGTTCGGCGGTAGCGCGGCCACCGTGTCGAAGAGGACGCCTCGGAGGCGGTCGATGTTGGCGGCGAAGACCTGGAGGACTTCCTCGTGGGAGACGCCGTCGCCCGTTTCGGCGCCGGCGTCGAGGTCGGTGACGAGGGTCAGCGAGGTGTAGCACAACTCCAGTTCGCGGGCGAGGATGGCCTCCGGATGGCCGGTCATGCCGACGACGGACCAGCCCTGGGCCTGGTGCCACAGGGACTCGGCGCGAGTCGAGAAACGGGGGCCCTCGACCACGACGAGGGTGCCGCCGTCCACCGGTTCCCAGTCGCGCCCCCGCGCCGCTTCCAGGGCGGCCTCGCGTGCGACGGGGCAGTAGGGGTCGGCGAGCGAGACATGGACGACGTTGGGGACGGCGCCGCCGGGCAGCGGGAGGCCGTCGAAGTACGTCTGGGTGCGGGACTTCGTACGGTCCACCAGTTGGTCAGGGACGAGGAGCGTGCCCGGTCCGTACTCCGGTCGCAGGCCGCCCACCGCGCACGGGCCGAGCACCTGGCGTGCGCCCACGGCGCGAAGGGCCCACAGGTTGGCGCGGTAGTTGATGCGGTGCGGTGGCAGGTGATGGGCGCGGCCGTGGCGGGGGAGGAAGGCGACCCGGCGGCCGGCGATCTCCCCGAGGAAGAGGGAGTCGCTAGGCGACCCGTAGGGGGTGTCGACCTGTATCTCGGTCACGTCGTCGAGGAAGGAGTAGAAGCCGGAGCCCCCTATGACGCCGATCTCGGCCAGGCCCGCGCCCTCCTCCGCCTCGACCGCCGGCCCCGTCACGTTCTCCGCATGCGCCCTGTTCGCCATGCCCGCACCCTAACCGGGCCGGGAAAACGCCAAAGACCCCGCCGGTCTTCGTCACGACGGCAGGGTCCAGAAGCGGTGGTGCCACACGTCGGCTATACCGGCACTCGGCCGGCGAGAGCGCCACCCGGCCGTGCGAAACCGCTGGACGGCCGGGCGGAAGTGCCACGCGGAGCGGCAGCCGGTGCTATGCGGCCGACGTGCTGCTGGTGGAGGAAGAGGAAGAACCCGAGGAGGACGGCTTCGAGTCGGAGGACGACGAAGACGACGAAGACGACGAGGTCGAGGACTTCGCGTCCGACGAGGACGAGGAGGACTTCGACGCGGCCGACGCCGGGCTGCTGCTCGACGACGAGCCACGGCTGTCGTTCCGGTAGAAACCGGAGCCCTTGAAGACGATGCCGACCGCTGAGAACACCTTCTTGAGGCGTCCCTCGCAGCTGGGGCACTCGGTCAGGGCGTCGTCGGTGAACTTCTGCACCGCTTCGAGGCCCTCACCGCATTCGGTGCACTGGTACTGGTACGTCGGCACTGGTCTTCCTCCTGGCACTCTCACTCGATGAGTGCTAACGACGGTCCATAGTGACCTATTCCCCGGGTATCAGTCCACTGTCACCGGCACTCGGTGACCGACGACACGCGCGACGGTACGGCTGCGGGGGTTGCCCACCAGCCGCGTACGCAGCGCCAACAGGGTCGTCAGGGCCAGTGTCGTACCGGCCGCCGGCACCAGGAACCCGGCGCCGGTCCACAGCCGGTCCTCCAGCTGACCGGCGGCCGTGACGGCCGCCGCCTGGCCGAGGGCGACCGCTCCGGTGAGCCAGGTGAAGGCCTCGGTGCGGGCACCGGACGGGACCAGCGAGTCGACGAGGGTGTAACCGGTGATCAGGGCGGGCGCGATGCACATGCCGACCAGCAGGCCGAGCCCGGCGAGGACCGGCACCGAGTCGGCGGTCCACAGGGCGCAGGCCACCAGCGCGAGGGCCGAGTAGCCGGCGATCAGGCGCCGCCGCGGGGTCGACTTCCAGGCGATCGCGCCGCAGACGAGGCCGGCGAGCATGTTGCCGGCCGCGAACACGCCGTACAGGACACCGTTCAGGCCGGGCTCGCCTATCGACTCGGAGAAGGCGGCGAGCGAGACCTGCATGCCGCCGAAGACGGAACCGATGCCCAGGAAGGTGACGATCAGGACGCGTACTCCGGGGACGGACAGCGCGGAGACGCGCTCCACGCGCGCGCGTGCCACGGAGACCACCTCGGGCTGCGTGCCGCGCTGCGCGGCGAACAGCAGGCCGCCGATCAGGGTGAGCGCGGCCTCGGTGACCAGGCCGGCGGCCGGGTGGACGGCGGTGCACAGCGCGGTCGCCAGCAGTGGGCCGAGGACGAAGGTCAGCTCGTCGGTGACGGACTCGAAGGCGGCCGCGGTGCTCGTCAGGGGCGAGTTTTTGAGCTTGACGCCCCAGCGGGCCCGCACCATGGGGCCGATCTGCGGCACCGAGGCGCCCGTCGGCACGGCGGCGGCGAAGAGCGCCCACAGGGGGGCGTCCGCGAGCGCCAGCGCCGTCAGCGAGAGACCCGCCGCCCCGTGCACGAGAACGCCGGGGACGAGGACGGCGCGCTGGCCGTGGCGGTCGGCCAGACGGCCGCTGTACGGGGCGAACAGCGCCATGGAGACACCGGTCACGGCGGCCACGGCGCCGGCCGCCCCGTACGAGCCGGTGGTGTGCTGGACCAGCAGCACGATGGAGAGGGTCAGCATCGCGAACGGCTGGCGGGCCGCGAAACCGGGGAGGAGGAACGTCCAGGCGCCGCGGGTGCGCAGCAGCTGCCCGTAACCCGGGCGGGACGTCTTCAAGCTGTTCAAGCTGTTCGAGGTGACCGTGGACGCCACGGCCGTGCCTTTCCGCCACCTGGTAGCGCGGCCCCCGGCGACGGGGATCGGGCGCCGAGAGCTGTCCTCTTGCGCTACTGCGGTAGATGCCGGGCCCGCGGTGAGGGGGTGTTCCGGCCGCCATACGGTCGCGCCAGCTCTGCGTCAGGCAGAGTTGGTCCGATCAAGTGCGCCTTCATCGTACAGGGGGAACGGCCGGGCCACCTGTGAAGATGAGCACCGTGGCCGCCCGTGCCCCCGATTCCAGAGGGTGTGAACGGTACGGAAACGCTCCTTCAACGACGGGACCCGCCGTTCCCGTTCCCCGTCCCCAGCCAGTCCGCCAGCTTGCCGCCCTGGCCGACGGCCCGCAGACGGCGTTCCGCCTGGTCACGGACGGGGTCCGTGGCGACGACGAGCAGTTCGTCGCCACGTCGCAGCACCGTGCTCGGCAGGGGCACGAAGGACGTGCCGTCGCGGACGACGAGGGTGACGGCGGCGCCCGCGGGGAGGCGCAGTTCGTTGACCTCGACGCCGTGCATGCGGGACTTCTCGGGGATGGCGACGGACAGCAGATGGCCGCGCAGCCGCTCCAGGGGCGCCGATTCGATGCCGAGGTCGGCGGCCTCGTCCCCGGAGCCGCCCAGGCGCAGTTTGCGGGCCAGCCATGGCAGCGTCGGTCCCTGGACGAGGGTGTAGACGACGACCAGCACGAAGACGATGTTGAAGATGCGGCGGCTGCCCTCCACGCCGCTCACCATGGGGATCGTCGCCAGAATGATGGGCACCGCGCCGCGCAGTCCGGCCCACGAGAGCAGCGCCTGCTCGCGCCACGGCACCCGGAACGGCAGCAGCGCGACGATGACGCTGACCGGCCGCGCCACCATGGTCAGCACCAGGCCGATGACGAGCGCGGGCCAGATGTCGTCGCCCATCTCGTGCGGGGTGACGAGCAGGCCGAGCAGGACGAACATGCCGATCTGGGCGATCCAGCCGACCCCCTCGGCGAAGCCGCGGGTGGCCGGCCAGTGCGGCAGCTTGGCGTTGCCGAGGACCATGGAGGCCAGGTAGACGGCGAGGAATCCGCTGCCGTGGGCGAGCGCGCCGGCCGCGTACGCGGCGACGGCGATGGCCATGACGGCGATCGGGTAGAGGCCGGAGGCGGGCAGGGCCACGTGCCTGAGGCCCCAGGAACCCAGCCAGCCCACCGCGAGGCCGATGGCCGCGCCGATCGCCAGCTCCAGGGTTATCTCACCGATCAGGACGTACCAGTGTTCGACGGGGCCGGCCGTGGAGAGCGCGGCGACGAGGATGACCACCGGGGCGTCGTTGAAGCCGGACTCGGCCTCCAGGGTGCCCGTCACGCGGGCGGGGAGGGGGATCTTGCGCAGCACGGAGAAGACGGCCGCCGCGTCCGTGGAGGACACCACCGCTCCGATGATGAGTGCCTGTCGCCACTCCAGCCCGATCAGATAGTGCGCGCCGGCGGCTGTGACGCCGACGCTCGCCGCGACTCCGACCAGCGCCAGTGAGCTGGCGGCCGGCAGGGCCGGCTCGACCTCCTTCCACTTCGTGCCGAGGCCACCCTCCGCCAGGATCACGACGAGGGCCGCGTAGCCGATGACCTGGGTCAGTTCGGCGTTGTTGAAGTGGATGTCGCCGATGCCGTCCTGGCCCATGGCGATACCTATGCCCAGGTAGACGAGCAGGCTGGGGAGCCCGCTGCGCGACGAGATCCGGACCGCGGCTACCGCGACCAGCAGGACGATCGAGCAGACGAGCAGGAGCTGGTTGAGGTCGTGGACAGTCAGAGGGCCGTACCTTTCTCGCCGAACCGCACGTGTGTTTCCGAGTGTGGGGTGCCGAGCACTGGATGCGGGCACGCGCGCGTGTGTGGGCAGGCGAAGCCGATCACGGAAACCGTGCGGTTGCGGTTACGTCAGTGCAAGTACTTCGTTACCTTACCTAACTCTTGACGATTTCTTGACGCTTCCGTGGGCAAGATCGAACGGCCGTCCGTGCCAGTTCCCGACTCCGCGTCAAGTCGCGTCGGGCCCTGCGCCTATGGTTGCTCCAGCGTTCAGTACATGCACAGCCCGACCTGCCGCTCGTGTTAGGACAGCAAGGACAGCGATGCCCACCGACACCACCGCCTCCTCCGGCCAGCAGTCCGGCAAGTCCGGCAGGAAGAAGGGGCGTAAAGTCCGCCTTCTCCTGATCGTCCTGGTCCTGGCCATCATCGGTGGCGTCGGCTACGGGGCGTTCTGGTCCATCTCCACCGTGCGTGCCTCCTTCCCGCAGACCAAGGGCTCGATAGCCCTGGAGGGTCTCAGCGGACCGGTCGACGTCAAGCGCGACGGCAACGGGATCCCGCAGATCTACGCCTCCTCCGACGAGGACCTGTTCATGGCGCAGGGCTTCGTCCAGGCGCAGGACCGGTTCTACGAGATGGATGTGCGCCGCCACATGACGGCCGGCCGCCTCTCGGAGATGTTCGGCGAGGGCCAGGTCGACAACGACGAGTTCCTGCGCACCCTCGGCTGGCACCGGATCGCCCAGCAGGAGTACGACAAGACGCTCTCGCCCGAGACGAAGAAGTACCTCGACGCGTACGCCAAGGGTGTCAACGCCTACCTGGCCGGCAAGAGCGGCGACGAGATCTCCCTGGAGTACGCGGCCCTCGGCTTCGCCAACGACTACAAGCCCGAGGAGTGGACCCCGGTCGACTCGGTCGCCTGGCTGAAGGCGATGGCGTGGGACCTGCGCGGCAACATGCAGGACGAGATCGACCGCGCCCTGATGACCAGCCGCCTCGGCCCCAAGCAGATCGCCGACCTCTACCCGCAGTACCCGTACGACCGCAACAAGGCGATCGTGCAGGAGGGCGAGTACGACGCGCTCACCAAGACCTGGTCGGACGGGTCCGGATCGACGCAGGGCACGGGCGGCTCCACCCAGAGCGCGGGCGGCTCCACCCAGAGCACCGGCGGCACGGGAACGGGCGTGGGTACCGCCACCTCCACGGACGGCTCGGCCCTCACGACCCAGCTGGACGGTCTCTACAAGGTCCTGGAGGACCTGCCCGAGGCCGTCGGTGTGAACGGCAACGGCATCGGATCCAACTCCTGGGTCGTCTCCGGCAGCCACACGATCACCGGCAAGCCGCTGCTCGCCAACGACCCGCACCTGTCGGCCTCGCTGCCGTCGGTCTGGTACCAGATGGGCCTGCACTGCAAGCCCGTCTCCGAGAAGTGCCGGTACGACGTCTCCGGCTACACCTTCTCGGGCATGCCCGGCGTGATAATCGGCCACAACGCGGACATCGCCTGGGGCATGACCAACTCCGGCGTCGACGTCACCGACCTCTACCTGGAGAAGCTCACCGGCGACGGCTACGAGTTCGGCCGCAAGGTGCTCCCCTTCGACACCCGCGAGGAGACCATCGAGGTCGCCGGCGGCACCGCCAAGAAGATCGTCGTCCGCACCACCAACAACGGCCCCCTGCTCTCCGACCGCAACGACGAACTCGTCCAGGTCGGCAAGAAGGCCACCGTCGACCAGGACGCCCCCGACCGCGGTGACGGCTACGGCATCGCGCTGCGCTGGACCGCGCTCGACCCCGGCACCTCCATGGACGCCGTCTTCGCGATGAACAAGGCCAAGGACTGGGACGACTTCCGCGAGGCCGCCGCCCTGTTCGACGTCCCCTCGCAGAACCTGATCTACGCCGACACCGAGGGCGACATCGGCTACCAGCTCCCCGGCAAGATCCCCACCCGCGGCAAGGGCGACGGCTCGGTGCCGGCGCCGGGCTGGGACGCCGCCTACCGCTGGGACGGCTACATCGACCAGGACGAACTGCCCTGGGAGTACAACCCGGAGCGCGGCTACATCGTCACCGCCAACCAGGCGGTCGTCGGCAAGGACTACCCGTACACGCTGACCAGGGACTGGGGCTACGGCACGCGCGCGCAGCGGATCACCAGCCTCATCGAGTCGAAGATCAAGGGTGGCGGCAAGATCTCCACCGACGACATGCGCCAGATGCAGATGGACAACAGCAGTGAGATCGCCAAGCTGCTGGTCCCGCTGCTGCTCAAGATCGACGTGGAGGACCCGCACGTCCGCCAGGCGCAGAAGCTCCTGGAGGGCTGGGACTACACCCAGGACGCCGACTCGGCGGCCGCCGCGTACTTCAACTCGGTCTGGCGCAACATCCTCAAGCTCGCCTTCGGCAACAAGCTGCCCAAGGAACTGCGCGTCGAGGGCCAGTGCCTGTCGGTCGAGCCCGTCGACACCACCGGCCCCGCCGACGAGGACCAGCGGGTGCGTGAGTGCGGCAGGCGCGACGCGGACCAGGCGCAGCCGGACGGCGGCGACCGCTGGTTCGAGGTGGTCCGCCGGATCATCGACGACCAGGACAACGACTGGTGGTCCACGCCGAAGACCCGCACCCAGAAGGCCGTCGACACCCGTGACGAACTCTTCGAGCGGGCCATGCGGGACGCCCGTTGGGAGCTCACTGCCAAGCTCGGCAAGGACATCGACACCTGGAGCTGGGGCCGGCTGCACCGCCTGTTCCTGAAGAACCAGACCCTCGGCACCGAGGGCCCCGGTTTCCTGAAGTACATGCTCAACCGCGGCCCCTGGAAGCTCGGCGGCGGCGAGGCCACGGTCAACGCCACCGGCTGGAACGCGGCGGGCGGCTACGAGGTCGTCTGGGTGCCCTCCATGCGCATGGTGGTGAACCTCGGGAACCTCGACAAGTCCAAGTGGATCAACCTCACCGGCGCCTCCGGGCACGCGTACAACGCGCACTACACCGACCAGACCGAGAAATGGGTCAAGGGCGAGTTGCTGACCTGGTCGTTCTCGGACAAGGCGGTCGACGCGCACACGAGCGACACGCTGCTTTTGAAACCGTGACCCGCGCCTGAACGCGAGATCGTGACCTGCGCCTGTGACCTGCGCCTGATCACGAGAAAAGCGGCCCCCACGCACGCGTGGGGGCCGCTTTTCTCGTCCGGGTCACCGGAACCGGCGTACTCCCGAAGGGGTCACCACCGCGTGCACCGGGCGGTCGTGCTCCTCGTCCGGCACCCGGTCCACGACCTCCTTGTCGTACAGCAACACCACCAGCGCCGGGTCGGTGCCCGCCCGCTCCAGACGGGCCAGGACCCGGTCGTAGGAGCCGCCGCCGCGGCCGAGACGCATCCCGCGCGCGTCGACGGCCAGGCCGGGGAGCAGGACGACGTCGGCGGTGGTCACCGCCTCCGGGCCGAGCCGCTCACCCACGGGTTCGAGGAGGGCCATCCGGCCGCCGCCGTGCCGCACGCGCGCGACGGAGGCCTCTCCCTCGTAGGCGCCCCAGTCCAGGTCGTTGTCGGGGAGCAGCACCGGCAGCAGGACGCGCACGCCCCGCGTGCGCAGCGCGTCGAGGAGCGCGTGGGTGCCGGGCTCGCTCCCGACGGAGACGTACGCCGCCACGGTGCGCGCGTGCGCCAGCTCGGGCAGATCGAGGGCCCGGACGGCAAGGGCGTCCGTTGTCTTCCGGACGTCATCCGGCGTCAACCCGTTCCTCACCAGGAGGAGCTCTCGACGCAACATTCGCTTGGAAAGCTCCGGTTCGGGTCCCAGTCGGTTCACAGGTAGCTCCATTATTATCGCAATCGGCTCATATGAGAGCGAATCCATCGGAGCCACAGATTCCTCACAAAGGCACCGGATAGGGTTCGGCGCATGAGTGAGGCGAACCCCAGGATCAGCAAGGCTGTCATCCCCGCCGCGGGTCTGGGAACCCGGTTCCTGCCGGCCACCAAAGCGACTCCCAAGGAGATGCTGCCGGTCGTGGACAAGCCGGCGATCCAGTACGTGGTCGAAGAGGCCGTGACGGCGGGGCTCGACGACGTCCTGATGATCACCGGTCGCAACAAGCGCCCCCTTGAGGACCACTTCGACCGGAACTACGAGCTGGAGTCGGCCCTCCAGAAGAAGGGCGACGCCGGGCGGCTCGCCAAGGTCCAGGAGTCCAGCGACCTCGCGACCATCCACTACGTCCGCCAGGGCGACCCCAGGGGCCTGGGCCACGCCGTCCTGTGCGCCGCCCCGCACGTGGGTGACGAACCCTTCGCGGTCCTCCTCGGCGACGACCTGATCGACCCGCGCGACCCGCTTCTGCAGCGCATGATCGAGATCCAGGAGGACAACGGCGGCAGCGTGATCGCGCTCATGGAGGTCGCCCCCGAGCAGATCCACCTCTACGGATGCGCGGCCGTGGAACCCACCGACGACGCCGACGTCGTGAAGGTCACCGACCTGGTCGAGAAGCCGGACCCGGCCGACGCCCCGTCGAGCTACGCGGTCATCGGCCGCTATGTCCTCGCCCCGCAGATCTTCGACGTACTGCGCCGGACCGAGCCGGGCCGCGGCGGCGAGATCCAGATCACCGACGCCCTGCAGCAACTCGCCGCGGACGAGAAGGTCGGCGGCCCCGTGCACGGCGTTGTCTTCAAGGGCCGCCGCTATGACACCGGCGACCGTGGCGACTACCTGCGTGCCATTGTCAGACTCGCATGCGAACGTGAAGACCTGGGCCCGGACTTCCGGACCTGGCTTCGCAGTTATGTAGCCGAGGAGATGTAGCCACATTGAGCACCGCCGCGACCCGCACCACCGGACCGGGCCACCTCTGGTCGGTGACCGAGCACCTGGAGGACATCCTCGCCACCGTCCGCCCCCTGGAACCCATCGAGCTGCAGCTCCTCGACGCCCAGGGCTGTGTCCTGGTCGAGGACGTCACGGTGCCGGTCTCGCTGCCGCCGTTCGACAACAGCTCGATGGACGGGTACGCGGTGCGGGTCGCGGACATCGCGGGCGCCAACGAGGAGTTCCCGGCGGTGCTCACGGTGATCGGGGACGTGGCGGCGGGCCAGGCCGAGCAGCCCCGGGTGGGCCCCGGCGAGGCCGCCCGCATCATGACCGGCGCCCCGCTGCCGCCCGGCGCGGAGACGGTCGTCCCGGTGGAGTGGACCGACGGCGGCCTCGGCGAGGGACCCGTCTCCGGGATGCGCGCCCGCAGCGCGAGCCCCGAGGGCGCCGGCGGCCAGGTCGCCGTGCACCGCGCCGTCGAGGCCCGCGCACACGTGCGCGCGAAGGGCAGCGACGTGAAGGCCGGCGAGCGCGCCCTGGCCGCCGGCACGGTCCTCGGCCCGCCCCAGCTCGGGCTGTTGGCCGCCATCGGCCGGGCCACGGTCCGGGTGCGCCCGCGCCCGCGCGTGGTGGTGCTCTCCACCGGTAGTGAACTGATCCCGCCGGGCGGACACTTGGCCACCGGCCAGATCTACGACTCCAACAGCTTCGCCCTCACCGCCGCAGCCCGGGACGCGGGCGCGATCGCCTACCGCGTGGGTGCCGTCGCCGACGACGCCGAGACCCTGCGCTCCACCATCGACGACCAGCTCGTCCGCGCCGACCTGATGGTCACCACCGGAGGCGTGAGCGTGGGCGCGTACGACGTCGTCAAGGAGGCCCTGGAGTCCGTCGGTGACGAGGACGAGGAAGGCGCCGGCATCGACTTCCGCAAGCTCGCCATGCAGCCCGGAAAGCCCCAGGGCTTCGGCACCATCGGCCCCGACCACATCCCGCTGCTGGCCCTTCCGGGCAACCCGGTGTCGTCGTACGTGTCCTTCGAACTGTTCGTCCGGCCCGCCATCCGTACCCTGATGGGCCTCACCGACGTCCACCGGCCGACGACCACGGCGACCCTCCAGGCCCCCAAGGCGCTGACCTCGCCCGCCGGGCGCCGGCAGTACCTGCGAGGGACGTACACGGACGGCCGGGTCACCCCCGTCGGAGGCGCCGGATCGCACCTCGTCGCGGCCCTCGCGCATGCCGACGCGCTGATCGTGATCCCCGAGCACGCCGAGTCGGTGGAGCCCGGCACGGAGGTCGAGGTGATCCTGCTCGGCTGAACGTCCGGGGGTGGCGTACCGTGTCGCGCACAACAGGCCGCGCGCCGCACCGCGACGGGCACCGACCGGGAGCGCCACACCACCATGAGTACGCCGCAGGACCGACTGACACATATCGACGAGGCGGGTGCCGCCCGCATGGTCGACGTCTCCGGGAAGGACGTGACCGCCCGCACCGCCCGCGCCAGCGGTCGGGTCCTGGTCTCGCCGAAGGTGGTCGAGCTGCTGCGCGGTGAGGGAGTGCCCAAGGGCGACGCCCTCGCCACCGCGCGCATCGCCGGGATCATGGGCGCCAAACGCACCCCCGACCTCATCCCGCTCTGCCACCCGCTGGCGGTGTCCGGCGTCAAGGTGGACCTGTCCGTCGCGGACGACGCCGTCGAGATCCTTGCCACCGTGAAGACCGCCGACCGTACGGGCGTCGAGATGGAGGCCCTCACCGCGGTCTCCGTCGCCGCCCTCACGGTGATCGACATGGTGAAGGCGGTCGACAAGGGCGCGGTCATCACGGATGTCCGCGTGGAGGAGAAGACAGGCGGTAAGTCCGGCGACTGGAGCCGGCCATGACAAGCGCACCGCCGTCGTCGACCGGAGAGCCCGGGGGCGCCCCCGCCGCGTCGCCGTACCGCGCGCTGGTCGTCACCGCCTCCAACCGCGCCGCCGCCGGGATCTACGAGGACAAGGGCGGTCCCTTGATCGCCGCGGGGCTCACGGCGTTCGGCTTCACCGTCGAGGGTCCGCAGGTGGTGCCCGACGGCGACCCCGTTCGGGCCGCGCTGCGAGCGGGCGTCGACGCCGGGTACGACGTGATCGTGACGACCGGTGGAACCGGTATCTCCCCCACCGACCGCACCCCCGAGGCGACCCGTGCGGTCCTCGATCACGAGGTGCCCGGCATTCCCGAGGCGATCAGGGCGTACGGCCGGGACAAGGTGCCGACGGCCGCCCTCTCCCGGGGCCTGGCCGGAGTCGCGGGCCGCACACTGATCGTCAACCTGCCGGGCTCCACCGGCGGTGTACGGGACGGTCTGGCGGTCCTGGAACCCCTGCTCACCCACGCCGTCGACCAGATCCGCGGCGGGGACCACCCGGGGCCGACCGGCGGCGGCGAGAGCTCCCCGGCCGAGGAGGCCCCCTCCAGACCTGGCCGAGGGGGTGCGAGCTGAACACCCCGTCCTGGCCCGTGGTGTTGGTGGACGGCGATGTCGTCCTCCGACCCATAAGGATGCGTGACCAGCGGGTCTGGCGTGAAGTCAACCGGCGCAACCGGGACTGGCTACGGCCCTGGGAGGCGACCATTCCGCCGCCCACGCCCAGTGGACCCATCGCGCACCGGCCGACGTACCGTCAGATGGTTCGCCATCTGCGGGCGGAGGCGAACGCGGGCCGGATGCTGCCCTTCGTCATCGAGTATCAGGGGCGGCTGGTCGGACAGTTGACGGTCGCGGGGATCACTTGGGGCTCGATGTGCTCCGGTCATGTCGGCTACTGGGTCGACGAGTCGGTCGCCGGGCGGGGAGTGATGCCGACGGCCGTGGCGCTCGTCGTGGACCACTGCTTCCGGGCCGTCGGACTGCACCGCATCGAGGTCTGTATTCGCCCGGAGAATCGGCCCAGCCGCCGGGTCGTGGAGAAACTCGGATTCCGCGAGGAAGGCCTTCGTCCACGATATCTTCACATCGACGGTGCCTGGCGTGACCATCTTGTCTTCGCCCTCACCGCCGAAGAGGTTCCCGAGGGCCTGCTCGGCCGCTGGCAGCGGGAACGGGCACGGGGGGCACGGGGGGCACGGAACGCGGGTTCCGACGCGGGTGAATCAGGGCGGCGCGGCCAGCAGGGCCAGCACGGCCTGTCCCCATAAATAAAATAAGTGTTCGAAAAAAGGCCGCCTGGCGACGATCGCCCGACGATCGAGTTGAACGAGTCACGGCGTTCTCGGCACGTTAATTTCGCGCTCTCGGCGGCCCGCTGATCGGATCGGTCACAAAAAAAGCTCGAAATATCAGCCAGATCGTGCGACACACCGGCTCAATTGGCGGATGGCCTCACGCAAACCCCTCTACCGTGTGAGGCGTGAGCAGCAGCGGCCTCATCTACGCAGTCATCGTCGGGGCCTGGGCCGCCTACTTGGTGCCGATGTGGCTCCGTAGGCAGGACGAGCTGAACGAAGCCCGTCCGACGGAACGCTTCAGCACCGCCATCCGGCTGCTTTCCGGCCGGGCGGGGATGGAGCGCCGATACGCCAAGGACCGGGCGCGCTCCACCGAAGAGGGGGAGCCCAGCGCCGAACCGGACGACGTCACCGACTCGGTGGACGTCCGGGCCTTCGCCATGCCCCCGTACCGGGAGCACACGAAGGCGCAACTGCCGGTGGAGCGGGGTGAGTCGGCGCAGCAGGCCCAGCCTTCGTCGCAGGAGTCCGGGAAACCGGTGGCGCAGGCGAAGCCGGTGCCCCAGCAGGGCGGCCGGCCGCCGGCCGAGCAGGGGTCGGCCGCAGTGCCCACCCCCACGCGTGACAAGCGTCCGGGCAACCGGACGGCGGGCGCACGCCGGGACGACTCGGCAGAGGCCATGGCGCGCGCCCGGCGCTCGAAGGTCCTCGCGCGCCGGCGGCGTACGACGGTGATGCTCTTCCTCGCCTTCACGCTGGGCGCCGTCGTCGCGGCGGTCGGCGGACTCGCCTTCCTCTGGGCGCCGGCCGTACCGGCGGTCCTGCTCAGCACCTACATCGCGCATCTGCGCCGCCAGGAGCGCAAGCGGTTCGCGTACACGATGGACCGGCGGCAGGCCGAGGCGGCGGCGCAGCGGCTGCGGGAGCGGCAACCCCAGCGGCGGCGGCCGATGCCGGACCCGGTGGACCCCGACGAGCCGGAGGACGGGCCAGAGAACGAGGAGGCCCGGGCCGAGCTGACCGCGCTCGCCGCCGACCGGCGGGCCCTCGTCGAGCAGACCGACCACGCCGAATGGGTCGACCAGCAGCGCGAGCGGCAGCGGCGGCCCGGCCAGGGCGACAGTTGGGACCCGGTCCCGGTGCCGCTTCCGACGTATGTCACCGCGCCGGTGGCACCCCGGGCCACGTCCGGGGTCGACCTCGGAGCACCGGACGCGTGGAGCTCCGCGCGCTCCAGCGCGGCCGACCCGCACGGCTCGTCGGGCGCCCCCTCGAACCCCGCCGGCACCTCCGGGCGTGAGCCGGAAGCGGAGTGCGCCGAGGGGCGAGCGGAGGGCTCCGGTGTCGAGGACCCGGCCGACGCTCCCGGCGGCGGCCGTTCCGACGCCCGCCGGGCCGCGTCCGCGCGCCGCTCCCGCGAGCGGGGGCGCACGCCGCTCTTCGACCAGTACGAGGACGGCGACCGCCCCCGAGCGGCCAACGAGTGACGCGACCGCCCCCGAGCGGCCAACGAGTGACGCGACTGCCCCCGAGCGGCCAACGAGTGACGCGACTGCCCCCGAGCGGCCAACGAGTGACGCGACTGCCCCCGAGCGGCCAACGAGTGACCCTCGCCCCCTCGGCTCTCCCACTCCGCTGACCAGCCACGAGCCGGTCGCAGACCGCCCGGCGGCCTCTCCGGAACGGATTTCCAAGCACCGCGATGGGGATGCTAGAGTTTCACTCGTTGCAAGGGCCTGTGGCGCAGTCCGGTAGCGCACCTCGTTCGCATCGAGGGGGTCTGGGGTTCAAATCCCCACAGGTCCACGCACGATCGTTCTTGAGTTCGCTCAAGGGCGGTTGGCGAGATCCCGGCGATCATGATGATCGTGCGGGATCTTCGTCGTTTCTGGAGTGTGTTCGAGCCTGTTCGGAGTGATCGATAGCGGCCGTGTCGCCGCTCCGTCTCGGCTCGTTGCGTGCATCACAGCCGGCCCCGGGGGGCCGGGGCCGGCTGCAGTTCTGTGTTCTTCTTCCCGCTCGGCGATTTGTGGGGGATGGCGGTGGCTGTCCGGCATGCGCGGGTGGTTCCGTCTCGGGCCATGCCGGTGGCTGGGGATCGGCGTTATCGAAGACGGCGTTGGTGAGTTGGGCGCCTGTGCGCTGGTAGAGATCTCACGGCGCCAACTGGTCGACGCGCTCGCCACCCCGTCCCAGGACCCCGGGGTGCACGGCATCCTGCTGCAGCACCCGGCCGGTGAACACACCGACGAGACTGCGGCGTTCGAGGCCATCGCCACGGAAAACACGGAGAACGATCTCCAGGGCCTCGCGTCGTCGCACGTCACCCCAACTCGTGAACACCCCACGCATCACAGAGGCTCGCTTCCCGTTCGGCGAGCGAGCCTCTGGTCGTTTTCGAGGTGCGAGTGGTGGGCCGGATCGACGACATGGATAGCGCGTCTCAGTCCGCTGTGGGTGGTTCCGTGATCGCGTCGAAGTATGGCCAGCCGTCCAGTTCGACCGTCTGGGACGTCGGGTGGAGGGCCAGGGCCGGGGCGGCGGCGTCCAGGAGGCGGCGGACCGTACCGGGCTCGTGGAGGTTGAGGTAGGTGTGGTCCGAGAGACGGACGAGGTCGCCGGAGTCGAAGTAGCAGTTGGAGACGGCGCGGTTCTCGGCCGGACCGAAGAGGAGGACCAGGCGGCGGCCTCGGGGGCCGTCCGGGTACAGGGACAGCTTGAGACGGCAGTGGTCGTGGGCGACGCGATGGGGGCCCCTCCCGGTCGAGCGAGGTCGGGAGTGGAGGAGTTGGCGGACCGTCCAGTGCCAGGTGGTGTCGCCCACGACGAGACGGCGCACACGGTGGTTCTTCGTCACGAGCACACGCTAGGCCGCCGACACCGTTGCGAGCACCAGGATTTGTGGGCCCGGGTCAGGAGCGGCGGAGCGGCTTCGCGAAGCACAGGCTCAGTTCGTGGAAGCGGTAGTAGCCGAACTTGACGCAGGGTTCGTAGCCGCTGGAGGTGTAGAGAGCCACGGCCTCGGGCTGCTTGGTGCCGGTTTCGAGGACCATGCGGGTGCGGCCCGAGGCCTTGGCGTCCGACTCCAGTTCGGTGAGGATGCGGCGGGCCAGGCCCAGGCCGCGGGCCTCGGGGATGACGTACATACGCTTGATCTCGGCGTCTCCGTCCTGGTACCCCTCGTCATTGGTGTCCTGGGAGCGCCAGCCGCCCGTGGCGACGGGCCTGTCGTGCTCGTCGTAGGCGATCAGGTACAGCCCCGCCGGCGGTACGAAGTGCGCCGGGTCCATGAAGGTGGCGTCGCCGTCGTCGCCGTAGCGGATGCTGTACTCGGCCTGGACCTTTTCGTTGAGCTTGGCGGCGTCGGGGTGGTCGAAGGGTGCGCGACGGATAAGCATGCCATGCATCGTACATCTATGCACCGTTGCCTGTGTGATTTTTCTGATCCTCGTCGGAATCTGGACTGTGTCCAAGGTGCGGGTATCGTGCCCGGGTGCTGACTGTGACCTCGGTGAATGTGAACGGGCTGCGGGCCGCCGCGAAGAAGGGTTTCGTGGAGTGGCTCGGCGGGACCTCGGCGGATGTGGTGTGCCTGCAAGAGGTGCGGGCCGAGCCGGAGCAACTGCCGGAGGGGGTGCGGCAGCCCGACGGGTGGCACGTCGTGCATGCGCCCGCCGTGGCCAAGGGGCGCGCGGGGGTGTCGCTCTACAGTCGTCGCGAGCCCGACCGGGTCCGTATCGGGTTCGGGTCGGCCGAGTTCGACGCCAGTGGCCGGTATGTCGAGGCGGACCTGCCCGGGGTCACCGTGGCGAGCCTGTATCTGCCCTCCGGTGAGGTCGGGACCGAGCGGCAGGACGAGAAGGTGAGGTTCATGGGGGAGTTCCTCCCCTATCTGAAGGAGCTGCGGGAACGGGCCGCCGCCGAGGGCCGTGAGGTCGTGGTCTGCGGCGACTGGAACATCGCCCACCAGCGGGCCGACCTCAAGAACTGGCGGAGCAACCAGAAGAACTCCGGGTTCCTGCCGGAGGAGCGGGCGTGGCTCGGGCAGGTGTTTGACGAGGCGGACGGGGCGTACGTCGATGTCCTGCGCGCCCTGCATCCGGACGTCGAAGGTCCCTACACCTGGTGGTCGTACCGGGGGCGGGCCTTCGATAACGATTCGGGATGGAGGATCGACCTCGCCGTCGCCACTCGTGGGCTCGCTCAACGCGCCGTCAAGGGGTATGTGGAGCGGGCCGCCAGCCATGCGGAGCGCTGGTCGGACCATGCTCCCGTGACCGTGGTTTTCGAGATGTGACCGGTTCGGGCGAGGGGATCGGTGTATTGCCCGGATGCCTCGCCCGGCCCGGCAGGTCGAGGGCGGGGCCGCCACCTAGGTCCCTGGTCGGCGGCCTTCTACGGCTGCTGCCTCAAGCGGCGGTCCAGAGCCAATGAGAGCTCTGCCTCCGCGACGCTCTTCGCCAGGGGGCGCAGGCGGTTGAGGTCGTCGGGGGTGTGGCCCGGCTGGGTGAGGACGAGGTCGGTGAAGAGGGTGGCGAGGGCTTCGGCGTGTTCGCGGACGCGGCGGCCGGCGGCGAGGACGTCGGCGAGGGGGACGCCCTCGCGGACCAGCGCGGCCGAGACGTCCAGGAGACGACGGCTGATGTGGACGATCTCGCCGCCGTCGGTGGCGAGGTAGCCGAGGTCGAGAGCGGCGGAGAGGTTCTCGGGGGTCGCCTGGTCGCCGAAGTGGTCGGCGAGTTCCTCGGGGGTGAGGCGGACCGGTACCTCCTCGGTGGGGGCGCCGAGACCGAGGAGTTCGCCCACCTGGCGGCCCTGGTCGAAGGCCTCGGCCAGCTCGGCGATGCCGCTCAGGGTGTGGCCGCGTTCGAGGAGGGCCGAGATCGTGCGCAGCCGCGCCAGGTGCGTGTCGTCGTACCAGGCGATACGGCCCTCGCGGCGCGGTGGCGGGATCAGTTTGCGCTCCCGGTAGAAGCGGAGGGTGCGGACGGTGATGCCGGCCGCCTCGGCCAGCTCCTCCATGCGGTACTCGCGTCGCTCGCCGTCTTCTGCCACACGGGAAGCCTATGTCGTACCGCTGGTAACTCCAGAGCGTCCGACCCCTACCCATCGGTACGGTCCTGCCCTACGCTCCCACTGCGCCAGTGATTACTGGCGCGAACATGCGGCGCGAACATGTGGCGCGAAACGCGATGGGCGCACGCGATGGGCGCACGCGGTGAGGCGTGGAGGTACCGGGATGGCCGAGCGGGAACAGGGGCAAGAGCGGCGGGAGCGGGTGCCGCACGTGCGGGTGGCGGTGATCGGGTCCGGGTTCGGTGGGCTCGGCGCGGCCGTACGGCTGCGACGCGAGGGGATCACCGACTTCGTGGTGCTGGAGCGTGCCGGTTCCGTCGGCGGCACCTGGCGTGACAACGCTTACCCCGGGTGCGCCTGTGACGTGCCGTCGCACCTTTACTCGTTCTCGTTCGCGCCCAACCCCGACTGGCCGCGCGCCTTCTCCGGGCAGGAGCACATCCGGGCCTATCTGGAGCATGTGGCGGACGTCTTCGGCCTCCGGCCGCACATCCGCTGCGACTCCGAGGTGACGATGCTGCGGTGGGACGCGGAGCGGCTGTGCTGGGACATCGAGACCGGCGGCGGGAGGCTGTCCGCCGATGTCGTCGTCTCCGCCACCGGACCGCTCTCCGACCCGAAAGTCCCGACCGAGGCCGAACTGCCGGGGATCGACTCCTTCCCCGGCAAGGTCTTCCACTCGGCCCGCTGGGACCACGACTACGACCTGCGCGGCAAGCGGGTGGCGGTGATCGGTACGGGTGCGTCGGCGGCCCAGATCGTGCCGGCGATCCAGCCCGAGGTCGGCCGGCTGACCCTCTTCCAACGGACCCCGCCGTGGGTGCTGCCACGTGTGGACCGGAACATCGGCGGCGTCGAGCGGTGGCTGCACCGGCAGTTGCCCTTCACCGCGCAGGCGCGGCGCGGCGTGCTGTGGGGCATCCGGGAGCTGCAGGTCCAGGCCTTCACCAAGCACACCAAGGCGCTGGGCGTGGTGGAGGGAGTGGCGCGGAGGCATCTGGCGCGGACGGTCAAGGACCCGGACCTGCGCGCCCGCCTCACCCCCGACTACCGCATCGGCTGCAAACGCATCCTGCTGTCCAACACCTACTATCCGGCGCTCACCCGGCCGAACGTCGACGTGGTCGCCTCCGGGCTGGCCAAGGTCGACGGTTCCACGCTCATCGCCGCCGACGGGTCCGCGGCCGAGGTCGACGCGATCGTCTTCGGCACCGGGTTCCATGTCACCGACCTGCCCATCGCCGACCGGGTCGTGGGCGCCGACGGACGCACCCTCGCGGAGGCCTGGGCGGACGGCGGGATGCGGTCGCTGCGCGGGGCCTGTGCCGCCGGCTTCCCGAACTGGATGACGATCATCGGCCCCAACACGGGTCTCGGGAACTCCAGCATGATCCTGATGATCGAGTCCCAGCTCAACTACATGGCCGACTTCCTGCGGCAGTTGGACGTGCTGGGCGGCCGGGTCGCCCTCGACGCCCGGCCCGACGCCGTGCGGGCCTGGAACGAGCGGGTCCAGCAGCGCATGGAGCGCACGGTATGGAACACCGGCGGCTGCACGAGCTGGTACCTCGACGTGAACGGCCGCAACACGACCGTCTGGCCGGGGACGACGGCCGAGTTCCGGAGCGCGACACGGCGGGTCGACCTGAGTGAGTACGCGGTGCTGCGGGTAGCCCGCCCAGGTACGGAGGAATCCGGCGCCGTGGGCGAGAGCGACGCGGAGAAGGTGGAGGCGGGAGCATGACCCGACTGACGCATGTGAAGCACGGGCCCTACGCGCCGCCCGTCGCCGTACGGGAGTTGGCGGCCGTGTCCGCCGACGGGGCCCGGCTGCACGTCGAGGTGCACGGCCCCGTCGACGCCCCGGCCGCGCCCGTCGTGGTGCTCGTGCACGGCTGGACGTGCTCGACCGCGTTCTGGGCCGCCCAGATCCGGGACCTCTGCGCCGACCACCGGGTCGTCGCCTACGACCAGCGCGGCCACGGCCGCAGTCCCGCCTCCCCCGTGTGCAGCGCGGACGTCCTCGCCGACGATCTGGAGGCGGTGCTGGCGGCGACGCTCGCGCCGGGTGAGAAGGCGGTACTGGTCGGGCACTCCATGGGCGGGATGACTCTGATGGCGGCCGCCGGGCGGCCGGGTGTGCGGGAGCACGCGGCGGCGGTCCTGCTGTGCAGCACGGGCAGTTCGCGACTGGTCCCCGAGTCGCTGGTCGTGCCCCTGCGGCCCGGCCGGGCGCGCTCCTGGCTCACCCGGAAGATCCTCGGCTCCCGGGCACCGCTCGGACCGGTCACACCGGTCGCCCGGCGGATCCTCAAGTACGCGACGATGGGCCCCGGTTCGTCGCCGGTGATGGTCGAGGCGTGCGCACGGATCGTGCACGCCTGCCCGACCAAGGTGCGGCACGCCTGGTCGCATGTCCTCGACACGCTCGATCTCGACCACCGGGTCGGGGAGTTGACGGTTCCGACGTCCGTCGTGGTGGGCACGGCGGACCGGATGACCCCGCCCGTGCACGCGCGGGCGCTCGCCGCAGCGCTGCCCGACTGCGTGAGTGTGAGCGAGCTGACGGGAGTCGGCCACATGGCGCCGGTGGAGGCGCCGGAGGCGGTCACCGCCCGCATACGCGCACTGGTGACCTCGTACGTACGGACAGGGCGGGACGAGTTGGAGGAGGCGGGCGCATGAGCAGGGGCAGCATCCTGGAGGGGCGGGTCGCGGTCGTCACCGGGGCCGCACGGGGCGTGGGGGAACTCCTCGCGCGCAAACTCTCGGTGCGTGGGGTGAGGGTCGCGCTCGTCGGCCTCGAACCCGACGAGCTGAAGCGGGTGTCGGAGCGGCTGTACGGCGGTGGGGGAGAGTACTGGCACGCCGATGTCACCGACCACGAGGCCATGACGCGGGTCGCGGCGGAGGTGAAGGAACGGTTCGGGCGGGTCGACATCGTCGTCGCCAACGCGGGCGTCGCCAACAGCGGACCGTTCGTCGCCTCCGATCCGGAGTCCTGGCGGCGGGTCATCGAGGTCAATCTGGTCGGATCGGCCGTCACGGGGCGGGCGTTCCTGCCCGCGCTGATCGAGAGCCGGGGGTACCTGCTGCAGATCGCCTCCCTCGCGGCGATCACTCCGGCACCGATGATGACGGCGTACTGCGCGTCCAAGTCGGGCGTCGAGGCGTACGCGCACTGTCTGCGGGCCGAGGTCGGGCACCAGGGCGTGGGCGTCGGGGTCGGGTATCTGTCCTGGACCGACACGGACATGGTGCGTGGGGCCGACAAGGACGAGGCGCTGCGGGAGTTGCGGGAGCGGTTGCCGTGGCCGGCCGGCAAGACCTATCCGCTGGGGCCGGCCGTCGACCGGCTCGTCGCCGGGATCGAACGGCGGTCCAGTCATGTGTACGGGCAGTGGTGGCTGCGCGGGATGCAGGGCGTACGGGGGTATCTCCCCGGTCTCATCGGGACGTTCGCGCCGCGCGAGGTACGGCGGTTCGAGTCGAGGCTCAAGGACGTGCCGACGGGGCTGGTGGGGGCCGGTGGGGCGGCGGACGAGCGGCGGCGAGGGGCGGGCGACCGGGTGGGGTCACCAGGGGACGCATAACTGACTGTTACTGATCGAAATGCGTTGTATGTCCGGGCGTGTTTGTCTGGTCGAGGCCCGATCCCCTCACCCACTACGGGAGTGAAACCACATGGGCATGAAGGACCAGTTCCAGGACAAGGCCGAGCAGCTCAAGCAGCAGGCCAAGCGGAGGTCCGGCCAGTCGCCGGAGGAGTCGCGCGGGCGTTCCCCCGAGGAGTCACGCGGGCGTTCCCCCGAGGAGCGTGGGCGACAGGAGCGCGAGCGGGCGACCCAGCGGCCCGGCGAGCACGGGCAGCCGCAGCGGCGTCCGCAGGAGAGTGAGCGCGAGCGGGAACAGCGGGAGTCCGAGGAGCGGATGCGGCAGGACTACGACATCTAGGTTCTGCTCGGCTGGGTTCTGCTCGGCCTAGCGGCCGACGTGCGTGGGGCGCCCTTGTTGATCGAGGGCGCCCCACGTTTTTGTAGGGGCGCGGGGAACTGCGCGAGCAACCACACACCGCCCGCACCCCGCCAATGCACCGAACCCCCCGAGCTCTCAGGCGCCCCCGCTACCGAGCGGAGCGGAGCGCGGCGGTAGGGCGGGGCGGGAACGGTTCGGGGTGTTCGTGTAGTCGGGCGGTTCCGCCGGGGGGCGGGACTTCAGGAGGTCCAGCGCCAGCGTGACCGCCGCGCCCAGTTGCGTGTTGCGGCCCTCCGCCCAGTCCAGCGGGGTGCGGAGGACCTCCACGTCCGGGGTGACCCCTCGGTTCTCGATGCTCCACCCGTACGCGTCGAACCAGGCCGCGTTCATGGGGACCGTGATGACCGTGCCGTCGCCGAGCTGGTGGCGGCCGGTCATCCCGACGACTCCGCCCCAGGTACGGAGCCCGACGACGGGGCCGAGCCCCAGCAGCTTGAACGCGGCGGTGATCATGTCGCCGTCGGAGGACGTCGCCTCGTCCGCCAGGGCCACCACCGGACCGCGCGGCGCGCTGGAGGCGTACGACACCGGCTGGGCGTTTCGTGTCAGGTCCCAGCCCAGGATCGTGCGGGTCAGCTTCTCCACGACCAACTCGCTGATGTGGCCGCCCGCGTTTCCGCGTACGTCGACGATCAGGGCGGGGCGGGAGACCTCCATGCGCAGGTCGCGGGTGAACTGGGCCCAGCCGGAGCCGCCCATGTCCGGGATGTGGAGGTAGCCGCAGTGGCCGCCGCTCAACTCCCGGACGACATCACGGCGTTTGGCGACCCAGTCCTGGTAGCGCAGGGGGCGTTCGTCGATGAGGGGGACCACGGCCACGCGGCGGGCGCGGCCCTTGCCCTCCGCCGGGGCGAAGGTCAGTTCGACGGTCGAGCCACCCGCACCGGCCAGCAGCGGGAACGGGCCGGTCGTCGGGTCCACCGGGCGGCCGTCGACGTGCGTCAGAACCGCGCCCTCCCGGATGCCCGTGCCGGCCAGCGGTGAGCGGGCCCTGGAGTCGGACGAGTCGCCGGGGAGGACGCGGCGGATCGTCCAGCCGGCGTCCCGACGGACGAAGTTGGCGCCCAGCAGGCCCTGACGGCGCTGGTAGTGGCGCGGGCCCTCGTTGCGGCGCGCGGGGGAGACGTACGCGTGGGACGTGCCCAGTTCGCCCAGTACCTCCCTCAGCAGGTCGGCGAAGTCGTCGGGGGACGCCACCCGTTCGACCAGGGGGCGGTACTGGTCCAGGACGCCGTCCCAGTCGATGCCGCTCATCCTCGGGTCCCAGAAGTAGGCGCGGATGAGACGGCCGGCCTCCGCGTACGACTGGCGCCACTCCGCCGCCGGGTCGACCTCGTGCAGCACGCGCCGCAAATCGATCCAGACGGTCGAGTCGCTGTCGCCGGGCTCGGTCGCGGGGACCGCCCGTAGATCGCCCTCGTCCACCACGACCAGCCGTGAGCCGTTGCCGCTGACCGCGAACCAGTCCAGGTGGCCGACGAGTTCGGACTTCTTCGCCTTGCTGATGTCGAAGTACTCGAGCGTGGGCCGACCGGTCATGTCGTCCGGGTTGGCGAAGGTCTCGCCCAGGGCGCCCGAGATCGGCCAGCGCAGCCAGACGAGGCCGCCGCCCGCGACCGGGTACAGCGCCGAGTACTTGGAGGCGGCGACCGGGAAGGGGGTGACCCGGTTCTCCAGGCCCTCGGTCTCGACGGTCACCGCCCCGCCGGTGTCCTCGTCCTCGGTCGGGTCCATGCCCCCGGCGACCGGGCGGCCGTCGGGGTTCAGGGCGAACGGGGACGGCGTGGCTGAGGAGAGCGGGACCAGGTAGGGGCGGCAGCCGAGCGGGAAGGACAGGCCGCCGGTGTGGACGTCGTACACCGGGTCGAAGCCGCGCCAGGAGAGGAAGGCGAGGTAGCGGCCGTCGCTGGTGAACACGGGGTTCTCGTCCTCGAAGCGGCCGCTGGTGACGTCGACGATGAGCCGGTCCTTCAGCCGGGCCATCTTGATCTGCCGCAGTGTGCGGCCGATGCCCGGGTGGGACCAGGTCAGCCAGGCGCCGTCCGGGGAGAAGGCGAGGTCGCGGACGGGCCCGTTGAGGGAGGTGATGAGTTCGGTGACCTCGCCGTTCGGCTCCTCGGTGCCCGCGGCGGCGGCCGCTGTGTCGGACACCGTCAGCAGGAGCAGCCGGCCGTCGTGCGCCGCGACGGCGAGGCGTTCGCCCTCCGGATCCGCCACCAGCTCCAGGACCCGGCCCAGGTCGCCGGAGGCGAGGCGGCGGGGCTCGCGGTCGCCGGTGGCCCGGGGGAGGTAGGCGATCTCGATCGCGTCCTCGCCGTCCGCGTCCGTCACGTACGCCACCTGCCCGCCGGAACCCAGCATCTCGGGCAGTCGGACCCGGACGCCCGGGGTGTCGGCGATGGTGCGGGACGGGCCGTCGCGGTGCGTGAGCCAGTACAGGCTGCCGCGTACGACGACCGCGCTGGCCCGGCCCGTGTCGTCGACCGAGAGGCCGTCGACGTGCTGGGCGGCCGGCACCTGGTACCGCCGCCGCCCGGTGAGCGACCCGCCGAGCCGTACGTCGAGCCGGCGCGGAACGGAGTCGGGGGAGAGGCCGTCGACGATCCACAGGTCGCCCGCGCACTGGTACACCACCCGGGCGCCGTCGCTCGCCGCGTGCCGGGCGTAGAAGGCGTCGTGGTCGGTGTGGCGGCGCAGGTCGGAGCCGTCGTAGGCGCAGGAGTAGAGGTTGCCGACGCCCTCGTGGTCGGAGAGGAACGCGATCCGGCCGCCCACGAACATGGGGGAGTGGAGGTGCCCGTGGAGGTCGACCGGCAGCCGCTCGCCGTGCAGCCACAGCCGGCCCGTGGCCCCGCCCCGGTAGCGCTTCCAGGAGGCCGGTTCGTGCGGGGGTGTCCCGGTGAGCAGCAGCGTGCGGCGCTCGCCGTCGATCTCGGCGACCTGGATGTCGGAGACGGGGCCCCACGGGAGCTTGCGGCCGGGGTCGCCGTCGAGGCCGACCTTGTAGGCCCAGGTGAAGTGCGAGAAGGGCTCGCCGTGCGAGGCGACGGCCAGGATGTCCGAGCGGCCCCCGGTGCCGGGGGCCGGGGGCGTCCAGCCGCGGACCTCGGTGTCGGGGCTGCCCCAGTGGGTCAGCCGGCGCGCGGGCCGGCCGCCGTCCACCGGGGCGACATGGATCTCCGGGACGATGCCGCGCCAGCTCGTGAACGCGATGTGCCGCCCGTCGGGCGAGAAACGCGGCCCGACGACCTTCGTACGGTCGACGGTGAGCCGCCAGGCGCGGCCCGAGCCGTCGAGGGGGGCCAGCCACAAGTCGTCCTCGGCCACGAAGCAGAGGCGGTCACCACTGAGGTGGGGGAAACGGAGGTAGCCGGCCGCGGACTGCTCGGCCCCGGCCGCCGTCTCGTAGGTCTCGTGCGCGTCGCTGGTCGCGTTCTCGTAGTCGTCGCTCACCTTCCCCATGCTTTTCCGCCGCGCAGGCCCTGGCAACTCGTGCGACGACCGCCGGACGGGAACGTGACCCAGAACGCGAACGAAACCGTTTCGTTTTGTTGGCAGGGTCGGACTCTCAGGCTATCGGCGTAAGCGTACGAAACCGTTTCGTTCGAGAAGTGGGGTGACCAGCCCGTGCCATGCCGCACGGCCGGTAGCCTTGTCGTCTCGAACGTGCAGCCGCAAAAGCCCGGAGCAAGGGGAGTCGGATGACGGAGACCGCGACGACGCGCCGCAGCCGGCTCACACCCGAGCGCGAGGCCGAGCTCTACGCGGCCGTCCTCGACCTGCTCCGGGAGGTCGGCTACGACGCCCTCACCATGGACGCCGTGGCCGCCCGCACCCGCTCCAGCAAGGCCACGCTCTACCGCCAGTGGGGCGGCAAGGCCGAGCTGGTCGCGAAGGCCATGCGGAGCAACAAGCCGCACACCGATATGGCCGACATCGACACCGGGTCACTGCGGAGTGATCTGCACACCCTGGTGATGAGTACCGATGACTGCACCATGGAGCAGAACAACGCCCTCATGCGGGGTCTGTCCATGGCGGTCCACGGAAATCCCGACCTGCTGAAGGCCTTCCGTGAGCTGATCATCGAGCCGGAGACGGTGGAGATCCGCCGAGTGGTGCAGCGTGCCGTCGACCGGGGTGAGGTCCGTCCGGACAACCCGGCCATCGAGTACGTGCTGCACATGTTCGTCGGTGCCTTCGTCGCGCGCGGCATGATCGACGATCGGCCGCCGACGCAGGACTTCCTCCGTTCGTACCTCGACGCCGTGGTCCTCCCCGCCCTCGGTGTGTCGACTCCCGAGTAGTTCCCCGCACTCGGCAAGAACCCGTACCTGACGTCACCGCTCATGTCGTCGGGCTGATCACCCCTGCCCTCTCCTTCCCTGCCTCCGGCACGGGCTGATCCGTCCTGCCCTCCTGCCTCCTCCACGACCTGAACGGGAGTACGCCCCGTGGCCACGTTCCTCTACAACCTGGGCCGTTTCGCCTTCCGGTGACGACACTGCGCAGCCCTGCTCCGGTGGCGCTGCTGACGCTCGCGGGCGTCGGCGCCGCCACCGCGCCCTCTGCGGGCTCGACCTCCTTCTCCATCCCCGGCACCGAGGCGCAGAAGGCGTTCGACCTGCTGGACGAGCGCTTCCCCGGAATGAGTGCCGACGGCGGCACCGCCCGGGTCGTCTTAAAGGCCCCCGAGGGCGAGAAGACGACGGACGCCGCCAACAGGGCGACCGTCGAGGACGCCGTCAAGGAGCTGGGCGCCGGCTCCGAGTCACCTCCGTCTCCGCGACAATCGAATCGTCCACTGGCCGGAGTCGAACCCCGGGAGTCACTTCGTGGGGATGGACGAGCCGGTGGCGCTGGCGACGGACATCGGCACCTTCTTCGACAAGGTGCGTCGAGGCTGAGGAAGAGGTTGACGAAGCGTGGTCGACGACAGGCGTGTGGGGCCGCCCCACTTCGGGAGTGAGCGGGAGACGTTGCGAGCCTTTCTCGACTACCACCGGGCGACCCTCGCCATGAAGTGCGAGGGTCTGTCGGACGAGCAGCTCCGGCGGCGGTCGATGCCCCCGTCGACGCTCTCGTTGCTGGGCCTTGTCCGGCACATGGCGGAACGTCACGCTGGGGAAACCCATGGGAGATGCTTGAACTTTCCATAGGCTTCGCTCATAGCATCGGGCGCATTCCATGACGGGACGTAGAGAAGGAACGCAGGCCCACCATGAGCGAGAAGAAGCACAGCCACAGTCACGCCCACGGCCATCAGCACGAGCACCAGGACGAGATCGACGGAGGGCTCGTCCACGACCTCCCCAGGTTCGCCCGCCGCCGCATGATCGGACTGCTGGCCGGGGCGAGTGTGGCCCCGCTGCTGGCGGCCTGCAGCGCGGACTCGGACAGCTCGGCGTCCTCCTCGTCCTCCGCCCCCTCTTCTTCCTCCTCCGGTTCGTCCTCGTCGGGCGCGGACTGCGAGGTCATCCCGAGCGAGACGGCCGGCCCGTACCCCGGTGACGGTTCGAACGGCCCGAACGTCCTCAAGGAGAGCGGTGTCGTCCGCCGCGACATCACGAAGAGCTTCGGCTCGGCGAGCGGCGTCGCCGAAGGCATCCCGTTGACCGTGACCCTGACGGTCGTCGACCAGTCCTCCGGCTGCGACACCCCGATGGAGGGCGCGGCCGTCTACCTCTGGCACTGCGACCGGGCGGGCCTCTACTCCCTCTACTCCGAGGGCGCCACCGAGGAGAACTATCTGCGTGGTGTCCAGGAGGCCGACGAGAAGGGCCGGGTCACGTTCACGTCGATCTTCCCCGCCTGCTACACGGGCCGCTGGCCGCACATCCACTTCGAGGTGTACGGCAGCCTGGACGACGCCACCGCCGCGCAGAACATCGTCGCCACCTCGCAGCTCGCCTTCCCCAAGGACGTCTGCGACACCGTGTACGCGACGGACGGTTACGAGCAGAGCGTCCAGAACCTGAGCCGGCTCACCCTGGAGAGCGACATGATCTTCAGTGACGGCTACGACCAGCAGCTCGCCACCACCGAGGGCGACACCGACAAGGGCTACACGGCCACCCTCACCGTCCCCGTATAAGGCGCGGCGGGGCGTAACCGGCCCTCATCTCAGCCGAGGCGGGGCGTAACCGGCCCCCGTCTCAGCCGAGGTGTCCGGTGTCCCCCCACCGCCCCAGCCGCATCCGTCCGCCGTCGCCGTCCCACCGCGAGACCGAGGCGTTGGGGACGGGCGGAACGGCTTCGGGCGGTGTCGCGCCCAGCCCGGCGAACACCAGACGCAGGGCGACGGCGATCGCGTCATGCGCGACCAGCAGGACGCGCCGGCCGGGGGCGGCACGGTCCAGCTCGTCGACGAAGTCCCGTACCCGCAGCACGACATCGGTCAGGGCCTCCCCGCCCGGCGGACGGTAGAACCAGTCCCCCAGCCGCTCCCGCCGCGCCGCCTCCTCGGGCGAGCGGGCCCGCAGCGCGCCCGGCGGGTGCATCTCGAAGACGCCCATCTCCCGGTCCCGCAGCCGCTCGTCGACGAGGAACGGAGGCGGGACGGTCACCCGTGGGTGCCCGGCCATCATCTCCCAGGTCTGCCGGGCCCGTACGTACGGCGAACAGACCACCAGGTCCGGCCCCCGGCCACCGTCGTGGCCGTTCCCGTCACCGCTCCTGTCATCGCTCCCGTCACCGGAGATCCCGGCCAGCCACGCGCCCAACGCCCTGGCTTGCGCACGGCCCGGCTCGGACAGCGGAACCTCGGAACCCAGGCCCGGCAGCGGCTCGGTCGACCCGGTCCGCTCGGCCTCCGCGTAGGCGGCGTTCGCCGTGCTCTGCCCGTGCCGTACCACCCATAGCGAGGCGAGCGCGTACGGCAGTGCCAGCCCCTCACCGGGCGCGGGCCCGGAGCGGGGCATGGGCGCGGCGGTCCGGCTTCCGGCCGCCCCGGCGTGGGTCGCGGCCTCCCCGTCCCTGTGCGCTGTCATGCGTCCCCCATGCGGCTTGCGGCGGCTTGCGCGGCCCCGGCTCACGCCTGCATGCATACCCCCGGGGCGCTCTCCTCAGCGCGCCACCGGCGTACCCGTGTACGTCCGCCGCAGAAACCGCGTCAGCGCCTTCGTGTCGAACTGCAGGACCTCGACGCCCTGCGCGGAGTGGAACTCCATGACGGCCTGGACACGGCCGCAGGGCCAGATGCTCACGGGCCCGGCGGTGGCCGGGGCGCGCAGGCCGCGTTCGAGGACGTCGCGGGGGAAGGTCCACTCGTCGGGGCCGGGGAGCCGTACGCGGACGGCGGTGGCGTCGGTGTCGGGGTCGTAGCGGAAGACGACGGGGACCGTGTCGTGGTCCTCGGGGGAGTCCGTGACGACGTGGGCGCGGGCATACTGCTCGACCGTGACAGACATCGGGCGGCTCCTCACACTGAGTGACCCAAGCAGGGGCTGTGAATCCTGTGAATCCGCAGTCCGTTGCCTCTCCAATGTCGCATATTTTTCGCCGGGCGCCTTCGGAGGCGGTCCGCCCCCACATCGGCGTTCGGCGAGCGGTTCGCTAATCAGTCGAGACGTGCTCTTGCAAGGTGCTCGCAATAGGGCTCTATCATCGTAAGGTTCCAGCCATCCGCAGACTGCCCCCGACCAGCGTGTCCGCACCCGGTGGCCCGGCCCCCTACCAGGAGAGCGAGCCCTCGTATGCACGTCCCCGACGGATTCATCAACGCCCCCGTCTCGGCGGTCGCCGGAGTCGTCGCCGGTGCGGTCGCCGTGAGCCTTCGGGGCGCCCGGCGGGAACTGGACGAGCGGATCGCGCCGCTCGCCGGGCTCGTCGCCGCGTTCATCTTCGCCGTGCAGATGCTGAACTTCCCGGTCGCGGCCGGGACCAGCGGACATCTGCTCGGCGGCGCGCTGGCCGCGATACTCGTGGGCCCCTACACAGGGGTCCTGTGCGTGTCCGTGGTGCTCCTCATGCAGGGCATCCTCTTCGCGGACGGCGGCCTCACCGCCCTCGGCGTGAACATCACCATCATGGCGGTCGTCACCACCGTCGTGGCGTACGTCGTCTTCCGGGGGCTGGTCAGGGTCCTGCCGAGGACCCGGCGTTCCGTCACCGTCTCCGCCTTCGTCGCGGCCCTGCTCTCCGTGCCCGCCGCGGCCGTCGCCTTCACCCTCGTCTACGCGGTCGGCGGCACCACGGACGTGCCGCTCAGCTCGGTCCTCACCGCCATGGTCGGCGTCCACACCCTCATCGGCATCGGCGAGGCCGCGATCACCGCCGCCACGGTCGGCGCCGTCATCGCCGTACGACCGGACCTGGTGTACGGGGCCCGGGGACTGACCGCTCCGCTGAAGCTCCGCGTCAACGGCGAGCTCGTCGACGCGCCTGCCCCCGAGGCCGCGCCCGCCCCCGTGGCCGCCCGCTCCACCCGCAAGGTGCTCCTCGCCGGGCTCGGCGTCTCCCTCCTCCTCGCCGGTGTCGTCAGCTTCTACGCCTCCGCCGACCCCGACGGCCTGGAGAAGGTCGCCGCCGACAAGGGCATCGACGCCGAGGTCGAGGACCACGCCGCCGCCGGCTCCCCGCTCGCCGACTACGGCGTCGAGGGCCTCACCGACGCCCGGCTCTCCGGCGGTCTCGCGGGCGTGATCGGGGTCGGTGTCACCGTCGTCGCCGGGACGGGCGTCTTCTGGGCGGTGCGCAAGCGCCGTACGAACGAGGCCACGTCCCCTTCCTCGCTCCCCGAGAACGTCTGACATGGGAGCGGGCCACGCCCACAAGCTCTACCGGCACGCGCACTCGCCCGTGCACGCCCTGCCGCCGCACATCAAGCTCGCGGCCGTCTTCGCCTTCGTGGTGGTCGTGGTGTCGACGCCACGGGAGGCGATGTGGGCGTTCGGGCTGTACGCCGCGCTGCTGGGGGTGGTCGCGTACCTGGCCCGCGTACCCGCCGGGTTCCTGCTGCGGCGGCTGCTGATCGAGGTCCCGTTCGTCGCCTTCGCCGTGCTGATGCCGTTCGTGGCGCAGGGCGAGCGGGTCGAGGTCCTGGGGATGTCGCTGAGCGTCAGCGGGCTCTGGGGCGCCTGGAACGTCCTCGCCAAGGGCACCCTCGGCGTCGCCGCCTCCGTCCTCCTGGCCGCCACCACCGAGCTGCGAGAGCTTCTGCTGGGGCTCCAGCGGCTCAGGCTCCCGCCGCTGCTCGTCCAGATCGCGTCCTTCATGATCCGGTACGGGGACGTGATCACCGACGAGATGCGGCGGATGCGGATCGCGCGGGAGTCGCGGGGGTTCGAGGCGAGCGGCGTACGGCACTGGGGCGTGCTCGCCAAGTCGGCCGGGGCGCTGTTCATCCGCTCGTACGAGCGCGGGGAGCGCGTCCATCTGGCCATGATCAGCCGGGGGTACGCGGGCTCCATGCCCGTCATCGACGAGGTGACCGCGTCCCGGGCGCAGTGGTCGTACGCCTTCGCCCTCCCGTTCACCGCGCTCGTCGTCTGTCTGCTGGGATGGACCCTGTGACCACCACCGCCCAGGCCTCCGGGGCCTTCGAGAACTCCGTCCCGTCTCTTGAGGTCGCCGGGCTCGCCTTCGCCTACCCCGACGGCCACCAGGCCCTCTTCGGTGTCGACTTCACGATCGGGCGGGGCGAGCGGGTCGCTCTGCTCGGGCCGAACGGCGCCGGCAAGACCACGCTCGTGCTCCACCTCAACGGCATCCTCACCGGGGGCGCCGGCACGGTGACCGTGGCCGGGATGCCCGTCGGCAAGCGGCACATGGCCGAGATCCGGCGGAAGGTCGGCATCGTCTTCCAGGACCCCGACGACCAGCTCTTCATGCCGACCGTGCGGGAGGACGTGGCCTTCGGGCCAGCCGCGGCGGGGATGAAGGGACCCGAGCTGGAGGCGCGGGTGGACCTGGCCCTCGAACAGGTCGGCATGGCGGAGTTCAAGGAACGGCCGCCGCACCACCTCTCCTTCGGGCAGCGCCGCCGGGTGGCCGTCGCCACCGTCCTCGCCATGGAGCCCGAGATCCTCGTCCTCGACGAGCCGTCCTCCAACCTCGATCCCGCCTCCCGCCGTGAACTCGCCGACATCCTGCGGTCGTTGGACGTCACCGTCCTCATGGTCACGCACGACCTGCCGTACGCCCTGGAACTGTGCCCGCGTGCGCTGATCCTCAGCGAGGGTGTCATCGCGGCGGACGGGGCGACGGGTGAACTCCTCGGCGACGACGCGTTGATGCGGGCGCACCGGCTGGAGCTGCCGTTCGGCTTCGATCCGCGGTCGGTGAGGGCGGGGTAGGGGCTGGGGGTGCGGGTCGGTGGGGGTTGCTCGCGCACCCGCGGACGAAGGCGGCCCCCGGCCACGGTCGCGTGGGCGTCCGCGACAATGGGCCCGTGACGAATCAAGCGGATGCGCACCGGCACAATTCGCTGCTCCTCGACGAGCAGTTGTGCTTCGCGCTCTACGCGGCTCAGCGCGCGGTCACCGCCGCGTACCGCCCGCTGCTCGACGAACTCGGCCTCACCTACCCGCAGTACCTGGTCATGCTCTGCCTCTGGGAGCGCGGTGAGACCACCGTCAAGGACGTGGCCTGCGCCCTGCGGCTCGACTACGGCACGGTCTCGCCCCTGCTGAAACGGCTGGAGTCGGCCGGGCTGGTGCGCCGGGAGCGGTCGGTGCGGGACGAGCGTTCGGTGCGCGTCGCCCTGACCGGACGCGGTGAGCAGCTCCGCGACCGGGCAGCCGCCGTCCCCGCCACGCTGACCGCCGCCACCGGACTAGGGGGACCCGAGGTGGCACGGCTCCGCCAGGAACTCTGGGAGCTGACGGCACGCGCGACGAAGGCGGCGGACCGCTGAGCGGCCATGGGCGCACCCGGCCCCACGGTGACCTTGTGTTACCCATGGTTACTACCCCCTGGTAACCGCTCTCTCCCTACCGGCAAGTACCTTGTGCACGATGTATTTGTGCGCGCCTGTCCTGGGGGAGGCCACGCGCTCGTCCCAGGGGGAGGCCAGGGGAATGACTGACGACGCTGCGGTGGAGACCCGTACCGACACTCGTCCGACGAAGATCGTGTACGTCGCCGAGGCCACCGCGCACGGCGGCCGGGACGGCTACATCACCAGCCAGGACGGTCAGATCGATCTCAAGGTCGCGATGCCGCCGGAGCTGGGCGGCGACGGCGACGGCACCAACCCCGAGCAACTGTTCGCCGCCGGGTACAGCTCCTGCTTCCACAACGCGCTGGTCCTAGTGGGCCGCCGTGAGGGCTACGACCTCACCGGCTCCACGGTCGCCGCGAAGGTCGGCATCGGCCCCAACAGGCAGCGCGGCTACGGCCTCGCCGTCGCCCTCAGCGTCTCCCTCCCGGTCATCGACCAGGGCATCGCGGCCAAGCTCGTCGACGCGGCCCACCAGGTCTGCCCCTACTCGAACGCGACCCGCGACAACATCGAGGTCACGATCGTGCTGGGCTGAGGCGGCCGAGGTGCCTCTGCGGACCCCGACCGGGGGGAATCCCGACCGGCGCGTGTACGTTGCACCCGGCGCCGTGGCCCACAGGGCGGGCCCGTGCCGGCCAACGGGGCGTACGACGGACGCGGACGAACGGACAGGAGCACCGGCGTGGATGTGAACGGCACGGTCGCCGAGGGCTTCGAACCGGTCAGAGCCGCGTTCGTGCGCAACTTCGAGGCGCTCGGCGAACGGGGCGCGGCCGTCGTCGTATACCGGCACGGGCGCAAGGTCGTCGACCTGTGGGCCGGCACCCGGGACATCGACGGCACCGAACCATGGCGGCGGGACACCGCCCAGATCCTGCGTTCGGCGACGAAGGGCGTCGCCGCCGCCGTCCCGCTGATGCTGGCCGAGCGCGGAGAGCTGGACCTGGACGCGCCGGTGGCCCGCCACTGGCCCGAGTTCAAGGCCCACGGCAAGGACCGCGTGCTGGTGAGGCACGTCCTCAACCACCGGGCGGGCCTACCCGTCCTCGACCGCCCCCTCACCCCCGCCGAGGCGCTCGACCCCCGCCGGGGCGCCGAGGCCGTCGCCGCGCAGGCCCCCGCGTGGGAGCCCGGCACCGAGCACGGCTACCATCCCCTGACCTACGGCTGGCTGCTCGACGAACTGGTCCGGCGCGTGACCGGGCGGGGGGCCGGGGAGTGGATCGCGTCGGAGATCGCCGCCCCGCTGGGGCCGGGCACCGACCTGTGGCTGGGACTTCCGGAGCCGGTGGCGGCGACCGGCAGGGTGGGCCGCGCCGGCCGCCTGGAAGAGGCCCCCGAGCCCTCCGGCGGACTCCGCCTCCGCGCCAAGCGCTCGGTCACCGAGGCCTACGACGACCCGGACTCCCTCACCCGTCGGGCCTTCGCCGCGATCACCCCGTTCCCGGACCAGAACGACCCCGCGTACCGCGCGTCCGTCCTCCCCGCGACCAACGGCATCGCCACCGCCGAGGGTCTGGCCCGCTTCTACGCGGCGCTCATCGGAGAGGTCGACGGCGTGCGACTGTTCAGCCCCGCAACCCTGGAGGCGGCCCGCGCCGAGGAGTCCTCCGGCCCCGACCGCGTCCTCGTCGTCAACACACGCTTCGGCCTCGGATACATGCTCCACGGCACCGCCTCCCCGCTGCTGGGCGTGGGCTCCTTCGGCCACCCCGGCCGAGGCGGCCCCCTGGGCTTCGCCGACCCGGCCTCGGGCATCGCCTTCGGCTACCTGACCAACGGCTATCGCAAGACGGTCACAGCCGACCCGAGGGCCCAGTCCCTGGTGCGGGCGGTACGGGCGGCGACGGGCGCGTAGGGCCCCCTGAGAGGAGAGTGGGTAGGAGCCGCCGGGCGGCCGTCACGGTGAGCGGCCGGCCCGGCCCAGGGCTCCCCCGCTGGTGTCCTGGCCCGATCCCAGTGATCCGGACGGCCGCCCTCCGTGGCGGCGATCACCAGGATGCGCGGAAATCCGTCCCGTGTCGTTGGCTGACGGTCCACACTCACTTGGCAACGAGTCCACTCTCGTACCGCGCCGCACTCGTCCCGTACCGCACCTCGCTCGGCGGCACCCCGTACGCCGTACGAAAGGCCCTGCTGAACTCGGCGGCACGCGGGAATCCCCAGCGTGCCCCGATCGCGTGGATCGGCGTGGCACGCAGCACCGGGTCGGGATCGGTGAGGTCGCGGTACGCGTTCCGCAGCCGCTGCTCGCGGATGTACGCCGCGACGGTGAGCCCCTCGGTCTGGAAGAGCCGGTGGAGATAGCTGCGCGAGATGTGATGCGCGGCGGCGATGGTCGTGGGGGTCAGTCCGGGGTCGTGCAGGTGCCGACGTATGAACGCCTTGACGGTCAGGGTGAGCGTCCGGCCGTGGGCCTCCGGTGTCAGCCGCGGCTTCGCGTCCACGGTGTGGGCGAACAGCGCCGTGACCAGGTCGGCGACGACGGTCCCGAGGCGGGGCGCGTCGGACGGCTCGTACGGACCGGTGTCCGCCGCCAGTTGCGTCAGGAGCTGCGCCAGCAGCGCGCCCATCCCCGTCCGCCCCGACAACCGGCTCCCGATCACCTGGTCCGCCTTGTGCGCGGGCAGCGCGACGAGCGAGCGCGGTATCTCGACGCCGACCGTGCGGACCGGCTCGGTGCCGGTCCGCACGTCGAACGCCATGGACGAGCAGCTGACATGGAAGTCCTGGGCCGCGTACGCGACCTGCTCCCGGCCCCAACTGGCCGCGCCCTCGCCGCGCAGGAGCAGCGAGAGATGGAAGGTCTCCGGGTCGGACTGGCGGATCAGCTTCGGGGTGCGGCGGAACGCGATCGGATCGAAGGCGGCCGGCCACACCGTCACATCGCCCAGGCCGAAGACGCGTTGGTGGCCGTGGTAGTCCTCCGGCGCGCGGTCGGCGCGGTCGCCGTCCAGGGCGATACGGGTCAGCCGCATGGGCGCGTGCGTGCGGCTCTGCAACTCCGCCCAGGCCTCGAACCGGTCGGACACCGGGAGGTCCACGGTCCGGAAGACGAACTCGTGCAGCACGGGAGCCAGTCAACCACAGGGCGAGCCGTGGGGGGCGGGGCCCGCCCCCCCCGCCGCCCCGGGGCGCGCCCCCCGGGCCCCGGCACCCCGATGGCCGGAATGCCCTTGGGCAGTACGGGCGGACCCTCGCCCGCACACTCGGCA
>NZ_JBIBEN010000005.1:309516-328761 GCF_042955065.1 Streptomyces sp. NPDC012510
TGCGGCTGCCGGGGGGGCCCCCGGGGCGGTCCGGGTTCCGAAGTCCGCCGCGGGCCCGCGCGGCCCCCCCCCCCCCCCGGGGCGGGGGGGGGGGGCGGGCCCCCCCCCCCCCGGCTGCCCGTGGCCGCGCGCCGCGGGCACGGGCAGCCGTATGCGCGTACTGCCGTATCGCTGTACTGCCGTACCGTCGGCCTCAGAGGGCGATCGGGTGGGACGTGCGGCCCGATGCCTCGTCTATCTCGTCGTGGGCCTTGGTGAGGAGCTTCATGGCGAGCTCGTTCAGGGCCCTGGCGCCGGCGATCTCCTCGCCGACCCGAGGCTGATTGGAATCGGTGTGGTGGCGGCTCGCGTAGCCGTTGGCGCGTACCTCCTTCCCGTCGGGGAGCCGTACCAGCGCGGCCGCCCGTGTGCGCTGATCGTCCTCCTGGAACTCCAGCTCGATGTGCCATCCGACAGCGGTCTTCATCATCACGATCACCTCCGGAACCGCTCTTTCCAGAGTGCTCCTCCCGGCCCGCCGACGCACGGCCTGCCGGGCACCCGCCGCACCCAGGGCCCAGGGGGCTCTGACGGATCTCCGCGGCATCACGGCGTCAGAAGCCCCTAACCGGCCCGCAGCATCAGCCCGATCCCCGCCACCAGCAGCCCCGCCGCCACGATCCGCGGCGCTCCGAAGCGCTCCTTGAAGAACACCGCCCCGATCGCCGCGCCCACGATGATCGACGACTCGCGCAGGGCCGCGACGGGAGCCAGTTCCGCCTTCGTCTGCGCCCACAGGACCAGCCCGTACGCGGCCACGGACAGCGCGGCGCCGAGAAGGCCCACGGCGGCGAACGGCCGGAGCCGCGCGACCGTTTCCGCGCGCCACCGCCAGACCGCGTACGCCGGGATCGCCAGCCCCTCCAGGGCCATCAGCCAGGCGATGTAACTCATCGCGGACCCGGAGGCCCGCACGCCGAGGCCGTCCACGACCGTGTACGCGGCGATCGACAGGCCCGTGGCCAGCGCAGCCCCGATCGCCGCCCAGTGCGGCCGGCAGCCGCGCAGGCCCCACAGGGCGACCCCGGTCAGGCCGGCGCAGCTCAGCAGGATGCCGGCCGCCGCCCAGCCGTCCGGCACCTCGTGTGCGAAGACGGCGGCCAGGACGGTGACGACGAGGGGCGCGGAGCCGCGCGCGAGAGGATAGGCCTGGCCGAAGTCGCCCAGCCGGAAGGACGTCATCAGCAGCACGTAGTACACGAGGTGGATGATCACGGAGGCGATCAGGTACGGCCACGCGCCGGCCTGCGGGAGCGGCACGAACGGCACCATCACGAACCCGATCAGCGCGCCGCCGCCGGCGATCAGCGTGAAACCGGCCAGCTTGTCCGTGATCTTGTGGGCGATCGCGTTCCAGCCGGCGTGGGTGACCGCGGCGAGCAGCACCGCCGCCGTGACGACCGGCGTCACGCGTGGCGCTCGCGAACGTCGACGAGGGCGGCGTCCGCGTGGGCGATCAGCGACTCGCAGCTGCCGCTCACCACACGGCCCAACGCGGTGAGTGCCTCGGCGAAACGGGGGTGGGCTCCGAAACCGTCGATGTCCTGCGCGTCGTTGGTCATGCCGGGCACGCTAGCGGTGCGTGTAGCGCCCACGCGAACGGGTTGTGACGCGGCAGGGGCGGGGCTTCGGTGCGTCGGCGGGTGCGGGTTGTGGGTGGTTGCTCGCGCAGTTCCCCGCCCCTGAAAGCAGGGCCGCGGCCCGTGCTTTTCGCTTTTTTGGGGGCGCGGGGAACTGCGCGATCAGCCCCCACCCACCCGCGCCCGAAGCACCCACCCCGGGGTCGAAGGGGCAGCGCCCCTGGGATGGGACGGGTAGGGGCGGCGGGGGCGAGGAGCCCCTGTCCAGCCACAGAAACGCCCCTGGACCGGGTGATCGCTTTCACCGACGATCGGGGCATGACACCGACCCCGCCGCCCCCGACCCCCAGCGACACCCGCCCCCACCCGCGCGCCTTCCTGATCCTCCACGGCTGGCAGAACCACCGCCCGCCCGCCCACTGGCAGCACTGGCTGGCCGACCACCTCACCGACCTCGGCCACGAGGTCGCCTATCCCCAGCTCCCGGAAGCGGACGACCCGGACCTGGAACGCTGGCTGGCGGAACTGGACGCGCTGCTGGGCGAGTTGGCGGGCCGACGGATAACGGTCGTCTGCCACAGCCTGGCCTGTCTGCTGTGGCTGCACGCGGTCGCCCGCGACGACATCCTCTCCACCCCGGTCGACCGCGTCCTGCTCATCGCCCCGCCCGCCCCCGAGGTCGCCCTGGCACACCAGGAGATCGCCGAGTTCGCCCCGCCCCCGCTGACCCCCGCCCGGCTGGCCGAGGCCGCCTCGTACACCCGTGTCGTCGGCGGTGACAACGACCCGTACTGCCCGCGCGGCGCCGCCACGACGTACGCCGACCCGCTGGGCCTGCCCGCCGACGTACTGCCGGGCGAGGCCCACCTCGACCTGGACGCGGGCTACGGCTCCTGGCCGTCGGTGTTCGACTGGTGTCTGGACTCCTCACCGGAGTCGTATGAGAAGGCCCCCATCCACGGCCGCCCCCGGCACCCCTGAGGTCAGCTGCCGGCCTTCAGGAGTGCCGCCACGATCGGGCCCGCCGACTCGCTGCCGTGGCCGCCCTGTTGCACGACTCCGGCGGAGGCGAGGTCGCCCTTCCAGGCGGTGAACCAGCCGTTGGGCTCCTTCTGGCCGTCGACCTCGGCGGATCCGGTCTTCGCGCCGTAGTCGGGGCCGAGGCCCGACATCGCCTCGGCCGCCGTACCCGCCGCCGCGGTGTACCGCAGGAGTTCGCGCAGTTGGGAGCGCGCGGTCTCGGACATGGGCCGGGAGGCGGTGGCGAGGGTACGGCCGTCGACGGACGGCGCGACCAGATACGGCTGCTTGAACACGCCCGTCTTGGCCGTGGAGACCACCGACGCCATGTTCAGCGGATTCATCCGCACGCCTCCCTGGCCGATCAGCGAGGCCGCCATCGGGGCGGCGCTCTGCACCGGCACCGCGCCGTCGAAGCTGGGCACGCCGATGGCCCAGTTGTTCATGCCGAGGCCGAAGACCTGCTGGGCCTCCCGGGTCAGGGATGCGTCGTCGAGCTTCTTCGCCTGCGAGATGAAGGCGGTGTTGCAGGAGCGGGCGAAACTGGCCTTGAACGTGCCGTTCTTGATCTCGAACTTGTCGTCGTTCTGGAACTTCCAGCCCCCGTACGACGAGAACTTGGGGCACGGGTGGACCTTCTCCGCCGAAGCCAGGCCCTTGTCGATGAGCAGCGCCGACGACACGATCTTCATCGTGGATCCGGGGGCGAGCGAGCCCTGGAAGGCAACGTTGAAGGCGCCGGAGTTCGCCGCTGCCAGGATCTCGCCGGTCGAGGGGCGCATCACGACCACCGACGCCCGCTTCGTGGCCTTCACCTGCGCCTCGGCGGCGGCCTGCAGCGACGGGCTGAGCGTCGTCTTCAGCTCGCCCGGCGTGCCCTCGCTCAGCTCCAGCAGCGTCTTGTCGGCGGCCTTCTCCTCCTGCTCGGACGTCTCAGCGCTGCCGGACTTCCCGTCCTTCCCGTCCGTCCCGCTCTTCTCCTCCCCGCTGTTCCCGTCCTTCGCCGGATCGGCCCGTAGGATCCGCAGTTCGACGCCTGCCTTGCCGCCCGCCTTCTTGCCGTACTTCTCCCGCAGACCGTCCAGCACCGCGCCCAGCGACGGATACTTCTCCGTCGTCAGCTCGCCGCCGTCCCGGTCGAGGGCCTTCACCGGGGGCGTGCCCGCCTCGCCGGTGACGAGCCGGTCGCCCTCATGGAGCTCGGGGTGGACGACGGACGGCTGCCAGTCGACGACCGGTTCGCCGTCCTTCTCCGCCCGTACGACGGTGAGGGCCGACGCGTACGTCAGCGGCTTGTCCGTGCCCTTGTAGGAGACCGTGCCCTTCACGGAGAACGCCACCTTGTCGCCCGTGCGCTTGCCCCGGGTGAGGGTGACGTCCTTGATGTGGGCGTCCTTGGTGAAGCCGGTCAGCGCGGTCCTCGCGGCCGCCGAGTCGTCGGTGGCGGCGGCGGCCTCGGTGACGGTGCCCTTCTGCCAGGCGGTCAGGAACGCGGTCGCGGTGGTGCGGACCTCGCCTGCGGACAGGGGCCCGCTCTTCACGGCCTTGGCGTCGGACGAACCGTCCTCGGCGGCCGCGCCGCCGCCGAACACCGTGTACACCGCGAACGCCCCGCCGCCGAGGGCCGCGACCGCCGACCCGACCAGCACGAGGTGCCGTCGTGACCTGCCCGTCGTCGCGGTCTTCCGCTCGTCGACACGCCTTCTCTTACCCACGCTCCCGACCTTCCGCTGCCCCCGGCTGCCTCTCGTATCCCAACGAGAACCACCACAGTAGAGTCCCGCGCGTCACTCCGTGGGGTGGGGCCGAAGGAGGCCGTAGCCCCGCCCCGCCGGATCAGGCCCGCCCTGCGGGCATGGAGAGCACGGGCGCAGCCCCCGCTTTCCAGGGGCGCGGGGAACTGCGTGAGCCCTTACGGCGCGACCCGAGGACTCACCCCCCGGCCCGCAGCACCTCCACCACCATCGGCCCGGCCGCCTCGCCCCCGCGGCCACCACCCTCCGACATCGCCGCCGCGGCCACGTCCCCGCGGAACCCGGTGAACCAACTGTCCGCCGTGGCCTGCCCGTCGATCTCGGCGGACCCGGTCTTCGCGCCGATGTCCCCGGTGAGCCCGTTCATGACCGTCGCGGCCGTCCCCTGTGTCGCGGTCAGCCTCATCATCTGCTTGAGCTGCGACGAGGTACCGGCCGACAGCCCCTTGGCCGTGGCCAGGTCCCGGTCGTCCAGCTCCGGCGAGACAAGGTACGGCTGCCGGAACCGCCCCGTGATCGCCGTCGCCGTCACCGACGCCATGTTCAGCGGGTTCATCAGGACGTCGCCCTGCCCGATCGCGTTGGCGGCCCGGTTCGGTCCGCCGGAGGGCGGCACCTTGCCGTCCATGGAGACGATGCCCGTCTTCCAGTCGTCCCTGCCGATCCCGAACCGCTCCTGGGCCTCCTCGGTCAACGACTCGTCGGTCAGCGGCTGCTCGTCGATCAGCTTGATGAAGGCCGTGTTGCAGGACCGCATGAAGCTGTTGGCGAGCGAGGCGCCCTCGTCGGCCTTCAGACCCGGCAGGTTCTTGAAGGTCTGGCTCTGCCAGGTGGCCGTGTCGGGGCAGGGGGCGGGGCCGTTCATCGAGGTCACACCGTTGTCGATGAGCATGGCGGCGGTGATGATCTTCATGGTGGAGCCGGGCGGGAGTTCCCCCTGGAAGGCCGCGTTGAAGTCGTCCGCGCGGTGGTTGGCGACGGCCAGCACCTGCCCGGTGCTGGGTTGCAGCGCGACCACGGACGACTCGGAGTACTTCTTGACCGCCTTCTCGGCAGCCGCCTGCACACGTGCGCTGAGTGTCGTCTCCAGCTTGCCCGCCTTGCCCTCGGCGAGGGTCAGCAGCGTGGTGTCGCCCGCGTTCGTACTGGTGTGCCGGATGCCCAGCTCGACACCGGGGGCGCCGCCCGCGTCGGCGCCGTAGCGTTCGCGCAGGGTGTCGAGGACGGGCCCGAGGGAGGGGTACTTCTCCTTGGTCAGCACCGTGCCGTCCCGGTCCACGGCCTCGATGGGCGGCGCCGCCGCCTCTCCGAGGAACAGCCTGTCGCCGGCCTTGAGTTCGGGGTGCACCACGGACGGCTTCCAGTCGACCAGCGCCCGCCCGGTCGTCTTCCCCCGCACGACGGTCAGTCGGCTCTTGTACGCGAGCTTCTTGCTCTTCCCCTCGTACGACACCGTCGCCGCCACGGAGAACGGTACGGTCCGGCCGCCGGTCCCGGTCGGCTTCCCGGGCTCGATCCTCACGTCGGCGATCCGCGCGGTGTCGACGAAGCTGGCGAACACCGCCTCCGCGTCCACCGCGTTGTTGGTGTACGACGACGCCGTGGCCGCGTCGCCCTTCTCCCAGGCCGCGAAGAACTTCTCCGTCGTCTTCTCGACCTCGTCGGCACCCGGCGGCCCGGTCCGCTGCTCGGCGTTCGCGGCGCCGTCCCCGTTGAGCGCGGTCACGAAGTTGTACCCGCCGTACCCGGCGCCCCCCACCATCGCCGCGAAGACCCCGCTGACTATGGCGACCTTGACCCCCTTGCGCATGACACACCTTCCCCGTTACCGACCCCGTCCGAGGCCTTCATGGCCCTTTGCGCGGCACCCTCCGAACTACTTCGAACACGCTCAGAAACCGCTTGCCGCGGCTCACTGTAAACACGCGGGAGTAACGCGTGGGGAAAATGCGTTCTGTGTGTGCCCTGATTGTTAGCCCGACCGATCCGTCCGACCGCGTTCCGGCCACCGGGCTCACCATCCGGCCACCCGGCGGGCGCGGAGCGGCGGTGCCGGGCCACCCGGTCGTCGGCGGTGGGGGCGGCGTCATACCGGCTGTCGGCCGGCGAAGCATCGACCGCGGGGCCGCGGCGCTTCGCCGTGCCCCCGCGGTAGGTCTCCCCGGCTAGACCCAGGTGTCCAGCCATATCCGCGACCGCCAGCTGTCGATGGGGATGGGCTGGCCCGTGTACAGCGGCCAGAAGTAGATGAAGTTCCAGATGATCAGGAGGACGAGGACGCCGGCGCCCGCGGCGCCGGCCACGCGGCGGCGTTCGGGGGCGTTCGGGGGGCCGAGGACGGCGCCGATCATCATGGTGACGGCGAGGCAGAGGAAGGGGAGGAAGACGACGGCGTAGAAGAAGAAGATGGTGCGTTCCTGGTAGATGAACCAGGGGAGGTAGCCGGCTGCGATGCCGCAGGCGATCGCGCCGGCACGCCAGTCGCGGCGGAAGAACCAGCGCCACAGGACATAGAGGAACGCGAAGGCGGCGGCCCACCACAGCAGGGGCGTGCCGATGGCCAGGACCTCTCGGGCGCACTTCTCGGCGGTGTCCACCGGGCAGCCGTCGTTGCCGGGCGACGGCGACTCGTAGAAGTACGAGACCGGGCGGCCCACCACGATCCAGCTCCACGGGTTCGACTGGTACGTGTGCGGGGACGACAGGCCGACGTGGAACTCGTAGACCGCCTGCTCGTAGTGCCACAGGCTGCGCAGCCAGTCCGGCAGCCAGCCGAACCAGCCGCCCTTGCCCGCGTTCGCCGCCCAGTCGCGGTAGTAGCCGCCGGTGCCGTCGTCCGGGGAGAGGATCCAGCCGGTCCAGGAGACCAGATACGTGGCGATCATGACCGGGACCGTGGAGAGGAACGCGAGGCCCAAGTCGCGCTGGAGCGTCGCGACCAGCGGCTGGCGGGCACCGGCAACCTTGCGCGCCGCGTAGTCCCAGAGCACCGTCATGATCCCGAAGAACACCATGAAGTACAGGGCGTTCCACTTGGTGCCGAGGGCCAGGCCGAGGCAGAGCCCGGCCAGCCAGCGGTACGGGCGCAGGCCCAGGCGGGTCGTCTCGGCGACGAGGGGGTTCGGGCGGACGATGCCGTCACCGTCCGGTGGCAGCGCCTCGGCCAGCCGTTTCCGCGCCCGGTCGCGGTCGATGACCAGACAGCCGAACGCGGCCAGGACGAAGAACATCAGGACCTGGTCGAGCAGCGCCGTGCGGCTCATCACGAAGTGCAGGCCGTCCACCGCCATCAGCGCGCCCGCCAGACAGCCGAGGAACGTCGAGCGGAAGATCCGGCGGCCGATGCGGCAGAGCATCAGCACCGAGAGCGTGCCGAGCAGCGCCGTCATGAACCGCCAGCCGAACGGGTTGAACCCGAACATCAGCTCGCCCAGCCCGATGACGTACTTGCCGACCGGCGGGTGCACGACGTACGCCGCGTCCGTCGGGATCGGCACGTTCCCGTTGTTCTGCAGGATCAGCTCGTTGGCGTTCTTGGCCCAGTTGACCTCGTACCCGCGGTGGACGATCGCCCACGCGTCCTTGGCGTAGTACGTCTCGTCGAATATCACCGCCTTGGGGCTGCCCAGGTTGTAGAACCGCATCAACCCCGCGACCAGTGTCACCAGCAGCGGACCGCCCCACGCCGACCAGCGGACGAGCCGGCCCGCCACCTCCTCCCGCAGCCCGAGCGCGGCCCACAGGCGCGGGCTCGGCCGGGTGTACGGGGGTACCAGCCGGTCGCGGACGTCGCTTCTCGGCGGCACGGCGTAGCCGAATCGGCGCAGCCGGTGCCGCCACGACGGCCGCTGCTCCGCGGTGGCCTGGTCCTGCCGGGTGTCCGTGGAGGACGCGGTACTGGTCACCGCGCCATCGTAGGGAACACCGCTGCGGGATTCCCGTGGGACGGGAATGTGGCCGTGGCGCTCCGCCGGGTGGGGCCGGGGCGCACGAGAGCTCCGCCTCGGGGTTCGCCCACGCTTCGCCCCTGCGAGGCGGCCCCTGGGAGGATGGGGGCGTGACAGGAACCCTTGTGTTGGCAGGCACCCCCATCGGCGACGTCGCGGACGCGCCGCCCCGGCTCGCGGAGGAGCTGAGCGGGGCGGATGTGGTCGCCGCCGAGGACACCCGGCGGCTGCGCCGGCTCACCCAGGCGCTGGGCGTCCAGCCCGGTGGGCGGATCGTCTCCTACTTCGAGGGCAACGAGGCCGCGCGCACGCCGGAGCTCGTGGAGGCGCTGGCGGGCGGTGCGCGCGTGTTGCTGGTCACGGACGCGGGGATGCCGTCCGTCTCCGACCCCGGGTACCGGCTGGTCGCCGCCGCCGTGGAGAAGGACATACGGGTGACGGCCGTACCGGGACCGTCCGCCGTTCTGACGGCGCTCGCGCTGTCCGGGCTGCCGGTCGACCGGTTCTGCTTCGAGGGGTTCCTGCCGCGCAAGGCAGGGGAGCGGCTCGGGCGGCTGCGTGAGGTGGCGCAGGAGCGACGCACGCTCGTGTACTTCGAGGCCCCCCACCGCCTGGACGCGACGCTCGCCGCGATGGCCGAGGTCTTCGGCACCGGGCGGCGCGCCGCCGTCTGCCGTGAGCTGACCAAGACCTACGAGGAGGTCAAGCGGGGCCCTCTCGGTGAGCTGGCCGAGTGGGCGGCTTCCGGGGTGCGGGGGGAGATCACCGTGGTGGTCGAGGGGGCGCCGGAGAAGGGGCCCGAGGAACTCGACGCGGACGAGTTGGCGCGGCGGGTCCGGGTGCGGGAGGAGGCGGGGGAGCGGCGCAAGGAGGCGATCGCCGCGGTGGCGGTGGCGGCCGGGGTGCCGAAGAGGGAGGTCTTCGACGCGGTGGTGGCGGCGAAGAGGGCTGCGCCGTAGGGGGTGGGGCGCGTTCTCGGGTGCGGGTGGTGGGGCTTCTCGCGCGGTTCCCCGCGCCCCTGAGAACGCGGTTCCCCGCGCCCCTGAGAAGCAGGGGCTGCGCCCCGTGCTTCTCGGCCCGCGGGGTGGTGTTCAAAGGCGCGGGGAACTGCCTGACGCGCCCCTGGACACCACCCCGCCCCATGACGAAGCAAAGCCGGGCAAAGGGCGGACCTCGTATCGACGGCCTTCCCACAAGGACAGCCCAAATCACCTTCAAGGGTGGGCAGATGGGGTGCGTTCGGGGTCGGCGCGGGCGTCCACTGGTGGGTGAGGACTTACAGGTCCCCACGGTCCAGCGGACAAGAGGAGCTGGCAATGACCGAGATCGCAGAGCGGGCCGTACTACGGCACACCGCCACCGCCGTCGTGCACGAGTCGTACTCGTTCGCCTGCATGCGCTGCGGACACGGCTGGGAGCAGTCGTTCGAGATAGAGCACCACAACGACGCCCAGGGGCGCGACTTCGTGATGTACGTGGCCGACGGCGAGGTCGTGCCGTCCCCGCTCTCCAGGCCCACGTGTCAGAACTGCGACGGTCATGTCGTACGGATCATGCGGGCGGGCCAGGTCTCGTCGGTGCGGGACGCAGAGCGGCGCCGGCACCTGCCGAAGCCCCGCCCGGTGGCGGAGCCCGCCGCGTCGGACGGACCGGAGCCCGAGGAGCACCACCACTGGCACCTGTCCGACCTGCTGCACCCGTTCCACCGCAAGGCGAGCTGACCTCCCCCCGGCGCGCCTGGAGGGCATGCCCCGATCGTGCGATTCGTAGGATCGGGGCATGCCTTCGAACGACTCCGGCAACGCGTCCGGCAAGAACGACAAGAACGCCGCGCCCCCGCTCCCCGCACCCCTGCGGGTGCCGGTCGCGGATTCGCACACCCATCTGGACATGCAGTCCGGCACGGTCGAGGAGGGCCTCGCGAAGGCCGCCTCCGTGGGGGTGACGACGGTCGTCCAGGTCGGCTGTGACATCAAGGGCTCGCGCTGGGCCGCCGAGACGGCCGCCACGCACGACGCGGTCCACGCGACCGTCGCGCTGCACCCCAACGAGGCCCCGCGCATCGTCCACGGCGACCCCGACGGCTGGTCCCGGCAGGGCGCGCGGGCGGCCGGCGGTGACGCCGCGCTGGACGAGGCCCTTGCCGAGATCGACCGGCTGGCCGCGCTGACGCAGGTCAAGGGCGTCGGAGAGACGGGGCTCGACCACTTCAGGACCGGGCCGGAGGGCAAGGCCGCCCAGGAACGGTCGTTCCGCGCACACATCGAGATCGCCAAGCGGCACGGCAAGGCGCTCGTCATCCACGACCGCGACGCCCATGACGACGTGTTGCGGATCCTGAAGGAGGAGGGCGCACCCGAGCGGACCGTCTTCCACTGCTACTCCGGCGACGCCGACATGGCCGCCGTCTGCGCCGCGCACGGCTACTTCATGTCCTTCGCCGGGAACATGACCTTCAAGAACGCCCAGCCGCTGCGCGACGCCCTCGCCGTGGCGCCCCTGGAACTCGTTCTCGTCGAGACCGACGCGCCCTTCCTGACGCCCGCGCCGTACCGCGGACGGCCCAACGCGCCGTATCTCATTCCGGTCACGGTGCGGGCGATGGCCGCGGTGCGGGGGATCGACGAGGACGCCCTGGCGACGGCGATCGCGGCGAACACTGCGCGGGCGTTCGATTACTGAGGGATCACGACGCGTCAGCCGTTCGAGGGACGCAAAAAGAGGATCTGCGGCCCGTGTCGCGACACTGTGTGACCACGTTGCTTTGGAGGGTGACCGGAGTCCGCTAGGTTCACGTCGCCCGACCCGGACCCGGATCCCCTCTGGAGCGTGTCGTCGTGAGCAACGCGCAGTCGTCGTACGAGACCTATGGCCCTGACCGCAGCACGAGGTGGCGGTCGGCGTACGACGCCGAGACGCTCCCGTACGGGGCGTACGCGGACACGTACCGGCCGGCCTACGAGGAACGGCCCGCCCGTGATCCGGCCCCGGCGTCCCCGGCGGGGGGCGGCCGGGGTGGCTCCCGGCGGGCCGTACGCCGCAGACGGACGGCCGCCCGGCCGACCTCGTTGCGGCGGCTCGTGCCGCAGGCGCTCGTGGTGGCGTTCCTGGCGGGCGGGACGACCGCGTTCGTGGCCAAGGACAAGGCGATCGAGCTCACCGTCGACGGGCGGCCGCGCACGCTGCACACCTTCGCCGACGACGTCACCGAGCTGCTCGCGGACGAAGGGGTCGCCTTCGGCGCCCACGATGTCGTCGCCCCCGCCCCCGGTACGGCGCTGAGCAGCGGTGACGAGGTCACGGTGCACTACGGCCGGCCCGTCGCCCTCACCCTCGACGGTCACCGGCGCTGGGTCTGGACGACCGCCCGGACGGTCGACGGGGCGCTCCGGCAGCTCGGGGTGCGGGCGGCGGGCGCGTATGTGTCGACCTCGCGCTCCCGGCGGATCGGGCGGGAGGGGCTGGAGCTGGACGTCCGTACCGAGCGGACCGTCACGATCATGGCGGACGGGCGGACCCGGACGATCCGCACGAACGCGGCGACCGTGGGGGAGGCCGTGGAACAGGCCGGTGTCACCCTGCGCGGGGAGGACACGACCTCCGTCGCGTGGTCGAGCTTTCCCCGGGACGGGCAGACGGTGACCGTGCTGCGGGTGACCGGGTCCAGGGAGATCCGGGAGGAGCTGATCCCCTTCCAGGTCCGGCGCATGGAGGACCCGTCGTTGTTCCAGGGCACCGAGGTGGTCGAGCGGGCCGGCCGTCCGGGGACGCGTCGGGTCACGTACGCCCTGCGTACGGTCAACGGGGTGAAGCAGCGGCCCCGGCTGCTGCGCACGGAGATCGTGCGGGAGCCGCAGGACCAGGTCGTGAAGGTCGGGACCAAGGAGATGCCGGCATCAGTGCGGGACGGGGACGGGCTGAACTGGGCGGCGCTGGCGGCGTGTGAGTCGGGCGGGCGCCCCAACGCGGTGGACCCTTCGGGCACGTACGGGGGGCTGTACCAGTTCGACACCCGGACCTGGCAGAGCCTGGGCGGCCAGGGACGCCCCCAGGACGCGTCGGCCGCGGAGCAGACCCTCCGCGCGAAGAAGCTGTACGCCCAGCGAGGGGCAAGCCCCTGGCCCCACTGCGGGGCCCGCTTGCGCGGCTGAGGGTTGAATCGGCAGCTGCGGGTGGGCCGGGTCTTCCAGGGTCGCGGGGAACTGCGCGACCAGCCCCCACCCACCAGCCCCCACCCACCCGCACCCAGCCGACAAACCCCCCGGGGGCGAAGGGGCGGAGCCCCCTGGGGACGGGACGGGTAGGGGCGGCGGGGGCGAGGAACATCCGCCCCCCAACACCCCCGTACCCTGGTGCGGTGAGCAGCAGCCCCACCCCCGACGCCCTCCTGGGCCCCACCGACGTCCGCGAACTCGCGGGCGCTCTCGGCGTCCGCCCCACCAAGCAGCGCGGCCAGAACTTCGTGATCGACGCGAACACGGTGCGCCGGATCGTGCGGACGGCGGAGGTCCGCCCCGAGGACGTCGTGGTCGAGGTGGGACCGGGCCTGGGCTCCCTCACCCTCGCCCTGCTGGAGGTCGCGGACAGGGTCACCGCCGTGGAGATCGACGACGTCCTCGCCGCCGCGCTCCCCGCGACCGTCGCCGCCCGCCTGCCGGCCCGCGCCGACCGCTTCGCCCTCGTGCACTCGGACGCCATGCATGTCACGGAGCTTCCCGGCCCGGCCCCCACCGCACTCGTCGCGAACCTCCCGTACAACGTCGCCGTCCCCGTGCTGCTGCACATGCTCGACACCTTCCCGACCATCGAGCGCACGCTCGTGATGGTCCAGGCGGAGGTCGCCGACCGGCTCGCCGCCGGCCCCGGTTCGAAGGTGTACGGCGTGCCGTCGGTGAAGGCGAACTGGTACGCGGAGGTGAAGCGGGCCGGAGCGATCGGACGGAACGTCTTCTGGCCGGCACCGAACGTCGACAGCGGGCTCGTCTCGCTGGTCCGCCGCACCGAGCCGATCAGGACGACCGCGACGAAGGCCGAGGTGTTCGCCGTCGTCGACGCGGCCTTCGCCCAGCGCCGCAAGACACTGCGGGCCGCCCTCGCCGGGTGGGCCGGTTCCGCCGCCGCCGCCGAGGCTGCCCTCGTCGCCGCCGGTGTCTCCCCGCAGGCCCGGGGCGAGGCCCTGACGGTCGAGGAGTTCGCCGCCGTCGCCGAGAACCGCGTCACGGACAGCGGCGGCCACGCCGGCCAGGGAAGCAGCACCGACACCGAGGAGCCCCGTCAGTCGTGAGCGTCACCGTGCGCGTGCCCGCCAAGGTCAATGTGCAGCTCGCGGTCGGCGGTGCCCGGCCCGACGGGTTCCACGACCTGGCCAATGTCTTTCTCGCTGTGGGGCTGTACGACGAGGTCACCGCCACCCGGGCCGAGGAGCTGACCGTCACCTGCGAGGGCCCCGGCGCCGACCAGGTGCCGCTGGACCGTACGAACCTCGCGGCCCGCGCCGCGCTCGCGCTCGCCGAACGGCACGGCGTCGCGCCCGCCGTGCACCTGCACATCGTCAAGGACATCCCCGTCGCGGGCGGCATGGCCGGCGGCAGCGCGGACGCGGCGGGCGCCCTCCTCGCCTGTGACGCGCTGTGGGGCACGAACACCTCGCGCGATGAACTCCTCGCCCTCTGCGCTGAGTTGGGCAGCGATGTGCCGTTCAGCCTGGTGGGCGGGGCGGCCCTCGGGACGGGGCGGGGCGAGCGGCTTCGGCCCCTCGACGTGGGCGGCGCCTTCCACTGGGTGTTCGCGGTCGCCGACGGCGGGCTCTCCACCCCGGCCGTCTACCGCGAGTTCGACCGGCTGCACGCGCACGACGTCGTCCCCGAGCCCGTCGCCTCCCAGGTGCTTCTCGACGCGCTCGCCAAGGGGGACGTCGACGCGCTCGCGGCCTTCCTGCCGGACTCCAACGGCCTCCAGCCCGCCGCCCTCTCCCTCTTCCCGAAGCTGGCGGACACCCTCGCCGCCGGCCGTGCGGCCGGCGCCCTCGCCGCGCTCGTCTCCGGCTCGGGCCCGACCACGGCGTTCCTCGCCCGTGACGCGGAGTCGGCCCACACCGTCGCCCGAGGGCTCCTCGCCTCGGGCACCTGCCGGACCACGCGCGTGGCCGCGTCGCCGGCGCCGGGGGCGACCGTGGTGCCGGCGATCACGGGCGGCCGACGGTAGGTACTCAGACATGAGGTGAGTACGGGAGCGCTGACGCCCACCCGGGTGCCGGCGCGACCGTACTCCCATGAGTGCAAGCGTGCGTGCAAACGTGAGTGCGGTCGCGAGTGTGAGCGAACTCGCCGCCGCCACCCCGTCCACCCGTGACCGTTACGTCGACTTCCTGCGCGTCGCCTCCCTCGGCACGGTCGTCCTCGGCCACTGGCTGATGGCGGCGGTCACCACCGGCGGTGACGGCCGCATCGAGGTGGGCAACCTCCTCGCCGTCGAGCCCCGGCTGCAGATCCTCACCTGGGCGCTGCAGATCATGCCGGTGTTCTTCTTCGTCGGCGGCTTCTCCCACGCACTCTCCTACCGCTCGCTCAGCCGGAGGGCGACGGACGGACGTTCCGTCTACCCCGCCTTCCTCCGGGCCCGCCTCCAGCGGCTGCTGCGGCCCACCATGGTGTTCATCGGGGTGTGGGGCGCCGCCGCCGTCCTCCTCCACCTCATGGGCCAGGGCGGTGGCCTGCTCGACGTGGCGCTGCGGCTGGTCGCGCAACCGCTGTGGTTCATCGGCATCTATCTCGCGATGGTCGCCTTCACCCCGCCGCTGCTCGGGCTGCACGAGCGGTTCGGCTGGGGCGCGTTCGGCGGGCTCGTCGCGGCCGCCGCGCTGGTGGACGCGTTGCGCTTCGCACTCGACGTGCCGTTCGTGGAGTTCCTCAACTTCGCCTTCGTGTGGCTGGCGATCCATCAACTCGGTTTCCTGCGCGCCGACGGCCGGCTGACACGGCCGTATCTGCTCGCCGGAATCGGCCTCACGGGGGCCGCGCTGCTGGTGGCCCACGGGCCGTATCCGCTGTCGATGGTGGGGATGCCGGGCGAGAAGGTGTCGAACATGGCGCCGCCGACCTTCGCGCTGCTGTGCCACGGGCTGTGGCTGGTCGGCGCGGTGGAGTGGCTGCGGGGGCCGGTCGCGCGGTGGCTGGAGCGGCCGAAGGTGTGGCGGACGGTCGTGGCGGCGAACGGCATCTCGATGACGGCGTTCCTGTGGCATCTTTCGGCCATGCTCGGGGTGTACGGCGCCCTGCTCGCCTTCGATGTGCCGCTGCCCGCGCCCGCGTCGGGCGCCTGGTGGGCCCAACTGCCCCTGCGCACAGCGGTCGCGGCTGTTCTCACGGCGATTCTGGTCGCCGCCTTCCGTGGCTTCGAGCGGCCTGCCGCCCGGCCACCTCGCGCGAACGCTCCGCGCAGGTCGGCGGCGTACGCCGGGCCGGTCGCCGCCCTCGGGGCGACCCTGTGCCTGTTCGGTGTGCTCGGGCTCTCCATGGTCGGGTTCGGTGGGCTGTTCGAGGGGCGCTCGGCCCTGCTGATCGCCGTCCAGGTGACCGCGCCGACGGCGGTGGCCATGACGCTCGCCGGGTGGCTGCTGGTGGAACTCATTGGTCGCGGCGAACGGTCAAGCACCTGACCCGAGCGGTCCGGTGGAGGAAATGTGCAGTTCAGGCAATGGTCGTTCATTACTCCTCAGTTTGTAATCCATGCCACAGCGCTTCCATGGTCACGTACATCCCTTGTCGCCCCCATTCTGTAGGTCTGCCCGTCCTTTTCGGGTGGCATGATCTCGATCCCCGGTGTCTGATTACCGGCGGTACTTCCCGTGCGCACGGTGTCGTCCGCGCGGCGGGCGAGAGGGGTTCCCCATGGGACACATGGACCACTTCAGCGCCGGATGGGTCACCCCCGTCCTCTCCTACGTCATGGCCTGCGTCGGTTCGGCCCTCGGACTGCGCTGCACCGTCAGGGCACTCGAGGCCGAGGGCGCCTCGAAGCGGAACTGGCTGACCTTGGCCTCGTTCGCGATCGGCTCGGGCATCTGGACCATGCACTTCGTGGCGATGATGGGCTTCGGAGTGGAGGGGACGCCCATCCGCTACGACGTACCGATGACCGTCCTGAGCCTCGTCATGGCGATCGCCGTCGTCGGCGCGGGTGTCTTCACCGTCGGTTACGGCCGCTCCCGGGTGCGCGCGGTGGCCTTCGGCGGCCTCGGCACCGGACTCGGCGTGGCCGCCATGCACTACACCGGCATGACCGCGCTCAACCTGCACGGCGAGATCAGCTACAACCCCTCCCTCGTCATCGCCTCCGTGGTGATCGCCGTCGTCGCCGCGACCGCCGCGTTGACGCTCACGCTGATCGTGCGCGGGGGTGCCCTCGCCGCGATCGCCGCGCTGGTCATGGGGCTCGCGGTCAGCAGCATGCACTACACCGCGATGTACGCCGTGAGCATCGACCTCGCGCCCAGTACGGCTCGGTTGCCGGGGGCCACGGCCACGGAGTTCCTGTTCCCGCTGGCCGTGATGCTGGGGTCGTTCCTCTTCCTGACCTCGGCGTACGTGGCGCTTTCGCCGACGGGGAAGCGGGCGGAGTCCTCCTTCACCGATGAGCTGTTGCGTGAGGTCGAGCTGTCCACCGCGTGATCGCTCCGCTTGGAGCGCCGTGATCGTCTGCGGGCCGGTGGGGGCGGTCGCGCAGTTCCTCGCGCCCCTGTGGGGCGCTCCCCTAGCGAGGTCCCCGATGAAACTCTTCCGAATGACCGCCCGGCTGCGGCCCAGATCCGTGCGGGCGAAGATCGTCGCGCTGTTGATGCTGCCCATCGTGTCGCTGATGGCGTTGTGGAGCTTTGCCGCGGTGACGACCGTGGCCGCGATCGGTGACACCGAGCGGGCCAAGGACGTCAACAGTGAACTGCTGGCCCCGGTCGCCGAGTTCGTCACGGCGTTGCAGGCGGAGCGGACCGCCGCCATGCGGTACGCGGCCCGGCGCTCCGAAACCGGCCTGGACGAGCTGAGGGCCGACCAGCAGAGCACCGACGACGCCGTGAAGGCGCTCCGGGAGGGCCTCAACTCCTCCAGTTCGGACGCCGCTCTCATCGACACCGGCCTGCCCGACCGGCTCGACACCCTCGAAGCCGACTTCAGCGGCCTCGCGACCCTGCGCGCCGAGACCACCGGGTCCGGTGCGAAGGACGCCGTCACCACCGGGTACACCAAGTACTCGACGGTCATCGACCACGCGTTCGCCGTGACCGGAGCGCTCACCAGCGAGCAGGGCACCGACGCGACCTCCGAGGCACGGGTCGTCCTCGAACTCTCCCGGGTCCGTGACGCCGTGGCCCGCGAGCAGGCGCTGCTGGCCGCCGCCACCGCGTCCGGGACACTGGGCAAGGAGCAGTACGCGCGGTTCGTCGGCGCCGTCGCCACCCAGCGCGAACTGCTGAAGCCTGCCGTCGCCGACCTCAAGGACGAGCACCGGCCCGCGTACGAGGTGCTGCTGAAGAGCGACAGCTACACGACCCTCGCCGAGGTCGAGGACCGGGTGACGGACGCCGGACCGGGTCCCGTGTCGGCGGCCGTGATCCAGGGCTGGGGCTCCTCCTCGGAGGCCGTGCTCAAGGGGCTCCGGGAGGCCGAGACGGACGCCGGCACGGGTGCGGCGGCCAAGGCGGACGCCTTCGGCTGGGACACCCTCGGCGCCTCCGGCGTGGCCGTCGTCCTCGGCCTCGTCGGCGTCCTGCTGTCGCTCCTCGTCTCCGTGGGCGTTGGCCGAGGCCTCATCGTCGAACTCCTCGACCTGCGTAACTCCGCCCTCGAGGTCGCCGGCCGCCGGCTGCCGCAGGCCATGCGCAGACTGCACGCCGGGCAGGGCGTCGACATCGACGCCGAGGCCCCCATGCGGCGCCTCGCCGGCGACGAACTCGCCCAGGTGGGCACCGCCCTCACCGCCGTCCAGCGGGCCGCGCTCAAGGCGGCCTCCGAGCGCGCCGAACTCCTCAGTGGCATCTCCGGGGTGTACGTCAGCCTCGCCCGCCGCAGCCAGGTACTGCTCCACCGTCAGCTCGACCTGCTCAGTGTGATGGAACGGCGCCAGCAGGAACAGCAGAACCACGCCGAGCTGTACGACCTCTACCGCGTCGACTACCTCGCCACCCGCATGCGCCGCCACTCCGAGTCGCTGCTCATCCTGTCCGGGATCGCCCCAGGCCGTGGCTGGCGCGACCCGATCGCGCTGTCGGACATCCTGCGGGCCGCCGTCGCCGAGATCGAGGACGCGACCCGGGTCCAGATCTGGGCCGCGCCGCGGGTGTCGCTGACCGGCGGCTCCGTCGCCGACGTGATCCATCTGCTCGCCGAACTCGTCGAGAACGCCGCCGCGTTCTCCCCGCCCTCCACCAAGGTCGAGCTGCGCGCCGCCCGGCTGCGCGACGGCATCCTCGTCGAAGTCGAGGACAGTGGCTTCGGCATGAACGAGGAGGCGATGGCGGACGCCAACCGCAAGATCCAGTCGGAGAAGGTCGACCTGCTCGACGCCAAGCAGATCGGCCTCATCGTGGTGAACCGCCTCGCCGGACGCCAGGGTCTGCGTGTCGAGTTGCGCCAGTCGACCAACGGAGGCGTCGCCGCGGCCGTCTTCATCCCCGAGAACCTGATCCGCGACGACATGCCCGCCCACCACGAGGCGTCCTCCGACGGCCTCACACCGGCCACGGCCTCGGCGCTGATCCAGCAGCGCCGGCAGTAGGGGGCCGACAAGACCGCCGTGGGCCCCCGGGGGGGGGGTGCCCGGGGGGCCCCGCCCGGTGGTGGGCGGGTAAGGCGGGTGTGGGGGCACCGCGCCGCCCCGGGCGCCCGGGGGGCGCCGGGGGCGGAGCCGGCG
>NZ_JBIBEN010000005.1:328771-512404 GCF_042955065.1 Streptomyces sp. NPDC012510
CTCAGGTTCTACCGCCGCGCCCCCCCCCGCCCCCGGGGGGGGGGGGGGGCCGGGGCGGGGGGGGGGCGGGGGGGCCCCCCCCCCCGGGGGGGGCCGGGGGGGGGGGGGCCCCGGGGCCCCACGGCACTGTGGTGCGCGTATCAGGCGGATGTGCGTACACGGACAGGCCACGGGAGCGCTGACGGCGACGGGCGAGGAGACGGCGGAGCCGGCGTCGGCGGCGGACGCGTCGGTGGTCGACCGACCGGAAGCGGGTCCGGTGGCGCCGCCGTCGTCACCGTCACCGCTCGGGGGCCCTGCAGCAGGCGGTCGGCTGCCCGTTCCGACGCCGGTCGGGGCGGAGGCGGAGGCCACCGGGGCCGGGCATGGCGCCGGAGCGCGTGCCCTGCCCCGGGCAGCCGTTCCCGGCCGCTGGCCCGGGCAATCGTTCCTGTTCGTCTGGCCCGGCAGCCGTTTCCGGCCCCTGGCCCGGGCAACCGTTCCGTTCGTCTGACCCAGCAGCCTTTCCTTGGGCAGGCCCCTGCCTGGGCAACCGTTCCCTGGTCTTCTGGCTCCGGGCGCCGTTCCTGACATGCGTCTTGGCGGCTGTCCCTCGTTCCGTTCCCGGCGGCCGTTCCGGGCCCCTGCCTGGGCAATCGTCCCCGCTTCTCTGGTCCGCAGCCGTTCCCGACACCGGTCTCTGCGGCGTGTTCCTGGCTCCGCTTCGGCCACCGCCCTTGGCGTCCTTCCTGGGGGCCGCCGCGGTCCTCGCCCTGGGTGGGTGACCTTGGGCCTTGCCCTGGGGGCCGGCCCTCCGCTCTGTCCCTGGGCGGCGGCCGCCCGGCCACGCCCAGGGGCACGCCGAGCCAGCGCGCGCCCGGTAGTCGTCCTCGGCGGCGGCCCGGCTCGGGGGCCGCCCCCGCCGCCCGTCACACCCCCGTCCCCCGACGACTACCCTGGAGGGTCGATCGTCCCCGTGGCAGGAGAGTAATGGCCGTCAACCTGGTCAATGTCGAGAACGTCAGCAAGGTGTACGGCACCCGTGCCCTGCTCGACGGGGTCTCGCTCGGCGTCTCCGAAGGGGACCGGATCGGTGTCGTGGGGCGGAACGGGGACGGCAAGACCACCCTCATCCGGATGCTCGCCAAGCTGGAGGAGGCCGACACGGGGCGGGTCACCCACTCCGGCGGCATCCACCTCGGCGTGCTCACCCAGCACGACTCCCTGGACCCCACGGCCACCGTCCGGCACGAGGTCATCCGGGACATGGCGGACCACGAGTGGGCGGGCAACGCCAAGATCCGGGACGTGCTCACCGGGCTGTTCGGGGGCTTGGACCTGCCGGGGTTCCCGCAGGGTCTGGACACCGTCATCGGTCCCCTCTCCGGCGGTGAGCGGCGGCGCATCGCGCTCGCCAAGCTGCTCATCGAGGAGCAGGACCTGATCGTCCTCGACGAGCCCACCAACCACCTCGACGTGGAAGGAATCTCCTGGCTCGCGAACCATCTGCGCGAGCGGCGCTCCGCACTCGTCTGCGTCACCCACGACCGGTGGTTCCTGGACCAGGTCTGCACCCGGATGTGGGACGTGCAGAAGGGCACGGTCTTCGAGTACGAGGGCGGCTACTCGGACTATGTCTTCGCCCGCGCCGAGCGGGAACGCATCGCCGCCACCGAGGAGACCAAGCGGCAGAACCTGGTCCGCAAGGAGCTGGCGTGGCTGCGGCGAGGTGCCCCGGCCCGCACGTCGAAGCCGAGGTTCCGGGTGGAGGCGGCCAACGAGCTGATCGCGGACGTGCCGCCGCCGCGCGACACCAGCGAGCTGATGAAGTTCGCGTCGTCCCGGCTGGGAAAGTCCGTGTTCGACCTGGAGAACGTCACCGTGCAGGCCGGCCCGAAGGTGCTGCTGAAGCATCTGACGTGGCAGCTCGGGCCGGGCGACCGGATCGGCCTCGTCGGGGTCAACGGCGCCGGCAAGACCTCCCTGCTGCGGGCCATGGCGGACGCCGCGCGCAGCGAGGGCGAGAAGCAGCCGGCCGCCGGGCGGGTCGTCACCGGCAAGACGGTCAAGCTGGCCTACCTCTCCCAGGAGGTCGCCGAACTCGACCCGAACCTGCGGGTGCTCCAGGCCGTACAGCAGATCCGTGACCGCGTCGACCTCGGCAAGGGACGCGAGATGACGGCGGGGCAGCTCTGCGAGACCTTCGGGTTCAACAAGGAGAAGCAGTGGACGCCGGTGGGGGACCTCAGCGGTGGTGAGCGGCGACGGCTCCAACTGCTGCGCCTGCTGATGGACGAGCCCAACGTCCTCTTCCTCGACGAGCCGACGAACGACCTCGACATCGAGACCCTCACCCAACTGGAGGACCTGCTCGACGGGTGGCCCGGGTCGATGATCGTGATCTCCCACGACCGGTTCTTCATCGAGCGCACGACCGACAAGGTGTTCGCGCTCCTCGGCGACGCGACACTGCGGATGCTGCCGCGCGGGATCGACGAGTACATCGAACGGCGCCACAGGATGGAGGAGGCCGCGGCCAGTGCGGCCGGGGTCGCCGCGAAGCCCGCCGCGGAGGCCGCGCAGAAGAGCGCCGCCGACTCCCGTGCCGCGAAGAAGGAACTCCAGAAGATCGAGCGGCAGTTGGACAAGGTCTCCGAGAAGGAGGCGAAGTTGCACGCGCGGATCGCCGAGAACGCCACCGATTTCGCGAAGGTGGGGGAGTTGGACGCCGAGTTGCGGGCGCTGCTCGGGGAGAAGGAAGAGCTGGAGATGAGGTGGCTGGAACTCGCGGATGACGCGTAGCGGTTCGGCGCTGATCGCGCGGTTCCCCGCGCCCCCTCGGGGCGCTGCCCCCGCACGACGCTGTCCAGTAACTCTCGCCCGCAGAGGGCGTATCGCGCAGGGCGCGCACGTCCCGTGAAGGGGGCGTGAAGGAGCGTAACGAGGGCATCACGGGCCGGTCCTCCCTTGGGAACAGGGGAGCGACCGGCCCCGTGCGTGGGAGCGTCGCAGTGATAGAAAGAGCCGTCTGAGAACAGTCTGAGAAGCGACACCACGCGTGACCACGGGTGGCTCGAAAGCAGCGAACAGGGGGAGAGCGCTGATGACTCAGCCACCCGATCAGCCACCACAGGGCGGCTACGGAGCACCGCAGAACCCGCCACCGCCGTCACAGCCGCAACCACCGCAACAGCCGTACGGCTACCCGCAGACGCCCCCGCCGCAGGGTCCGCCCGCGCCGAGCCCCGGCTACGGCTACCCCCAGCAGCCCTCCGCGCACCAGGGGCCGTACGCCCCACCGCAGCAGCCCGGCCCGTACACGCAGCCCGGCCCGTACAACCCGGCGTCGCAGGCCGGTTACGGCTACCCGCAGTCGCAGTACCCGGGCGCGCCCACCCCGCCGCCGGGCGGTGGCGGCGGTGGTTCCAGGAACCCCTTCAAGGGCAAGCCGGCGCTGGCCGTCGGCGCCGCGGTGGCCGCCCTGCTCGTGATCGGCGGCACGGTCTTCGCGGTGACGTCGCTCGGGGACGACGGCGCGAAGAAGCCCGTCGCCAAGGAGAGCACGAGCCCCACGGAGGACGGCAAGCCCTCCCCCTCGCCCACCCAGCCCGTCAACGAGGGCGACGGCAGCGGTGACGGCGGCGAGGATCTCGACATCTCCGACCTCAACGCGGACCGCAAGGCCGGCGAGGCGAAGGTGCTCTGGTACAAGAGCGCACCCGACGTCCCGGGCTCCGGCGCGTCCGCCCCCGGCCTGTGGGTCACCGACAAGGTCGCGGTGAAGCCGGCGTACAAGCAGCTGTTCGCCTACGACGTCCAGAGCGGCGACCCCGCCTGGGACCCCATCGAGTTCCCCGGAAAGATCTGCGCGGTCACCCCGAAGGCCACCTCCGGCGACCGGGCCGTGATCGCGTACCAGAAGAGCACCGCGAAGAACGCCGACTGCGACCAGCTCCAGCAGATCGACCTGAACACCGGTGAGAAGGGCTGGTCGGCGGAGCTGGAGAAGGGCGACCTGTTCGACAGCGCCGGCACCGAAGCACTGTCCGTCGTCGGGGACACGCTCCTGGTGGCCCGTTCGCAGTCCGGGACGGCGTACGACATCAACACCGGCAAGAAGCTGTTCGACAAGAAGACCTACGGCCAGTCCTGCTACCCCTCCGGTTTTGCGGGCGGCGCCCGCCTGATCGTCGTCTCCTCCTGCGCGGTGACCACCGACAAGGAGCACGACGAGGTCCAGGAGCTGGACCCGAAGACCGGCAAGGCCACGTGGACGCGGAAGATCCCCAAGGGCTGGAAGGTCGAACACGCCTACTCCGTGGACCCGGTCGTCCTCTACCTCACCAACGAGGAGGAGAACACCTGGAACGTCTCCACCCTGAAGGCCGACGGCTCGACCCGCTCGCAGCTCGACGTCGAGGGCTCGTTCGCGCCCGAGTGCGGCGGCGGGATCCTCATCGGAGAGCTCCAGGGCTGCACGGGCCTCGCGGTCGACGCGAACACGCTCTATCTGCCGACGGAGGAGAAGGACGGCACGAACGAGGTCGTCGCGCTGAACCTCGCCACCGGCAAGGAGAAGTGGCGCGTCAAGTCGCCCTCCGCCGACGCGGTGATGACGCCGGTGAAGACCGACGGCTCGAAGCTGATCGCGTACGTGGAGTCGACGTACAGCTCGGGCGGCCGGATCGTGTCCGTCCCGACCAGCGGCAGCGGCCACAAGACGACCGAGCTGCTGCGGATGCCGGCGAGCGCCGCGGAGATCGAGAGCTCCTTCTACTCGAAGGCCATCGACTACGTGGACGGGCGCTTCTACATCTCCTCGACCCTGCTGAGCGGTGTCGACGACGCGAAGGAGAAGTTGATGCTGGCCTACGGCAAATGACGCGCGCGACCGACCCACGGCGAGCAGAGCGCGCGACCGACCTACGGCGATCAAGGCGCGCGACCGGCCCACGGCCGACAAGGTGCGCGACAGCCGCGGGCTGCCGCCCGGCCGTCCCGGACCGCCGTCGCCCGGCCGTCCCGGACCGCCGTCGCCCGGCCGTCCCGGACCGCCGTCGCCCGGCCGTCCCGAACGGCCGTCGCCCCGCCCCGGACCGCCGTCGCCCGGCCCCGCCGTGACCCGGTCGTCTTCACCCTTCGTCCGACACCCGTCCGCCCAGATCCGCTCCGAGGTATCCACGTCATGACGCAGCCGCCGCCCCCGCCGAACCAGCCGCCGGGCCCGCCCCCCAACCAGCCGCCCGCCCAGCCCTCGGCCCAGGGCCAGCCTCCGGCGCAGCCTCCGCAGGACGCCCCGCCGCAGGGCGGCTTCGGCGCGCCCACGCCCCCGCCGGACGGCGGCTTCGGCGCCCCGACACCCCCGCCGCAGGGCCCGCCCGCACAGGCGCCCGGCTACGGCTACCCCCAGCAGCCGCCCGCGCAGCAGACCCCGCCTCCGGCCCAGCCCCCGCAGGCGCCCCCGCCCGCGCAGGGCCCCGGTTACGGCTACCCGCAGCAGACCCCGCCGCCGCAGCCCGGTTACGGCTACCCGGCCCAGCAGCCCGGCCAGCCGGGCCCCTACGGCCAGCCGCAGCCCGGACCGTACGGCCAGCCCCAGCCCGGCCCCTACGGGCAGCAGCCCTACGGCTATCAGCCGCAGACCATGCCGATGCACCCCCAGGTGGGACAGGCTCCGGGCGGTCCGGGCGGCAAGAAGAAGCCCAACTCCACGGCGATCATCATCACCGCCGCGGTCGCGGCCATCGCGCTCATCGTCGGCGGCGGCGTCTATGTCGCCACCTCCAGCGGCGACGACGACAACGGCAAGAACGACACCGCCAGTTCGGAGGGCACCTCCGGCGGCAAGGACGAGCCCAAGAACGACGACGGCGGCTCCTCGTCGTCCGGCGGTTCCTCCTCCGGTGGTGTCGAGATCCCGACCGAGGCGCAGGAGAAGGCGCCCTCCAGCACCAGCGCGAAGATCCTCTTCCAGGTGCCGGCGCACGAGGTCAAGGAGAAGCTGCAGATCGACAGCGTCAAGGGCTCCTGGCTGACGAAGACCACGTACGCCAAGTCCGCGCTGAACAAGATCGTCGGCTACGACCCGGACAGCGGGAAGTCCAGGTGGACGCTGGACCTGGCCGGTCAGACCTGCGCGGGTTCCCGTGAGATCACCGCCGATGGCATCGCCGTCGTGGTGACCGAGTCCGCCAAGCGCAAGAACAACGACGACCGCCAGCCCTGCACCGAGGTCACCGCCTTCGACGTGGAGACCGGCAAGGAGGTGTGGACCAAGAGCGCCGACCTCAGCGGCAGCAAGGTGCCGTTCGGCGAGGTCACCATCTCCGGCACCACCGTCGCCGTGGGCGGCGGCTACTCCGGCGGTGCCGCCTTCGACGTCAACTCCGGCAAGCTGCTGTGGTCGCCGAAGGCCGGCGAGTGCACCGACGAGGGCTACGCGGGCGGCGCCCAGCTGGTCGCGGTCCGCAAGTGCGGTGACTACGGGAGCGAGACCTTCGAGATCCAGCTGCTCGACCCCAGGTCCGGCAGTGTGAAGTGGACCTACAAGGTGCCCTCCGGCATCCAGCGCGCCAAGGTCATCTCCACCCAGCCGGTGGTCTTCGGCGTGGTGACGGGCAGCGACGTCCCGCTGACCGGTACGACCGACATCTTCTCGCTCGACGAGAAGGGCAAGCTGCGCGCCAAGATCTCCATCCCGGACGACAAGTACGACTACGAGTGCCCGGTCCGGGGCGTCTGGGCGTGCAGGGGCATCACCGTCGGCAACGACAAGGTGTACATGCCGACGAAGGACCACGACGGCACCGGGTCCTACAGCTCCACGAACGAGATCGTCTCCTTCTCGCTGGCCACCGGTAAGCCCACCGGCGACCGGGTCGACGCGGGCGACGACTACGAACTGTTCCCGATCCGCATGGACGGGCCGAACATCATCGCCTTCAAGGACGGCCCGTACGACAAGGGCGCCCAGATCGTCTCCGTCGACGGCAAGTCGCTCAAGCAGACCACGCTCCTGGAGACCCCCTCCTCGGAGTCGGTGCTGCGTGCGATCAGCGCGATGACGCCGACGATGAGCGAGATGCTCTACACCGACGGGCGGTGGTTCATCGGCTCGGAACTCGTCAGCAAGCCGTACTCGGACGACGAGAAGGAGTACACGGCGCTCGGTTTCGGGGTGAAGTGACCTAACGCGCCCCCTCGGCCTCGTGACACGGCCCCGCCCCAGCTCAGGGGCGGGGCCGTGCACGTTTCCCTCATCACGCTCGAATGGGAGGGAATTTCGGTAATCCGGGGCACTTCTCTCCGATAGGGGGAGCGCAACGTCGAACAAGCGTGTAGCTTCCGGGGGCATGAGAGCGGGGGAGCAGACGGGGAAGTCGGGGGGCTTCTGTCCGTGCGGACCAGTGGCCAGCCATAGTTGGCAACCATCTGGGGGGACTGGGGGTGGGGTGGCTCGATGGGAGTCCGGCTCATGGTGGTCGACGACCACCGACTGCTCGCCGAGGCGCTGGCCTCGGCGTTGAAGCTGCGGGGGCACCGGGTGCTCGCCGCAGCCGCGCCCGCCGCGGGTGCGGCGGAGCTGGTGATCACCAGGGCACCCGAGGTGTGCCTGCTTGGCACGGCGGCACCCGCCGAGCCGGGGATCTTCGACCCGGTGGTGAAGATCAAGCGTGAACGTCCGCAGGTGGCGGTCCTGGTCCTCGGGCCGGTGCCCAACCCTCGTGGTATCGCGGCCGCGTTCGCCGCGGGCGCCTCGGGCTACGTGCGGCACGACGAGCGCATCGAGGGGGTCGAGCGGGCCATCATGAAGGCCCGCGCGGGGGAGGCGGCGGTGGCGCCGCAGTTGCTCCAGAGCGCGTTCAGCGAGCTGTTGAACCCGGCAGCCCAGCCGGACGACGAGGGCCAGCGGCTGCTGCAGATGCTGACCCCTCGTGAGGTCGAGGTGCTGGTCCGGGTCGCGGACGGAGAGGACACCAGGCTGATCGCGGCCGGCATGGGCATCGCCCCGTCCACGGCCCGCACCCATGTCCAGCGGGTCCTGATGAAGCTGGGCGTCGGCTCCCGGCTGGAGGCGGCGGCGTTGGCGGCCCGCACGGGACTGCTGGACCGCGCGGGCCCGGTGCCGCACTCCCCGCCGGGAGCGGAGGCGTAGGGCGGCTTCGGCCTGGCGGAGCCGCGAGCGGCAGCCGCGGAACGCCGAGGGGCGGCGTACGCCGACGTGGTGTCGGAGTGCGCCGCCCTGGGGCGGATCGAGGTGCGGGGGTGGCCCGCGCTGTCACGGCGGTTACTTCGGGTCGCGGTTGAACTTCGCCGTGGACCAGCGGTAACCGAGCGCGGTCAGGCCGAGGCACCAGACGACCGCGAGCCACCCGTTGTGGCCGATCTCGGTGCCGAGCAGCAGCCCGCGCAGGGTTTCGATGGCGGGGGTGAAGGGCTGGTACTCGGCGATCGGCTGGAACCAGCCCGGCATGGAGTCGACCGGGGTGAAGGCGCTGGACAGCAGCGGCAGCAGGATCAGCGGCGTCGCGTTGTTGCTGGCCGCCTCGGCGTTGGGGCTGGACAGGCCCATGCCGACCGCGATCCAGGTGAGCGCCAGGGTGAAGAGCACGAGCAGCCCCAACGCCGCCAGCCACTCCAGGGCGTTCGCGTCCGTGGACCGGAAGCCGATGGCCACGCCGACGGCGCCCACGAGGACCACGCTCATGACCGACTGCAGCAGGCTGCCGACGACGTGTCCGACGAGCACCGAGGGGCGGTGGATGGCCATCGTGCGGAAGCGGGCGATGATGCCCTCGTTCATGTCGTTGGAGACGGAGACCGCGGTCCCGATCACGGTGGAGCCGACGGTCATCAGCAGCAGGCCCGGGACGAGGTAGGCGATGTACGCGGAGCGGTCCGGAGCGCCACCGCTGATGCCCGCGCTCATCGTGTCGCCGAAGATGTAGACGAAGAGCAGCAGCAGCATGATCGGGGTGAGCAGCAGGTTCAGTGTGAGGGAGGGATAGCGCCGGGCGTGCAGGAGGTTGCGGCGCAGCATGGTGGACGAGTCGCGGACGGCGAGGGAGAGGGCGCTCATCGGACGTTCTCCTTGGTCTGGTCGGCCTGCTTGGCCTGGTGGGGCTGGTCGGTCCGGTCGGTCCGGTTGGTCTGGTGGGGGACGTCGGCCGGGCCGGTGAGGGCGAAGAAGACGTCGTCGAGGTCGGGTGTGTGCACGGTCAGCTCGTCGGCCTCGATGCCGGTGACGTCCAGGCGGTCGAGGAGGGAGCGCAGTGCGCGCTGGCTGCCGTCGCTGGGGACCTGCAGGGCGAGCGCCTCGTCGTCCCGGGTGACGTCGCCCAGTGCGGTGGCGGCCGACCGGTAGGCGGTGGGGTCGGTGAAGCGAAGCCGGACGTGGCCGCCGGGGATGAGGCGCTTGAGTTCGTCGGCGGTGCCCTCGGCGGCGATCCTGCCGTTGTTCAGGACCGCGATGCGGTCGGCGAGTTCGTCGGCTTCTTCGAGGTACTGGGTGGTGAGGAAGACGGTGACGCCGTCGGAGACGAGTTCGCGGATGATCTGCCACATGCTGTGGCGGGAGCGGGGGTCGAGGCCGGTGGTGGGTTCGTCGAGGAAGATGATGCGGGGGTCGCCGACGAGGGTCATGGCGATGTCCAGGCGGCGTTTCATGCCGCCGGAGTAGGTGGAGGCGGGCTTCTTGGCCGCCTCGGTGAGGTCGAAGCGTTCCAGGAGTCCGGTGGTGACCCGCTGCCCTTCCCGCTTGGGTAGGTGGTGCAGGTCGGCCATGAGGAGCATGTTCTCCTCGCCGGTGATGAGGCCGTCGACGGCGGAGAACTGGCCGGTGACACCGATCGAGGAGCGGACGGCCTGTGGGGCGGTGGCGATGTCGTGGCCCGCGATCCGGGCCTGTCCGCCGTCGGCGGAGATGAGGGTGGAGAGGATCTTGACGGCGGTGGTCTTGCCGGCGCCGTTCGGACCGAGCAGGGAGAAGATCGTTCCTTCGGGCACGGCCAGGTCGACGCCGTCGAGGACGGTCTTGTCGCCGTAGGACTTGCGCAGCCCGTTCGCCGCGATGGCCAGGTTCGTCATGGTGGGTGCTCCTCAGAGGCCGCGGGCGGTGATGTCGCCGTAGGCGGTGGTGGCGTGGATGCGCAGGTCGGGGGTGCCCGCGGTGTTCCTGAGCGTGTTGTGGATCCGGCCGTAGGCGGTGCCGGCGTCCAGGGAGGCGGAGGCACCGTGGGTGGCCCCCACCGAGATGTCGCCGTGCTCGGTGCGCAGCGTGACGGTGCCGCGCACGGCCTCGGTGATACGAAGGTCGCCCTTCTGGGTGCTGATCTCCGCCGGGCCGCCCAGGCGGCCGACCGAGACGTCGCCGGCGAGGAGGGCGAGGCGGGCGCTCGCGGTCTCGTCGAGCTTGACCGTGCCGTGCGCACCCTCGAAGGCGACGTCGCCGAGCCGTCCGACGCCCCGGACCTCGGCGCTGGCCGCCTTCGCCTCGACGCGGGAGCCCGCGGGCAGTTGGACGGTCACCTCGACGGCTCCGGAGTTGCCGAGGATCCGGTTCTTCGGTGCCGGGGCCCCGACGCGGAGGACGCCGTCGTCGTAGGCGACCTCGATCTGTTCCGCCGCCTTCACGTCACGGCTCTTGGAGGCGTCGGCGGGCAGGATCTCCACCGTGGTGTCGGCCCGGTCGGCGGCGATGAACCGGATGTGTCCCGCGGGGATGTCGAGGACGGCGGAGACCGGGGCGGGGGTGTCGAACGTCTGCATGGTGCGCTCCTTCGCTGCGGTGTTTCTGATGATGGAAACGCTACGTTGCATTCATGGAATCGGCAACATAATCGTTGCGCAATGTGGCCGTATCTGCAGGTGAAGGCAGTGATTTCATTGCAATGAGCTCAGGATCAACGCAACGCGCCTCCCGTTGAGCGTTGCAATGAATTGATGGTGAACGCTATGCTGGGCGCGACGGGGGTCGTTCGGGACCATGAAGGAGACCGCTGTGCCGGGAGGCAGGCTCACCCAGCAGGAACGCCAGCAGATCGCGTCGGGCCTGGCCGACGGCCTCGCCTACGCGGAGATCGCCAGAGGGCTGGACCGTCCGACCTCGACGATCACGCGTGAGGTGATGCGCAACGGCGGCCCCACCGCCTACCGCGCCGACCTCGCCCATCGCGCCACGGAGCGCCGCGCCCACCGCCGCAGGCCCACCGCGTCACGGGGTGCGGAGTCGCCCCCGCAGGCCCACGGTCGCGACGCCGGGGCCGTGCGCGAGTACGAGGAGGCGCTGACCACCGTCTTCATACAGTCGGGTACGCCCAAGATGATGGCCCGGGTGATGGCCTGTCTCTGCGTCAGCGACGCGGGCAGTCTCACCGCGTCCGAACTCGTCCAGCGCCTCCAGGTCAGCCCGGCGTCCATCTCCAAGGCGGTCGCGTTCCTGGAGACCCAGGGCCTCGTCCGCAGGGAGCGCGACGATCGCCGCCGTGAGCGCTATGTCATCGACGCCGACGTCTGGTACCAGTCGATGATCGCCAGCGCCCGGGCCATCGCCCGGATCGTCGAGACCGCACGGCAGGGCGTGGGCGTCCTCGGCCCCGGCACACCGGCCGCCGTCCGCATGGAGAACATCGCCCGCTTCCTCGACTTCGTCTCCGAGAGCACCGCCCGGGCCGCGGACCAGGCGCGCGCGATCCTCCACACCGGGCCCGGGACAGCCTCGGACGACACCATCTGAGTCCGCGGCTGAGCAGATCCGCGTCTCAGTCGCCTCAGTTGGCATCTGGTGTTGTTTGTTTATTTCTGATGGTGACAAACGTCGGAACTTGTGCTTTGATGTGTTTGGTTCTGTTTGATGGGTGGGATGGGGAGTGCGGAGTGAAGAAGACCTCGACCCGGCTGGCCGACGGTCGTGAGCTGATCTACTACGACCTGCGCGACGACACCGTGCGCGACGCGGTGGACAAGCGGCCCCTGGAGCGCACCGTCACCACCTCGGAGGTGCGGCGTGACCCGCTGCTCGGCGACTCCGTGGCGATCGCCTCGCACCGCCAGGGCCGCACCTACCACCCCCCGGCGAACGAATGTCCGCTCTGCCCCTCCGAGGGTGACAGGCTGAGCGAGATCCCCGACTCCTCCTACGACGCGGTGGTGTTCGAGAACCGCTTCCCGTCACTGGCCGGCGACTCCGGCCGCTGCGAGGTCGTCTGCTTCACCTCGGACCACAACGCGTCCTTCGCCGACCTGACCGAGGAGCAGGCCCGCCTCGTCCTGGAGGCCTGGACCGACCGCACCGCGGAGCTGTCGCATCTCCCCTCCGTCGAGCAGGTCTTCTGCTTCGAGAACCGGGGCGCCGAGATCGGTGTGACCCTCGGCCACCCCCACGGGCAGATCTACGCCTACCCCTTCACCACCCCCCGCACCGCCCTGATGCTGCGCTCGCTGGCGGCCCACAAGGACGCCACCGGCGGCGAGAACCTCTTCGACGCCGTCCTGGAGCGGGAGCTGGCCGACGAGCGGGTGGTGCTCCAGACCGAGCACTGGGTCGCCTTCGTGCCGTACGCGGCGCACTGGCCGTACGAGGTGCACCTCTACCCCAGGCGCCGGGTGCCGGACCTGCTCGCGCTCGACGAGGACGCCCGCTCGGAATTCCCCGAGGTCTATCTGGAACTCCTGAGGCGCTTCGACCGGATCTTCGGTGAGGGCGAGCCTCCGACGCCGTACATCTCGGCCTGGCACCAGGCCCCGTTCGGCACGCTGGAGGAGTTCGAGGGTGTCCAGCGCGAGGACTTCGGGCTGCACCTTGAGCTCTTCACCATTCGCCGCACCACCGGCAAGCTGAAGTTTCTCGCGGGTTCCGAATCCGGCATGAACGTGTTCATCAACGACGTGCCGCCGGAGCGCGCGGCCGAGCGACTGCGAGAGGTAGCGAGTTCATGAGCGGGAAGTACCTGGTCACCGGTGGCGCGGGCTATGTCGGCAGCGTGGTCGCCCAGCATCTGCTGGAGGCGGGCCACGAGGTCGTCGTCCTCGACAACCTCTCCACGGGCTTCCGCGAGGGCGTGCCCGCCGGCGCGGCCTTCATCGAGGGCGACATCCGCGACGCCGCCAAGTGGCTCGACGACTCCTTCGACGCCGTCCTCCACTTCGCCGCGTTCTCCCAGGTCGGCGAGTCCGTGGTGAAGCCCGAGAAGTACTGGGACAACAACGTCGGCGGCACCATGGCGCTGCTCGCCGCGATGCGCGAGGCGGGCGTCCGCAAGCTGGTCTTCTCCTCCACGGCCGCCACCTACGGCGAGCCGGAGACCACCCCGATCGTGGAGTCCGCGCCGACGAAGCCGACCAACCCCTACGGCGCCTCCAAGCTGGCCGTCGACCACATGATCACCGGTGAGGCGGCCGCCCACGGGCTGGGCGCGGTGTCGCTGCGCTACTTCAACGTCGCCGGCGCCTACGGCTCCTGCGGCGAGCGCCACGACCCCGAATCCCACCTGATCCCGCTGGTGCTGCAGGTCGCGCAGGGCAGGCGGGACGCGATCTCCGTCTACGGCGACGACTACCCGACCCCGGACGGCACCTGTATCCGCGACTACATCCACGTCGCCGACCTGGCCGAGGCCCACCTGCTGGCGGTCGCCGCCGCGCAACCCGGCGAGCACCTCATCTGCAACCTCGGCAACGGCAACGGCTTCTCCGTCCGCGAGGTCGTCGAGACGGTCCGCCGGGTCACCGGCCACCCGATCCCCGAGGTCGTCGCCCCGCGCCGCGCGGGCGACCCGGCGACCCTGGTCGCCTCCGCCGCAACGGCCCGCGAACGCCTCGGCTGGAACCCCTCCCGCGCGGACCTCGACGAGATCGTCGCGGACGCGTGGAGGTTCGCGCAGGCGCGCGCCGAGTAGCGCGGGTGCGCATCCGCGCGCCCCACGTAGTGTGCTGGCTTCGCCAGTTGATCAGGCAAGTACGAAAGGTCAGGGTCAGGGGATGAGCGAGGCTGTCGTCGTCGCCGAGCGGTTCGAGGAGCTGTACGGGGCGGAGCCGGAGGGAGTGTGGGCCGCGCCGGGCCGGGTGAACCTCATCGGCGAGCACACCGACTACAACGACGGCTTCGTCATGCCCTTCGCCCTCCCGCACACCACGATCGCGGCGGTGTCCCGGCGCACGGACGGCCGTCTGCGCCTGCACTCCGACGACATCGAGGGCGGTGTGGTCGAGCTGGCCCTGGACGACCTCACCCCCGAGGCCGACCGCGGCTGGACCGCGTACCCCTCCGGCGTCGTCTGGGCCCTGCGCGAGGCCGGCCACACGGCCGTCACCGGCGCCGACATCCACCTCGCCTCCTCCGTGCCGACAGGCGCCGGGCTGTCCTCCTCGGCGGCCCTGGAAGTGGTCGTGGCCCTCGCCCTCAACGACCTCTTCGACCTGAACCTCAAGGGCTGGCAGCTGGCCCGCCTCTGCCAGCGCGCGGAGAACGTCTACGTCGGCGCCCCGACCGGGATCATGGACCAGACGGCCTCCGCGTGCTGCGAGGCCGGCCACGCCCTGTTCCTCGACACACGGGACCTCTCCCAGCGGCAGATCCCCTTCGACCTGGCCGCCGAGGGCATGCAGCTCCTCGTCGTCGACACCCAGGTCAAGCACTCCCACAGCGAGGGCGAGTACGGCAAGCGCCGCGCCGGCTGCGAGAAGGGCGCCGCCCTGCTCGGCGTCGACGCGCTGCGGGACATCGTCTACGACGAGCTGGACGTGGCCCTGGACCGCCTCGGCGACGAGGAGGAGGTCCGCCGCCTGGTCCGCCACGTGGTCACGGAGGACCAGCGTGTGGAACGTGTGGTCTCCCTCCTGGAGTCGGGCGAGACCCGTGCGATCGGGCCCGTCCTGGTCGAGGGCCACGCCTCCCTCCGCGACGACTTCCGCATCTCCTGCCCCGAACTGGACCTCGTCGTCGACACCGCGATCGGCGCGGGCGCCCTGGGTGCCCGGATGACCGGCGGCGGCTTCGGCGGCTCCGCGATCGTCCTAGTCGACGCCACCGACGCGGACGCGGTCACCAAGGCGGTGGAGGTGGCCTTCGCCGAGGCGGGCTTCACGGCACCCCGGGTCTTCGTGGCGGTGCCCTCGGCGGGGGCACGGCGGGTTTCGTGAGGCTGTCGGGTACGGGCGGGCGGTGACGAGGGGCAGAGCCAGACCCAGACCCCAACTCACACTGTCGAAGCCAGTACGCATACCGACCACGATGCCCGAGACCGCTGGGTGGCGGAGCGGAAAGGCCCCCGCCACTCAGGGCGCGTCACAGCGTGTGCCTCGCAGACATCGGCCATGCGATGGGCGCGCTCGATCATCTGCGGTCCGGCGGGCGCGTAGTCGAAGGTGGCGCCCTCGGCCGGGCGGGGCCGCCCGGTCAGCTGGCGAGCGAGGCGGAAGGTGCGTCCCCGTTCTGGGCCTGCTGGGCGCGCTTGGCGAGCACCCTGGCCAGGTCCCGGACTCCGTCTTTGTCGACGCCGCCCTTACCCGTGGAAGCCGCCTCGGTCCACAGCAGCGCCGTGCCGACCCGAGTCTGGGTCACGGCGCCGGCCTCGCCGAATCTGTTGGAACCGAATCGAGCGTCGCGCTCGTCACCGATCGGGCTGATCGTGAACGGCTTGGCTTTCGGTCCCGCCTTCCTGCCGTAATAGCCGTTCCAGAGCACGTCGTACGCCTCCCGGGCGGCCTGTTCGCTGTCGTAGGCGATGATCTGAAAGGTGACGATGGCGGCGTTGTCGTAGTTCTGTAAGGTCGAGGCGCCGTAGAAGCGAGAGTTCTCGCAGCCCGCGTTGCCCTTGGTGGGGCAGGCCGCCGAACGGTAGAGCTTGCCTATCTCAACGACAGTGAGTTGAGCGGAGGACCCGTACCAACCCGGCATGGCCTCGCCGTCCGGCAATGTCTCCCGTACTTGTTCCTTCGTGAGCGCCACCGCCTTACTGTTCCCGCTGTCGCCCTCCGCGCCGCCACCACAGCCGGCCAGCAGCAATGCCGCCGCACTTGCCACGCACCACCGGTAATTCCTCATGGCCATGCCACCACCCCTCGAGCGGTGATCTTACGCGGGCGGCGCCTTCACCACAGAAGGCGCCGCCCGCGACTCATGTAATCGCGTGGCGTCCACGGCCCCCGGCCCATGGGGGCCGCAACTGCGAGTGGAGGTCCGGTTCGTGAACGTGGGAGGCAACGCCCCCCCCACGTACGTCGGTCGGCCTCTTCGCCAGGTGCTGATGGTGCGAAAGCGCGGCCACGTCGCGCAGGTGAGCAAGACGACACCCCACGACAGCGCAACGGACGTCCAGTACCCCCGGTCATCGACTGACGCGTATCTATGAACGGAGACAGCGAAGCTCATGCGCACCAACGGCCCTCGATACACGCGCTCCCGTGTTGTGGCATCGGTGCTACTTGGCCTGCTGTTCGTGGGTGCTGTGGAGGCGTCGGCCCATGCAGAGTCAATTCGCGAGGAACAGTGGTTCCTCGATGCCATGAAGGCCGAGCAGATGTGGCAGACCAGCACGGGCAAGGGTGTCACGGTTGCGGTGATTGATACTGGAGTCGACCCGACCAACCCAGATCTGGAGGGCCGCGTCCTACAAGGTAAGGACTATGCCGAGGGGCAGCCCGGTGATGAGCACACCGACTATGAGGGCCACGCTATGGGTATGTCCGGGCTCATCGCCGGAACAGGTGCTTACGGAGGTGGCCAAGGTGCCTTCGGGCTCGCTCCCGGGGCGAAGATCCTTCCAATTCGTATGCCCAAGTCTATGTCGGCAGCCAACCAGGCTGATGCCATCCGACAGTTCAACGAGGCCGCACCGGAGGCGATTCGCTACGCCGCCGACAAGGGCGCCCACGTCATCAACATCTCTCTTGCAGTTTCGGATGGCTCAGCAGGGCTGACCAACGCCGTGAAGTATGCCTTGGACAAGGGTTCGTTGGTCTTCGCCGGCGTGGGTAATGACGGAGACACGACCAATCGACTCATGTACCCGGCGGCCACGCCCGGAGTGGTCGGGGTGGCCGCAGTCGGCAAGAACCTCCGCAGGACGGCTGAGTCCCAGCAGGGCCCTCAAGTAGACATGGCTGCCCCGGGCGAGGAGATGGTGCACGCCTGTGGAACCAAGAGCGGCCTGTGCGAAGGGCATGGCACCAGCGCCGCCACGGCCCTCGCCTCCGCCAGCGCCGCCCTGATCTGGTCCAAGCACCCCACCTGGACCAACAACCAGGTCCTCAGAGTCATGCTGAACACCATCGGCGCCCCCACAGACGGATCCAAGCGCAACGACTCCATCGGCTACGGCATCGTCCGCCCCCGCATCGCCCTGCAGAACCCCGGCGACCCGGGCCCGGCCGACGAATACCCGCTCCCGGACCTCGCGGCCGCAGCTTCCGCATCGCCCTCTCCCCACCCCTCGGCCACCGACGCCGACAACGCCCCGGCGGAGGACAAGACCACCGAGGAGGCGGCAGTCTCAGATTCCTCCAAGGAGAACAACATGCTGTCCATTGTCCTGGCTGCGGCCGCAGTCGTCGCACTACTCGGCATCGCCGCGGCGGTCTTCGCCATCGTCCGCAACCGCCGCCCCACACACCCCACCCCACCGCACCCGACAGCCCCATACGCACCCCCGCCAGGACAACCCCAGTACCCGGCCCCCCAATACCCGCCTTTTCCCTACGCTGCTCCACCCAGCGCTCCAAACGGCAACATCACTCCCGGTCAACAGCCAGGCTCTGGCTGAGCTACCGGAAGGCCAGCGGAGGCTACTCGTCGAGGGGACAAACGCAGTTCACCTGGACCGAGTACCGCGACCTGCTCATCGCCGCCCACCAGTTACTCGGCGCACCCATCGAGTTGGTGTGGGACAACCTCAACGTCCACAGAGACCGCCGGCTGCGGGAGTGCATCGACACTCACGACTGGATCACCTGCTACTTCCTGCCGACCTACGCACCGACCTCAACACCGTCGAAGGCATCTGGTCACTGCTGCGACGCAGCAACCAGGCCGACACTGCCTTCACCGACCGCGCCCTACCTCATGAGTGCGCTCTCGCACGGTCTCCGCAAGATCCAGTACCGCAGCTACCTCATCGACGGATGCCCGCGCTTTCATCATGGCTGAGGGGAACCGCTCTGGGACCGATTCGCGGTCTTGCTGCCCAGGCGGCTGACGCTCCACCCGGTTGCGACGCCGTCGCGCCGTCTCTTGCTTCCGTCCTGCTCCTGGCCCATGTCCACAACATCAAGAGGATTCCGGCGAGCGGCCGTTGTCGAAGACGACCCCGCGCTCGCCCACGCTCACCGGGACATTGACCCACCGGGCCTTTCCGTCGACGAACGAGGCGTACTGGCAGCGGTGGCCGGTGTCTTGGCCGTATGCGACGAGTTCGAGGTCCGGCATCTCTCCGCAGCGGAGGTGCTTGCTGACCCGGTTGTACTCCCTCCAGAACTCGCCGTAGACAGACTTTGCCGTCAGCACGGCCTGGCCCGCGTTGGTGATTTCGTATGGTTTCAAGTCACCGGTCGGCTCGTCGAAACGGATGGACCAGGGGACCTTCACGCCGTTGTAGACGACGGTGCACCGTGTGGTCACGCCCGGCTTTTCGCTCACCTTGCCGCCCTCGCACGCAGCGCTGGTCTTCCCCGGTATCCCGGCCATGGCCACCGTTTGTTTACGCATCGTCCACAGCACCCGTTCGGTGAATGGCGCCTCGTCGGTGGGTTCAGGCGGCAGAGCACCGAGCAGCGTCTTGACTGTCAGGAGCCCAGGCTCGGCCGAGGTGATCGCGACGGGGAGTTCCTTGCCGCTCTTCGGCGGCGCGGTGTCCGCAGCGCGGGAGGTGTTGTCATTCGACCCTGACCCGCCGCAGCCCGCGGTGACGAGAGCGATCACGGCTATGCCCAGGAGAGTCCTACCGATGCCCATGCAGCCCAACTTTAGCCAGACGCGCGGTCGGTCGAAATGTTCGCAGTCAACAACTTCGGCATGCTCCGGCGCTGTACCGAACGCCGGAGAACGGCCATCGAGTTCTTCCTTGCCCTGGCCAGCACCATCATCACGGTCCGCTGCCTGATCTGATGAGCCTGGACCCCCTACCGCAGGAACACCCGTCCCTGAAGCCCACGCATCCGGGGACCTACTGGCAGACGCCCTGAGTCCTGATCGATGCGTAGGCGCGAGTGTACGCCGACTACTCCGAATCTGGTTGAACAGAGAGACGTAGGAGGGCGACGGCGGCTGCGCCTGTGATCCCAGCGGGCTGGGCATCATCCGGCGGATCATGTGAGGTCTGGCCAATTTCTTTCCCTGTTGAGTGCGAGCAGAGCTGACCGGACCTCCGCTGCCGGCAGCGGCGCGACACCGCCGCTTTGAATGCTTGGGCCGGTCAGCCCGTCGAAGAATCCCACCGGATCAACCTACGGCCGCCGCGCCGACGCACTTGGCGGGACCGCACCCGAAATCGGGTCGGCCCACGCGGACTCGACGGCGATGTCGGCCCAGACCGTCAGGCTGTCCCGCGTCCCCCGTCGCCCCCAGCGACTGGCCAGGGCCTCGATGATCAGCAGTCCACGCCCCCGCTCCCGTTCAGTTCCCGGCAGCACCCGTGTCGGCGGCAGCGACGCCATGATCCCCCGACTCGGGCCCGCGTCGGTGACGGCGATGGTGACCGTCGCCGTGGTGAGTACGAGTGCGACCGCAATGCGGTCACTGCCGCCGTGCTCCAGGGCATTGGCTGCCAACTCGCCGACGATGTTCTCCAGATCGTCCACGGCATTCGACGGGAGCCTCCACGACCGAGCCATGTCGCTCGCGTAACGGCGAGCGGCACCTGCGGAGGCGAGATCCGTGCCGGGCAACGACAGCATCCCGAACGCCCGGAACTCGGCCCCCGTCCCCTCCTCGCTAGGTACAAGGCTTTCCCGCTCCACCCTCACCGAAGACGAAGCGGACTCGACGCTGTGGGGAGCCACGAGCCCTGATGCGCCGGGACAAGCGTCATCGGGCGAGCCCATGAGCAACGCACCTAAGAGAGCGTCCACCAACTGGACCTCTGCAGCCATGAGTTCAGCCCCTCGCCACTGGCCCTCCTCCCCAGCGAGAAAACCTCGCGCACGGCTCAACAGCCCGTCCCCGAGCCCAACCCCTCCACCCTCGACATGGGGGGCGATCCGGGAAACGGGCCCATCACCATCCGTGACAAGAATGCAAGGCCCTCCATGCGCCCCGGTCCAGGGCAAAAGCCGTAGCTGGGTCCGATCCCTGTCGCCCATCACACCGCCCCCAACCACGCGTGGATGTCCCGGCTATTCAGGTCCACCCCGTATGTCGCACACCACAGGGTGTCACGGCGCAGCCGCTGGATCCGGGCCTTCTCCTCACGCTCGTGGGCGGTGAGGTAGGGGCGGACGAGGAGGGTGGAGGCGCCGTCGATGGGCTCGTACCAGGCCTGGACGGTGGGGGCAATAAACGCGCGGAGTGGGCCAGGCTGCTGTTCTTGAGACGGATGCGGTCCAGGCCGGAACCCCGCTCGATGACGCCCCGCCCGGACGGTGAACACCCTTAGCCAACTGGCGATTTGCCCGAACAGTCGTCGCATGGCCACTCCTTCGTCACGTATGGACATCGAGCTCACGTCGGCTCCGCCAACTCGTTTGATTCACCGATCGTTTGACGAGACCTGACGCCACAACATTCCTCATGAGAAATATTTCTCGCAACCTGTCTCACTCGAAAGGGTGCGGTCAAGAAAGCTTGAAGCAGAGGGCGATGATGCGGAGTACCCTGCGCCACAGGGAGGTAGAACATGACGGACGCCCAGCCCAACCTGCACCGGAGGCGACTCGGGCTTGAACTCCGGTCACTGCGTAAGGCTGCGGGCATGAGTCTTGCCGAGGCTGCCGAGAGGCTTTCACTGTCAGGCGCCCCAGCTCTCAGCAAGATCGAGAACGGTAAGCAGCGCGTACCGCCGATCGCACTCGCCGGCTTCTTCGAGACATATGGCCTTCAAGACCAGACACGGATCGACAGCCTCCGCAGGCTCGCCTCCTTGGCGACCACCGGGAAACGCAGCAACCTCTTCGATCAGTACCGGCAGTCCATCAGGGACCCGTTCGCGGAGTACCTGCACCTGGAGGAACTGGCCGACAAGAGCGAGGCCTTCACGTGGTTGATTCCCGGCCTGCTCCAGACCGAGGGCTATGCGAGGGCGGTCGTGGAACGCAGCCGCAAGTGGCAGACAGACCGGGAGATCGGCAATTTCGTTGCGCTGCGCATGGCCAGACAGGAGACCCTGACACGGGACAACCCGCTTCAACTGTGGTGTGTACTCGACGAGTCAGCACTGCAGCGAGAAGTCGGCGGGAAACACGTCATGAGAGCGCAGCTTGAGCACCTGCTCGAAGTCGCCGCTGATCACAGGAACGTGGTGATCCAGGTGCTGGCCTTCGCTCATGGAGCCCACGCGGGCCTCGATGGTCCGTTCCACCTGCTGCACTTCCCCGCCGGACCGCCCGTCGTCGTGGTGGAGCCCATGACAACCTCGTTGTACTTGGAGGAAGATAGCGATGTCGGACGCTATGAGACGGCGTTCAACCACCTCCGCACAGAAGCTCTGGACGCGGAGGCATCCCAACGCTATATCAACGATCTGATCAAGGACCGCTACACATGAACAAGAAGGTCGACCTCTCCACCGCCGTCTGGGTCAAAAGCGACCTGAGCAACGGCGGCGACAACTGCCTAGAGGTCGCTTTCATAGACGGCGTTGTCGCACTGCGCGACTCCAACGACGTCGGAGACTCTGACGCCAAGGTGCTCGTCATATCCGAGGATGACTACCGCGCTTTCACGGGAGGCATAGAGCGAGGGCAGCGCAACCTCTTGCTGCCGTAACGCCGCAATACGATTTCGACCTCTTGCCGACGGCCGTCGGGCCCCTGCTTGTACTCCCACTGCGGATACACCATGGTCGACTACCCTCGGCCATACCTGCTTCCGGAGTGTTCAGACGACTGCTCCCACCGCTCCTCCAGGATGCGCACCTCGCGCTTCTTCAGGTCCAGCCGTATCCGCCGCAGAGTTGTGTCCCTGCAACGACCTTGTAGTCGTCCGGAAATCCGTCGCCTTCCTCGTCCCCCTCCACAACCCGTGGCTCCGAGAAGCAACGAGCCGGCCATGGCCACGGAGAGGGGTCCCCGCGTACTGACTGCGGCTGATCACTGTCCGCCACCTTACGTGTCCTCGGCCGTCATCGGCCTCAGCCGGTCTCCGGACCGTTGCCCTGCTGCTTCGCCCGGTCGTTACCGCGCCCATAACCGAGCACCATCGATTCGTATAGGTCCCGCGCGAACGGATCCTTGCCGGGGGCCACACCGTGGTGCTCCAGGAAACCCTCCATCGGGGCCTCGGCCATGCTCTCACCGGAGGAGTAGATCTTGATCTTCTCCTCGTCGACAAGGTCGTCCACCTTCTCCTTGTGCTCATCCACCGAGTTGCCAGAGATGTCGCCGACCATCTGGCCGATGAACTGTGAGGCGGCGCCAGCGGCGGTATCCGTCGCCAGCGGGATGAGCACCGCGGCCGTGCCCACGGCCGCGGTCGCGGGCAGGAAGGCGACGCCCGCCGCGATGCCCGCCGCGGCCCCGAACTGGACCCAGCCCGCCCGCTTGGCGACCGCCTTCTCGTAGTCCTCGTGGGTTTTGAGGTTCGTCGCCTCCACCTGGTCGGCCCGGGACTGGTCGAGCATGCCCTGCACCTCGGCGCCCACAAACACGGTCGCCCTGGCAGCGCCCTCGCTGATCTTTCCGTCCGGGCCCACTGTCCCTTCCAACGCGCTGCGGGTGTAGACCTGCTCCGCGGTCGAGAGCGTCGCGTAGGCGTCCGGGTGCTGACCGAGGGTGGTGAGGAAGCCCCGGACGATACTCCGCCCGTTCCCGTCCACGGTGTCCGCGAAGTTGACATGTCCTTCCGGGTTTTTGCCCGGCGCGAACACGCTCTCCGGATGGTTCTTGTCCAGCGCCCAGTTGATGTCGTCGATGTAGCCGCCGCCCATGACGCCCAGGCTGTCGGACATCGCCTCGTGGTGCTCCTTGAGGAGAGCCGGGTCTGCTGCGTACTTCTCCATGACCTTCTGCATGACCGCGGCGTTGTCCGCGTCCCGCACCACGCCGGGGTCCGGGTGCCCGGCCGGGTAGCCGAGCGTCGCTGCCTCCAGGGCGTGGCCGAGGGCGTCGGGCATCTGGTCGAGCGCCGCCTCGTGCTCGTCGACCGAGTTGACGTCGGGGAAGGACTCCCACTTCTCGTCGCTGAAGAAGTCCAAGTAGTTGTCGAACGGCTGGCCGTCCTTGTCCTTCCCGAGCTCGGCCGTGGCGCCGTGGTTGACCGTGCCGTCCTCGTTGTACGCGGTGGGCGGGTCGGTGAAGAACTTTTTCGCCGCTTCCGGACTGTTGCCGAGCGCTTCCAGCATGGCGGTGGCCGGGTCGTAGCCGGGCCCGTTCACGCCGGAGGGGTTGTACGGGTTCTTGAACACACTGTTCACCGCCTTGGTGTCGGCGAACATGTCCGGGTCCTTCGCGTGCAGTTGCGCCACGTGTTCGGCGATCGGGTTGAGGAACTTCGCGTCGTAGTTCCCGTACCGCATGATCCCGCCGAGCAGCTGGTAACCGAACGTCCCGCTGTAGTCGTGCTTGGACAGCGGAATGCGTTCCGTACCCAACTTGCGGAGCTCTGGGCCCCACTTGTCGGTGAATTCCTTGTCGTGGGAGGCGGTGGCCAGGTTGAGGCCGAGGTTCTCCTGGAGCTGCTGGACGTCCTTGAGGCGCTGCGGGTCGACCTTGCCGAGATCGTACGTGTCCGTGGAGAGCTGGCCGAAGAACGCGAGGGACTTCTCGGGGCCGAGCTTCTCGTAGAACCCCTTGGCGAACTCCACCGACTTGCTGTTGTCCTTCAGCAGCTCGTTGAGCTCCTGCAGTTCGGCGTGCGTGAGGTCCTGGCCCTTGCCCGCCAGAGCGGCGGCGCGCGCGGCCTCCTCCTGGTCCAGCTTCGTGTACGTCGGAGCGCTGAAGTCCTTGCGGTCGGTGACGTTGGCCTCAAGCGTGTTCTTGAGGGTGAGGTCGGTGTCGTTGCAGTTGTCGACGATCAGGTCGATCCTCTTCTGCCACGACTCGATGTTCTGCTTCTCCTCGCGCAGAAGGTCGCTGTAATCGGGGTCGTGCCGCGCCGCGGGAATCCCGGACAACGGGTTCCGCGCAGTCACCTTGCCCTTGCTGTCCACGTGGATACCGGCCGCGGGCCCCTCGTGGTCCCGGATGGCGATCAGGTCGTCCTTGGCCCTCTTGATGGCCGCGTGACCCTCTTCCAGGATCTGCTTCACGCCCTTGGCCTCGGCGGCGGCATCCGTGAACTCCTTGGCCGTCTTACCGATGAACGCCTTGGTGACCCCGGCGTTGACGCCCTCCCAGGATGCTTTGTCCGCCTTCGCCTTCATCCCGTCGGAGGCGTCCGTGGCGAGCGTGTCCAACTTCTTCGCCATCTCCGACCAGTCGTCGACGGCGGCCTTCAGCGTCGCCACCGGGGCGTCGATGATGTCCTCGTACTTCAGCATGTCGCGCGCTCCCCCGAGCCCTATTTCATGTATTTCGTGAGCGCGGATATCCGGGTCAGATCTCCCTTGATCTTCACCTCGTCCTTGTCGTGCTGGGCCTTGCTGTAATCGAGATGATTTGAGATCTGCGCGCAGGCATCCAGCAGCGTCCTCAGGTGGGTCTGCCAATAGTCATGCACTTTCAGCACGGCCGAACCGCTCACGAAGTTCCCGTTGGTCAGCGCTATCGCCGCGTCGAACGTGGCGGGACGGGCGAGGTCACCGTCCTTCGCCAGCCGACCCAGCAGGTCGTACGCCTCGTTGCCGATGGCGCCGAGGTCGTCCCGATTGACCACCAGGTCGGGCCCGCCACCGCCTCCGCCACCCTCGGCCGGAACCCTGTTGAGCTGCATGGCAGTTCGCTCGGCCGCCGCCGCGCGCAGTCCGGCCCATTCTTGCTCGAACGTCACGAATTCCCCCAAGTCCATCCGGGCAGGCCACTCCACCGTACTCGCGCGGCCACCGACCTGATCACCTGGCTCTCGTATCATCACCCGCCCATGGGGCGCCCGTTGACGAACCCCGTAGCAGTGGCGTCGGCCGGGGGCTTGCCGTCCACGGCTCACCCCAGTCGCTTCGTCAACGTGTACTCCGTGATCCCCGGCGGATAGTCGGGGATCACGCACACCACCTCGTAGCCGAGCCGCCGGTAGAAATCCGGGGCCTGGAAGTCCCAGGTCTCCAGGCGGGCCGAGCGGCAACCGCGTTCGCGGGCGGCCACGCGTTCGGCTCGCGAGAGCAGATGCGAGCCCAGGCCCGCCCCCCGCCGGCGCTCGTCGACCCACAGGTACGTCACATGGAGCCAGGTCGCCCAGGTGTGGCCGACCAGACCCCCGGCGAGACCGCCCGCCTCGTCCAGCGCCCACACGTGGAGCGGCAGTCCCCGTTCACCAGGGGTTCCCCGCAGCGCCCGAAGGACCGGTGAAGCCGCCGTGTTGCTGGCGCGCAGTCGGGAACGCAGCAATTGGCTTCGTTCCTTGTCGACTTCTGTCTCGATGCGAAACATGCGGCACACCATAAACGTGCCGGACAACCAGTTCTGCAAATAACCTTCCGCTCCCGCCCCCCGGCCGTACCCTGATGAACAGCACCGGTGGGGGCCGGTGCTGATCAGGGGGCGAGACAGTCGGGTACGACGCCCGGAGTGGGGGTAGCGGTTCAGCACGGCGGCGGCCGTGCGGCTACGACGCCCCGTCCCAGGTGTAAACCGGGGCACGCTCCGGGCGCCGTACTCGCGCCGGCCGTCCCCCGACCAGTGGGGGTTTTCAGTGGTTCGCATCCGAGTCCTGGTCGTCGACGACCACCGCATCTTCGCCGAGTCGCTCGCCGCGGCCCTGGCCGCCGAGCCGGACGTGGACGTGTCCGCGGCCGGCAGCGGACCCGCCGCGCTGCGCTGTCTGGACCGCGCGGCGGCGGAGGGACGGAAGTTCGACGTGCTTCTGGTCGACGCCGACCTCGGGGGGCACGCCCATGTCCCCGGCGCGCGTCCGGCCGCCGTACCCGTGCCGGACGGCGGCGAGGACGGGCTGGTGGACGGCATATCGCTCGTCGCGGGGGTGCGCTCGGGACAGCCGAGCGTACGGACCGTCGTACTCGCCGAGAAGGACGATCCGCGCCGGGCCGCGCTCGCCCTCCAGGCGGGGGCGTCCGGGTGGGTCGCCAAGGACTGCTCGCTGTCCCGGCTGCTCACCGTCATCCGGGGAGTGCTGCGCGAGGAGACCCATCTGCCGCCCGCGCTGCTCACCGGCGTGCTGCGGGAGCTGACCGCCGCGCGCAAGCACCGCACGGAGAGTGAGCGGCTCGTCGAGTCCCTCACCCCGCGTGAGCGGGAAGTGCTCCGGTGCATGGTGGCCGGACTGGGACGCAAGGCCGTCGCCGAGCGCCTGTTCCTCTCCCCGCACACCGTCCGCACCCATATGCAGAACGTCCTCGGCAAGCTGGGCGTCCACTCCACCCTCGCCGCGGTCGCCCTTGCCCGTCGCGCGGGCGTGGGGCCCGTCGACCTAGCCGGGGATGTTGTCGAACGGGGCGGTCAACTGGCGTAGCAGGCCCGCCAGTTCACCTCGCTGGGCACGGGAGAGCTCGGCCAGGATCGCCCGTTCCTGGTCGAGGAGCCCGGCGAGCGCCTGGTCCGCGCGGTCCCGGCCCTCTTCGGTCAGCCGGACGAGCACGCCCCGACGGTCACTCGGGTCGGGCAGCCGTTCGACCAGGCCCTTCTTCGTCAGCCGGTCGATACGGTTCGTCATCGTGCCCGAGGTCACCAGCGTCTGGGTGAGCAGTTGACCGGGGGAGAGCTGGTACGGGTTCCCGGCGCGCCTGAGCGCGGTCAGCACATCGAACTCCCACGGCTCGAGCTGGTGCTCGGCAAACGCCAGTCGGCGCGCGCGATCCAGGTGCCGGGCCAGTCTGCTCACCCGGCTCAGTACCTCCAGCGGCTCCACGTCGAGGTCGGGGCGCTCCCGGCGCCACGCTGCGACCAGCCGATCGACCTCGTCCTCCATGCGATCAGTGTAGTGGTTGTGTCGACGTGAAGTCTCTTGAGATCGAGATTATTAGGGCCAAGTCTCTTGACGTAGAGAAACTCGGAGGGTGAGGGTGGAAGGAGTCCGGAGCCCGGACTTCGGAGTCCTGACTCCGCGAGGCCGGCGACGGTCCCGGACCGCCGGACTTCGCGAGGCCGGCGACGGTCCCGGACCGCCGCCGTCCGGAGAATCACGAGGAGGTAGCCCCCATGCCCGCCACCACCCCCACCTGGGACCCCCGGCAGTACCTGCGCCACGCCGGCCACCGCGCCCGCGCCTTCGTCGACCTGCTCGCCCACATCCCCGACCCGCCCGCGCCCCACCCGCGCATCGCCGACCTCGGCTGCGGCCCCGGCAACGTCACCCGTCTCCTCGCCGACCGCTGGCCCACCGCGCGCATCACCGGCTACGACAACTCGCCCGAGATGCTCGACAAGGCCCACGTCGACCACGAGGGGCCCACCCCGGGCGGCGGCCGCATCGACTTCACCACGGCGGACCTGCGCACCTGGACGCCCCCCGAGCCGTACGACCTGATCGTCAGCAACGCCACCCTCCAGTGGGTCCCCGGCCACCTCGGCCGCTTCCCCGCCTGGATCGACGCCCTCGCCCCCGGCGGCACCTTCGCCTTCCAGGTCCCCGGCAACTTCGACTCGCCCAGCCACCGCCTGATGCGCGAGCTCGCGCACTCCGCCCGCTGGAAGGACCGGCTCGGCGCGACCCTGCGCCACGACGACGCGGTCCACCTCCCCGCCCGCTACCTCGACGCCCTCGCCGACCTCGGCTGCGAGGTCGACGCGTGGGAGACGACGTACGTCCATCTCCTCCAGGGCGAGGACCCGGTGCTCGACTGGGTGAAGGGGACGGGGCTGCGGCCGGTCCTCACCGAACTCGGCGCGGACGCCGAGCCGTTCGTCGCCGAGTACCGGGCGGCCCTGCGCGAGGCCTATCCGCCCACCGCCCACGGCACGCCGTTCCCGTTCCGCCGCATCTTCGTCGTCGCCCGCACGCCGGAGGCCGGCCGGTGATCACCGCGATCGACCACGTCCTGCTCGCCGCCCCGCCAGGCTCGGAGGATCGGTTGCGGGCGTACTACGTCGGCGTCCTCGGAATGACGGAGATCCCCAAGCCGCCCGCGCTCGCGCTCCGGGGAGGGTGCTGGTTCGCGTCGGGGCAGGTGATCCTGCACCTCGGGACCGAGGTGGGGTTCCAGGCGCCGAGGGAGGCGCACCCCGGCCTGAGGGTCCGTGACATCGACGCGTACGCGGACCGCCTGGCGGCGCGCGAGGCGACGGTCACCTGGGACGACGGCCTGCCGGGGTACCGGCGGTTCTACTCCGTGGACCCGGTGGGGAACCGGCTGGAGTTCCTGCAGCCGGTTTGAGGCGGCGTGGAGGCGACCGGCGATGTGGATGTTGTGCAGAATATTGACGGCCGATAGGTAGACGCCTACCTTCGCGGTGTTCCTCCCTCGTTCCCCTCAGCCCAGGGAGACCCGCATGTCCCCGTCCCCCCTCCCCACCCCCGCCGAGCAAGCCGAACAGGCCATGCGCGCACGACAGTTGCGTCGCGTCGCGTTCTCCGGCCTGCTCGGCACGGCCGTCGAGTTCTACGACTTCCTCGTCTACGGAACGGTCGCCGCCCTCGTCTTCGGCGAACTCTTCTTCCCGGGAGCGGACCCGGCCGTCGGCACGATCGCCGCGTTCGGCACCTTCGCCGCCGGGTACGTGGCCCGCCCGCTCGGCGGGATCGTCTTCGGGCACTTCGGTGACCGGCTCGGCCGCAAGTCCATGCTGCTGCTGACCATGGGTCTGATGGGCGGCGCCAGCTTCCTCATCGGCCTGCTGCCGACCTACGACACCATCGGCGTCTGGGCGCCCGTGCTGCTGATCACCCTGCGGGTGCTGCAGGGCATCGCCATCGGCGGCGAGTGGGGCGGCGCCACCCTCATGGTCGTCGAGCACGCGGGGGAGAAGCGGCGCGGCCTGTGGTCCAGCTTCACGCAGATGGGGGCACCGCTCGGCTCCCTGCTGTCCTCGCTCGTCGTCACCCTCGTCGTCGCCATGCCCAGGGACCAGTTCGCGGCATGGGGCTGGCGGGTGCCGTTCCTGCTCAGCGTCGTCCTGCTGGGCGTGGGGCTGTTCGTGCGGCTGAAGGTGGTCGAGAGCCCGCTCTTCGCCAAGGTCAAGAAGGACCGTGCCGAGGCCCGGCTGCCGCTGGTCGACGTGTTGCGCCGGCCGCGCGCGCTGGTGCTGGCCGCGTGTGTCGGGATCGGCGCCTTCACCGCGCAGTCGCTGCTGACCAGCTACCTCATCGCGTACGCCACCGGAATCGGCTACCCCCGGCCGCAGGTGCTGACCGCGCTCACCGTGTCGGCGTCCGTCGCGCTCGTCGTCCTGCCGTGCGCGTCGGCGCTCTCCGACCGCGTCGGGCGCCGCCCGGTGGTCCTCGCCGGCGCCCTCGCCTCCGCCGCGCTCGCCTTCCCCGTGCTCGCGCTGGTGGACTCCGGGTCGCCGGGGCTGCTGATCCTCGCGGTCGTCCTGGGCCACGGGTTCGCCCAGTCCGTGATGTACGGGCCGCTGGGGGCGCTGCTCACCGAGATGTTCGGGACGAAGGTCCGCTACACCGGGGCGTCGCTCGGGTACCAGATGGCCACGCTGATCGGTGCGGGGTTCTCGCCGATGATCGCCGGGAGCCTGGTGGCGGCCAACGGCGGTTCCAGTACGCCGATCTCGCTGCTGGTGTGCGGGGGTGCGGCGATCACCGCCGTGACCGTGTGGTTCGTACGCGAGACGCATCAGCAGACGCTGGGTGACGGGGTGCCTCGGGAGGGGGCAGTGAAGGAGGGCGTGACTTCGTAGGCGGGAGATGAGAGGTGCGGGGCGGCCCTTGACCGGTCGGGGGTGTGATGCGGGGGACCGCGGGTCGTCGCCCCACCGGGGCCGGGTGGGGGCTCTCGCGCCCGCCCGGCCGCGGCCGCGTGGGGCTTCTCCCGAAGGTCCCCGCGCCTCTTCGCAGCGCACCCCTGACCAGCCGAAAGGCCCCCCGTACCCTTACCGCTGTGGAGGACGAGATCCTGGACCGCTCGGGAACGGTGGACGGTGAGGGCGTCGACGCGCCGCAGCCGCGGCCGCAGTCGCTGGTGCTCTCCTTCTTCGGCAACCACGTGCTGGACCGGGGAGGAGACGACCTCGGGGTGTATTCGGGGAGCATCATCGATGTGCTCGGCCGGGTCGGCACGGGAGAGCAGGCCGTGCGGTCGACGCTGACCCGGATGGTGAACAGAGGGCTGCTGCGGCGCCAGCGGGAGGGCCGGAGGATGTTCTTCGGGCTCACCCCGCACGCGCGGGACATCCTGCGCGACGGTGGACAGCGCATCTGGCGCGACGGCGCGGTGAACGAGGACTGGGACGGCACATGGACCCTCCTCGGCTTCTCCCTCCCCGAGTCCTGGCAGCGGCAGCGGCACGATCTGCGCTCCCGGCTCACCTGGTCCGGATTCGGCGCCCTCTACAGCGGGCTGTGGATCGCGCCGGGACGGGTGGACGTACGGGAGATCGTCTCCGAACTGGGACTGGACGCCCATGTGAAGGTGTTCCACGCGCGGGCCGACGAGTTCACCGACATCGGGGCCATGATCCGCGAGAGCTGGGACCTCGAGGTCGTCGCCGCCCGGTACGTCGCCTTCGACGAGCGCTGGACCTCCGCCGACCTCACCGCCGCCGACCCGGTCGCCACCCGGCTGCGGCTGGTCGCCGAATGGCTGCGTGTCATCCGCACCGACCCCAGGCTGCCCGTACGCCATCTGCCTGACGAATGGCCCGCCCGGCCGGCCCAGGAAACATTCCGGCGCATCGCCGAACGGACCGCCGGACCCGCCGAAACGATGGCGGCGGAGATGCTGGAGACCACGCCACTGCGGCCCTGCCCACCCGAAAGGCCGTAGCCAAGCGGATTTTTATATTCCGGCTTTGGCGGTCTGGTGGTGCAGAAGTGGCTGATATTGTTCTTTGGCTTTCCTTTGTGAGGGCTATATTCTCGATTCACTTTTTGTTGCCTTCCACGTGATGGCGGGGAAGCCGGGGGCTGGGGCTGTGACCAGGGGGGATCTGGGTCAGTGAGTATCTGTTGAGGTGACCGGCGCGCTTGATTGGGTTTGTGACGCGCGCCACATAAACTTTCGGCTGTCCGGTCGGGATCACCTGCGCGATGCGCTGCCGCGCGTATCCCTTTCCAGCTTCCCGGTCGGCCGATTTCCGCTGCGCCCATTCAATTCTTGATTGCCGACCGCGCATAGGCCATGCCCGCGCACACCCCCGACCTGACCAGCCGGGGGTGCGGGTGATGCCGCCCGCGCCGGACGGTCTCCTGGGGGAACCACATATGAAGATCGCTTTCCTGATCAACAATGCCTATGGGATCGGCGGAACCATTCGCTCCACCGCGAACCTCTCGGCCGCCTTCGCCGAACGGCACGACGTCGAGGTCGTCACCGTCCACCGCTCCCGCGACGAACCACAGCTTCCGTTCGACCCGCGCGTGCGCATGACCCCGCTGATCGACCTGCGGGAGAGCGCCCCCGGCTACGAGGGCGAGCACCCGCTCACCAAGCTGCCGGGCACGATGTTCCACTACACCGGCGCCACCGGCACCCTGCCCTACACCGCCCTCCAGGACGAACGCATCGGCGGCTTCCTCGCCCGCACCGACGCCGACGTGGTCATCGCCACCCGCCCCGACCTCAACGGCTACCTCGCCCGCGACGGCCGCCGCCGCTATCTGCGCATCGGCCAGGAGCACCTGAGCCTCGACCAGTACCGGGAACCGCTGCGCACCAACCAGAACGACGCGATCGCCGGCCTCGACGCCTACGTCACCGTCTCCGAGGCCGACGCCGCCCAGTACCGCGCCGCCCTGCCCGACGTCACCACCACCATCGTCTGCGTCCCCAACGGGGTCCAGGCCCCCGCCGTCGCACGCTCCACCCTGGACTCCCAGGTCATCGTCGCCGCCGGCCGCCTCATCCCCATCAAGCGCTACGACCGGCTGGTGAACGCCTTCGCCAAGGTCGCCGCCGAACACCCCGGCTGGACCCTGCGGATCTACGGCCGCGGCCCGCAGAAGCAGAACCTCAGGGAGCAGATCGACCGGCTCGGACTGCACGACCGCGTGTTCCTCATGGGCGCGGTCTCCCCGATCGAGACCGAGTGGGCCAAGGGCGCCGTCGCCGCCGTCTCCTCCGACATGGAGTCCTTCGGCATGACCATCGTCGAGGCCATGCACTGCGGGGTCCCGGTCGTCGCCACCGACTGCCCGCACGGCCCCGGCGAGATCATCACCCAGGGCGAGGACGGCCTCCTCGTCCCCCTCGACGGAGACGTCGACGCCTACGCCGACGCGCTGAAACGCGTCGTCGTCGACGAGGCCTTGCGCGAACGGCTCGGCAAGGGCGCCCTCAGGAAGGCCCAGACCTACGCGCCCTCCGTCATCGCCCGCCGCTACGAAACCCTCTTCGAAGAGCTGTCTACGTCCCGGCGCCGCAAATGGGAGGGCGCCACCCGGCTGAAACAGCTCGCCGCCCGCGCCCTTCGCCCACGCCCCGCGAAGGCCGCCGCTCCCGCACTCGAAGGGAGCGCTCCCACACCCGCCGCGCACGCCCGCGCGACCGCCGACGGCGGCGTCACCGTCCTCCTCGACCCGGCCGAGCTGCCCTCCGGGCCCCTCGACTTCATCGCCCGGCTGCGGCGCGACCCCGGAAAGCGGCAGATCCGCGTACCGGTCCTGCCGAGCGCCGACGCGCCCGACACGGTCGTCCGGGCGACCCTCAGCCGCGCCGAGCACAGCCTCGCCGAGGGGCGCTGGGACTGCTACGTCGCCAAACGCGGCACGAACAAGCGGGTACGGCTGACCGTACGGCTGGTGGAGCAGGCCGCGCTGGTCGGACGGGCACCCGGTGTCGATCAGCGAGGGGTGGCGGCGTGGATCCCGTACCCGACCGTCGACGGGTTCCTCGCCCTGCGGACCTGGCTGAGGCCCGCGCACGCGGAGACCGACGCCGTCGAGGTGGGCGAGGGTTCGGTGACCGTGACCGGGACGCTGCACGGAAGCGCCGCCCCGCTGGGTGAGGGCGCCGTCGCGCACGTCGTCTCCCGGACCGACACCGCGTACGACTTCACTGTGCCCGCGTGGGCCGTGGGGGAGCGGGGGTTCCGGTTCACCGTCCCTTACGGCGAGCTCATGGCCCGGCGGAGTGTCGAGCACGATCTGTGGGACCTGCGGCTGGGGGACGTGCCGGTGGGACGGATCGGGGGCGACGTGGTGGAGCGGCGGAAGACCGATCTGATGCCCGGACAGATGTTCGAGCACTTCGAGCGCGGGCGGACCAGAGTGAAGCCGTACTTCACCGTGAACAACGACCTGGCGCTCAGCGCGAAGGACGTGGACGAAAGCGCCCAGTAGCTCGGGGGCCCGGGTGTGTCGGCGGATGCGGACCCGGTGGCACTTCTCGCACAGTACCGCGCGCCCCTGAGAGCCCGGGCCCCGCGGGCCTGAAAGACGACGGGGCTGCGGGGGCGGAAAGCACGGGGCGCAGCCCCCGCTGTTCAGGGGCGCGGGGAACCGCGCGAGAAGCCCGACCCACCCGCACCCCGCAACGAAACCGCACCGCCCACTAACTCTTCCGGTGCCCGATCAACCGCGGCTTCTGGTTCAGGCCGTCCAGGCCGTGCCACGCCAGGTTCACCAGGTGAGCCGCCACCTCCGCCTTCTTCGGGCGGCGGACGTCCAGCCACCACTGGCCGGTCAGGGCGACCATGCCGACCAGGGCCTGCGCGTACAGCGGGGCGAGCTTGGGGTCGAAGCCCCGGCTCTTGAACTCGCGACCCAGGATGTCCTCCACCTGGGTGGCGATATCCGAGATCAGCGACGCGAACGACCCCGTCGACTGAGGAATCGGGGAGTCGCGGACCAGGATGCGGAAGCCGTCCGTGTACTCCTCGATGAAGTCCAGGAGCGCGAACGCGGCCTGCTCCAGCAGCTCACGGGGGTGGCCCGCCGTCAGCGAACTCGTCACCATGTCCAGCAGCCGGCTCATCTCACGGTCCACCACCACCGCGTACAGCCCCTCCTTGCCACCGAAGTGCTCGTACACCACCGGCTTGGACACCCCGGCCTTCGCCGCGATCTCCTCCACCGACGTCGCCTCGAACCCCTTCGAGGCGAAGAGGGCGCGGCCGACCTCCAGCAACTGCGCTCGGCGCTCGGCGCCCGTCATCCGGGTACGGCGCACACGCCGCGGCTTGTCATTGCTCGGGGTGCTGCTGGAGTCGGTCGCCACGGCATCAATCATGCCGCCTCGGCGGGCGCCTTCCCCTGCCGGGAGCCGTCCTCACCCGAGATGCGCCTGGAATCGATACGCGAGCGTGACGGCCAGCGGACGTCGTACGCCCAGCCGAACCACTCGAACCAGCGGATCAGCCGCGCCGAGGAGTCCAGCTGACCGCGCTCCACCCCGTGCCGGGCGGAGGTGGGGTCGGCGTGGTGGAGGTTGTGCCACGACTCCCCGCACGACAGGACCGCCAGCCACCACACATTGCCCGAGCGGTCACGGGACTTGAAGGGACGCTTGCCGACCGCGTGACAGATCGAGTTGATCGACCAGGTGACATGGTGCAGCAGCGCCACCCGGACCAGCGAGCCCCAGAAGAACGCCGTGAACGCGCCCCACCAGGACATCGTCACCAGACCCCCGATCAGCGGCGGCAGGGCCAGCGAGAGGGCCGTCCACAGAATGAACTGACGGGAGATCCTCCGCAGCGCCGGATCCTTGATCAGGTCCGGGGCGTACTTGTCCTGCGGGGTCTGCTCCTCGTCGAACATCCAGCCGATATGGGCCCACCACAGGCCCTTCATCAGCGCGGGGACCGTCTCCCCGAACCGCCACGGCGAGTGCGGATCACCCTCGGCGTCGGAGAACTTGTGGTGCTTGCGATGGTCGGCCACCCAACGCACCAGCGGCCCCTCCACGGCCATCGAGCCCGCGATCGCCAACGCGATCTTCAGCGGACGTTTGGCCTTGAACGAACCATGCGTGAAGTGCCGGTGGAAGCCGATCGTGATGCCGTGACAGCCGAGGTAGTAGAAGAACACCAGCAGACCGAGATCCAGCCAGCTCACCCCCCAGCCCCAGGCCAGCGGCACCGCCGCGAGCAGCGCGAGGAACGGCACGGTGATGAACAGGAGCAGGGTGAGCTGCTCGATCGAACGCTTCTGCTCGCCGCCCAGCGTCGCCGACGGAGTGGGGGAGTCGGTCACGTCCGAACCTGGGGAACCGGTCGCCTCCGAGGCGTCTTCGATCACATCGGGCCTTGTGCTCATGGGCGTCCCCTGTGGGGTCGAGGATGGAGAGAGAGGGAGATGCCTGCGGCGACAGCATGCGGGAGTCACCAGCCGGCATTCCCTACGGTTCCGTAACCTACGGCATCGTAAGTATGGCAGCGCGGTGCCGAGCGGCAAGAGCCCACCGCTCTGCGCGTCCAATTACAACGAGCGACCACGGTGGACATGTGGCACTCAGTGCCGCCAAAGTGGCACCTGTCGCCCGGCCCGCCCGGACGGCCTTCTATCCTGGACTCGGTCGGACAGCGCGGTCCGCACTGAATCCAGCCCGGACCCCCAGGCCCACCACAGGGCCCGGACCGCCGGACCCCCACCCGGGTTCCCCTCCAGACGAGCTTCAACACTGCAAGGAGCCGCACCTGTGAGCAGTGCCGACGACCAGAACACCACGGTCAGCACCGAACTTCGCGCCGACATCCGGCGCCTGGGCGACCTGCTGGGCGAGACCCTCGTACGACAGGAGGGACCCGAACTCCTGGACCTGGTCGAGCGCGTCCGCCGCCTGACCCGCGAAGACGGCGAAGCCGCCGCAGACCTCCTACGCGGCACCGAACTGGAAACCGCCGCCAAGCTCGTCCGCGCCTTCTCCACCTACTTCCACCTCGCCAACGTCACCGAACAAGTGCACCGCGGCCGCGAACTAAGGGCACGCCGTGCCGCCGAAGGTGGACTCCTCGCCCGTACCGCCGATCGCCTGAAGGACGCCGACCCCGAGCACCTGCGCCAGACCGTCGGCAACCTCAACGTCCGCCCCGTCTTCACCGCCCACCCCACCGAGGCCGCACGCCGGTCGGTACTCAACAAGCTCCGGCGCATCGCCGCACTCCTGGAAACCCCCGTCATCGCCTCCGACCGCCGCCGCTACGACACCCGACTGGCCGAAAACATCGACCTCGTCTGGCAGACGGACGAACTCCGCGTCGTACGACCGGAACCCACCGACGAAGCGCGCAACGCCATCTACTACCTCGACGAACTCCATGCAGGCGCCGTCGGCGACGTCCTCGAAGACCTCACCGCAGAACTGGAACGCGTCGGCGTCACCCTCCCCGACACCACCCGCCCCCTCACCTTCGGCACCTGGATCGGCGGCGACCGCGACGGCAACCCCAACGTCACCCCCCAAGTGACCTGGGACGTCCTCATCCTCCAACACGAACACGGCATCAACGACGCCCTCGAACTCATCGACGAACTCCGCGGCTTCCTCTCCAACTCCATCCGCTACACCGGCGCCACCGAAGAGCTCCTGACATCACTCCAGGCCGACCTGGAGGCACTACCCGAGATCAGCCCCCGCTACAAGCGCCTCAACGCCGAAGAGCCCTACCGCCTCAAGGCCACCTGCATCCGGCAGAAGCTCGAAAACACCAAGGAACGCCTCGCCAAGGGCATCCCCCACGAACCCGGCCGCGACTACCTGGGCACCTCCCAGCTGCTCCACGACCTGACCCTCATCCAGACCTCACTGCGCGAACACCGCGGCGGACTCTTCGCCGAGGGCCGCATGAACCGCACCATCCGCACACTCGCCGCCTTCGGCCTCCAACTCGCCACCATGGACGTCCGCGAACACGCCGACGCCCACCACCACGCCCTCGGCCAGCTCTTCGACCGCCTCGGTGAGGAATCCTGGCGCTACGAGGACATGCCCCGCGAGTACCGCCACAAGCTCCTCGCCCGCGAACTCAGGTCCAGAAGGCCCCTCGCCCCCACACCCGCCCCACTGGACGCCGCCGGCGCCAAAACCCTCGGCGTGTTCGAAACCGTCAAGAAGGCACTCGCCGTCTTCGGCCCCGAGGTCATCGAGTCCTACATCATCTCCATGTGCCAGGGCGCCGACGACGTCTTCGCCGCCACCATCCTCGCCCGCGAGGCCGGCCTCATCGACCTCCACGCCGGCTGGGCCAAGATCGGCATCGTCCCCCTCCTGGAGACCACCGACGAACTCAAGGCCGCCGACACCATCCTCGAAGACATGCTCGCCGACCCCTCCTACCGGCGACTCGTCGCCCTCCGCGGCGACGTCCAAGAGGTCATGCTCGGCTACTCCGACTCCTCCAAGTTCGGCGGCATCACCACCTCGCAGTGGGAGATCCACCGCGCCCAGCGCCGCCTACGCGACGTCGCCCACCGCTACGGCGTCCGCCTCCGCCTCTTCCACGGCCGCGGCGGCACCGTCGGCCGCGGCGGCGGCCCCTCCCACGACGCCATCCTCGCCCAGCCCTGGGGCACGCTGGAGGGCGAGATCAAGGTCACCGAGCAAGGCGAAGTCATCTCCGACAAGTACCTCGTCCCCTCCCTGGCAAGGGAGAACCTGGAACTGACGGTCGCCGCCACCCTCCAGGCCTCCGCCCTGCACACCGCCCCCCGCCAGTCCGTCGAAGCCCTGGCCCGCTGGGACGCGGCGATGGACGTCGTATCGGACGCCGCGCACGCCGCCTACCGCCAGCTCGTCGAGGACCCGGACCTACCGACGTACTTCCTCGCATCGACGCCGGTAGACCAGCTCGCCGACCTGCACCTCGGCTCACGGCCCTCCCGCCGCCCCGGCTCAGGCGTCTCCCTCGACGGACTGCGAGCCATCCCCTGGGTCTTCGGCTGGACCCAGTCACGGCAGATCGTGCCCGGCTGGTTCGGCGTCGGCTCCGGCCTGAAGGCCCTGCGCGAAGCCGGCCTCGACACCGTGCTCGACGAAATGCACGAGCAATGGCACTTCTTCCGCAACTTCCTCTCCAACGTCGAGATGACCCTCGCCAAGACCGACCTCAGGATCGCCCAGCACTACGTCGACACCCTCGTCCCCGACCACCTCAAGCACGTCTTCGACACCATCCGGACCGAACACGAACTGACCGTCCGCGAGGTGCTCCGCATCACCGGCGAGGACAAACTGCTCGACGCCAACCCCGTCCTCCAACAGACCTTCTCCATCCGCGACGCCTACCTCGACCCCATCTCCTACCTCCAGGTCGCCCTCCTCAAGCGCCAGCGCGACGCAGCCGCCGCAGGGGAGACGGCTGACCCGCTGCTCGCGCGGGCGTTGCTGCTCACGGTCAACGGGGTGGCGGCAGGGCTACGCAACACTGGCTGACCTCAGAGTTTTCGTTCGCGGCCGACGGCCCGGGGGCTCCTCGCGCAGCACCCCACGCCCCTGGAAAAGCCTGAAAAGCAGGCGCTGCGCCCGCTGCATCCCACGCCCGCAGGGCTTGCTTCCAGGGGCGCCGTGAACTACGCCACCAGCCCCCACCGGGCCGTCAGCCGAAAACCGGTCTCAGAGCGCCACCCACGCTGCCGTCACCAGCGCCACACCCAGCCCGCCCAGCACCCACGCCGACCGCACCATCCGCAAACCACCGGCCACGACCACCGCCGCCAACAGCAGCGCGCCGCCGAGCGGCACCCAGGCATGCAGCAGACCTGCAGGCCCTGTCCGGACGACATCACTGCTGCCCGGCTTCACCACGACGGCGTACGTCTCACCCGTCTCCACCGCCACCGACCGCTCGATGTCGACCCGCTCCCGGGCCCGTGACCCCGTCGACACCGGCTCGTAGGGCCCCCAGCAGGTCTCGCCCCGGCACCGGGACACCGTCATCGTGCCCTGCTCGCGCCCCTTGCTCAGCATCACGTGCTGAGCACAGCCCCATGAACCCCACACCCCGGCGATCAGGATCACCAGCACGACCACACTCATCGCCGCCAGCCGTCCGTACCGCAGCGCGACCGCCGCACCGGCGCCGCCCTGACGCGGACGACGCCGCGAGCGGGCAGCGGGGGCTTTCGTGGCAGGCATGGCCGGGATCATTGGCCATGCAACGGCGGTCGGTCAACCCTCGCAGGCCAGAACAAGAAACGGCCAGAGTATGACTTATACCTATCCGCTCAGGAGTTGTACGTCCCCTGCGCCCGCTCCAACCCCTCGATCACCAGACACTCCACCGCGTCCGCCGCCCGGTCCACGAAATAGTCCAACTCCTTGCGCTCGACGCCGGAGAAGTCCCTCAACACGAAATCCGCCACCTGCATACGACCCGGCGGACGACCAATCCCGAACCGCACCCGGTGATAGTCCGACCCCATCGCCTTCGTCATCGACTTCAGCCCGTTGTGACCGTTGTCACCACCGCCCAACTTCAGCCGCAACGCCCCATAGTCGATGTCCAACTCATCATGAATCGCCACGATGTTCGCCACCGGCACCTTGTAGAAGTCCCGCAGCGCCGTCACCGGACCACCCGACACATTCATGAACGACATCGGCTTCGCCAGAATCACCCGACGGTTCCCCGGCCCCGGCGGCCCGATCCGACCCTCCACGACCTGCGCCTGCGCCTTCCCCGCCCGCTTGAACCTCCCCCCGATCCGCTCAGCCAGCAGATCGACCACCATGAACCCCACGTTGTGCCGGTTCGCCGCGTACTCCGGCCCCGGGTTACCGAGGCCCGCGATGAGCCAGGGCGCACTCGGATCGGTCGTCACGTGCATGTCTCCTTGATACGCGCCAGCCGCTGCCCCCCAAGGGAACAGCGGCTGACGAACCGAAAACAGAGCTGAGGATCAGGCCTCGGCGGCCTCGGCACCCTCGGTCGACTCCTCCGACGGCTCCTCCGCCTGCGCGGCCAGAACCTGCAGCACCACGGCGTCGGACTCGACGGCCAGCGTCGTACCCTTCGGCAGCGTGATGTCCTTCGCCAGGACGGAGGCACCGGCCTCCAGACCCTCGACGGAGACCGTCACGGACTCCGGGATGTGTGTGGCCTCGGCCTCCACCGGCAGCGCGTTCAGCACGTGCTCCAGCAGGTTCCCACCCGGCGCCAGCTCACCCTCGGTGTGCACCGGGATCTCCACCGTGACCTTCTCGCCACGCTGAACCAGCTGCAGGTCGACGTGCTCCAGGAAACCCTTGATCGGGTCACGCTGCACCGACTTCGGAATCGCCAGCTCGTTGCTCTTGCCGTCGATGTCCAAAGAGATCAGGACGTTCGGCGTACGCAGCGCCAGCAGCAGGTCGTGGCCCGGAAGCGTCAGGTGGATCGGGTCGGAACCGTGACCGTACAGAACACCGGGAACCTTGGCGTCACGACGGATACGACGGGCGGCACCCTTGCCGAACTCGGTACGCGTCGACGCGACGAGCTTCACCTCGGACATGATCACTCCTCGTAGAAACAGGAACGGACGTGGTCACCCGGCCACGAACGGCCTGCTACGAAGAGCGCGTCGATAACGGACAGCCGCACCACCGTCCTGAGACGGAAACACGTACGGCCTCCCTCGCCGAGCAACTGCAGCAGTCTACTCGGAGAGGAAGGCCGTACCCAAAACGATCTACAACGTCCCTACTGCTCGTCGAACAGACTCGTCACCGAACCGTCCTCGAACACCTCACGCACCGCACTCGCGATCGTCGGAGCGATCGACAACACCGTGATCTTGTCCAGCTCCAACTCACTCGGCGTCGGCAGCGAGTTGGTGAACACGAACTCACTCACCTTCGAGTTCTTCAACCGATCGGCCGCCGGACCCGACAGCACACCGTGCGTCGCCGTCACAATGACATCCTCCGCACCATGCGCGAACAACGCGTCCGCCGCCGCGCAGATCGTGCCACCCGTGTCGATCATGTCGTCCACCAGGACACACACCCGACCCTTGACCTCACCCACCACCTCGTGGACGGTCACCTGGTTCGCCACGTCCTTGTCACGCCGCTTGTGCACGATCGCCAGCGGCGCACCGAGACGGTCACACCAGCGGTCCGCCACCCGCACACGCCCCGCGTCCGGAGACACCACCGTCAACTTGCTCCGGTCCACCTTCGCGCCCACATAATCCGCCAACAACGGCAACGCGAACAGGTGATCCACAGGCCCGTCGAAGAAACCCTGAATCTGGTCCGTGTGCAGGTCCACCGCCAGAATCCGGTCCGCACCCGCCGTCTTCATCAGATCCGCGATCAGACGCGCCGAGATCGGTTCACGCCCACGGTGCTTCTTGTCCTGCCGCGCGTAACCGTAGAACGGCACGATCACGGTGATGGACCGGGCCGACGCACGCTTCAACGCGTCGATCATGATCAACTGCTCCATGACCCACTTGTTGATCGGAGCCGTGTGGCTCTGGATCAAAAAGCAGTCCGCACCACGCGCCGACTCCTGGTAACGGACATAGATCTCACCGTTGGCGAAGTCGAAGGCCTTCGTCGGGACAACCCCGACACCCAACTGCTGGGCGATCTCCTCCGCAAGCTCGGGGTGGGCGCGGCCGGAGAAGAACATCATCTTCTTCTCGCCGGTCGTCTTGATCCCGGTCACAGCACTGTCTCCTCAGAGGTGTCTCAGCCGGGCACGCGAAAATCGCAGACTCAGCTGGGGTGCGGGTGTGCACTTATCACGGTACGACGTCCTTGGCGCACCTGTTTCCGGTCAGCCTTCGCTCTCGCCCTCCCGGGAAGCCGTCTCGGCCGCCTTCGCCGCCGCACTCCCCGGACGCTTACGGGCCACCCAGCCCTCGATATTCCGCTGCTGGCCACGGGCCACGGCCAACGAACCGGGCGGCACATCCTTCGTGATCACCGACCCGGCAGCGGTGTACGCACCGTCCCCGATCGTGACAGGCGCCACAAACATGTTGTCCGAACCCGTCTTGCAATGCGAGCCGACGGTGGTGTGATGCTTCTCCTCACCGTCGTAGTTCACGAACACGCTCGCCGCCCCGATGTTCGTGTACTCACCGATCGTCGCGTCACCCACATACGACAGATGCGGGACCTTCGTCCCCTCACCGATCTTCGCGTTCTTCGTCTCGACATACGTACCGATCTTGGCCTTGAGACCCAGACGGGTACCGGGACGCAAGTACGCGTACGGCCCCACGGTCGCCCGCGGGCCCACCTCGGCACCGTCCGCCACGGTGTTGTCCACCCGCGCCCCCGCCCCGACCCTCGTGTCCTTCAGCCGGCAGTTCGGCCCGACCTCCGCGCCCTCCGCGAGGTGCGTCGCCCCGAGGAGCTGCGTGCCCGGGTGGACCAGGGCGTCCTGCTCGAACGTGACGGTGACGTCGACCCAGGTGGTCGCCGGATCGACGACGGTCACCCCCGCCAGCATGGCCCCGGTCAGCAGCCGGTCGTTCAGGATGCGACGGGCCTCGGAGAGCTGCACACGGTTGTTGATACCGGCGATCTCACGATGGTCGCCGGCCACGGAGGCGCCGACCCGGTGCCCGGCCTCACGCAGGATCCCCAGAACGTCGGTGAGGTACTCCTCGCCCTGACTGTTGTCCGTCCTGACCTTCCCGAGCGCGTCCGCGAGCAGCTGACCGTCGAACGCGAACACCCCGGAGTTGATCTCACGGATCGCGCGCTGCGACTCGGTGGCGTCCTTGTGCTCGACGATCGTGGTCACGGCACCGGAGGCTCCGTCGCGGACGATCCGGCCGTAACCGGTGGCATCCGGGACCTCGGCGGTCAGCACGGTGACGGCGTTGCCGTCGGCGGAGTGGGTGGCGGCGAGGGCCTGCAGGGTGGCGCCGGTGAGCAGCGGCGTGTCACCGCAGACGACGACCACGGTCCCGTCGACGACCCCGCCGAGCTCTTCGAGCCCCATCCGCACGGCGTGCCCCGTGCCGTTCTGCTCCGCCTGGACGGCCGTCCGTACGCCGGGGTCGACCTCGGCGAGATGCGCCGTCACCTTCTCGCGGGCGTGCCCGACGACCACGACCAGGTTCTCCGGGTCCAACTCGCGTGCGGCGGCGAGGACGTGGCCCACCAGGGAGCGGCCACAGATGCTGTGCAGAACCTTGGGTGTGGCCGACTTCATACGGGTGCCCTCACCCGCTGCGAGTACGACGACGGCTGCCGGGCGGGTTGCGCTCACGGGGATGCCCTTCGGCTGTGGATGTGTGGGGTGTGGACATCCGCAGGATACCGGGGCGTTGTGAGGGGGAAATGTGAGCGGGTCCTGACCCGTCTTTCTTGGGGTCAGGACCCGAACTGAGGTCTTGTGTGCCGTGGCTCCCCCGCCAGGACTCGAACCTGAAATACATCATCCAAAGTGACGTGTGTTGCCAATTACACCACGGGGGACTAAAGCCGACTAACCGGACATTTCGTCAGGCTGTCGAGTGGCTCCCACCACTATGCCGTACCAAGACCCTTCGATGCGACGGTACAAGTCGGCACCCTGCAGGACTTTGATCACGAGGCAGCCTCGATAGGAGTCGCCCACGTTCTTGCGAACCGTCTTGGGGTTGTGCTTCTTGAGGGTCGTCTTGTTGAACGTGGAGTGATCGGCGTCGACGAGTTCGGCCCAGTACTTTTCCGCGCCTGTCACGTCAGCGCTCTCGTGGATCATCACGTTGAAGCGAAGGCGCTCGCGTTCGACCCCGAGGAGGGCGAGCCATGCGAGGAAGACCTGGATCATGCCCGGGTCGCTGTTGACGAAGGTGACGTTCTCTCGACGGTCGTACGGCTTGTCCTTGCTGCCCTCGGCCCAGTAGAGGCCTACGCCCACCAAAGACAGTTCGCGGGGTGAGAGGTTGCCGATCGCCTGCTTGGCGACCTCCTTGGTCTGCTGCCGTTCCTCGTCACGGATGCGGAGCTTCGCCTCCCAGCCCCGGCGGGCGATTGCCGCCGAATCCTCAGTCGAACGCTTGCGCTCCGGCTTCGGCAGGTCTCGTACCCAGAGCGAGATCGAGCTCTTCGAGCAGCCCAGCTCGACTTGGATCTGGTCGTACGTCCAGCCCTGGAGGCGTAGGTCTCGGGCCCGTGCCTTCAGGTCGTCCTTGGCGTTGGGGCGCTTGGTCCACTCCGGTGGGGGCTCGCCCTCCAGGAGGCGGTTGAGGATGTCGTTGTTGTCGACGTGGAGGCGGTCGCGGATCTGACGGCGGCTGAGGCCTGCTCGACGCAGGGTGATCGCCTGGTCGCGTAGGGCCTCGAAGTCGGCGTACTTGTTGTGTGGATGTGCCATGGGCATACCGTCCGGGCGGAATGAGGGGTTCCGGAGTCGAACGGTGGGCGATTCGGCAGTTCGAGGGATACCGGGCGGTTTCGCTTCTGTTCGAATGTGGGGCGTGGTGTAGGCCAGTACGGGAAACTCGCCGGAAAAGCGGGGGCGCTCGAACGTAGGCTTGGGTCATGACCACGACGGGGGAAGAGCACACCGGGGCCGGGTCCGGGGCGGGGGAGAGGGCCGGGCCGTGGTGGTGGGAGCGGCGGCGGGGGGCGTTGCTCGACGGTGGGCTGGCGTTGGTGTCGGCGGTGGAGTGTTCGGTGGAGGGGGTTGCCTTCGCGGACAACGCCGGGCTGCCGGAGGCCGTGGGGGTCGTGTTCGGGGCGTTGGCCGGTTCCGTGTTGTTGGTGCGGCGGATGTGGCCCGTTGTCGTCGTGTTGGTGTTCATCGCGGTCGCGCCTGCTCAGATGGGGTATCTGATGGGGCTCGTCGGGCTGTACACGCTGGCGGCGTCGGAGGCGCCGAGGCGGATCATCGGGGCGTTGTCGGGGATGGCGTTCGCGGGTGTGTTCATCGTGTGGTTCGTGCAGGCGGCGCGGAGCAATCTGCAGGGGGACGGGGCGGTTGGGGGCGGGGACGCGTTCGCGCCGTTCCTGGCGTCGACGGTGGCGATCGGGTTGACGGCGCCGCCGGTGCTGTTGGGGTTGTATGTGGGGGCGCGGCGGCGGTTGATGGAGAGTCTGCGGGAGCGTGCGGATTCGCTGGAGCGGGAGTTGCAGTTGCTCGCGGAGCGGGCGGAGGAGCGTGCGGAGTGGGCTCGGGGTGAGGAGCGGACGCGGATTGCGCGGGAGATGCATGACGTGGTGGCGCATCGGGTGTCGTTGATGGTGGTGCATGCGGCGGCGTTGCAGGCGGTGGCTCGGAAGGATCCGGAGAAGGCCGTCAGGAACGCGGCGTTGGTGGGGGATATGGGGCGGCAGGCGTTGACCGAGTTGCGGGAGATGCTCGGGGTGTTGCGGTCGGGGGAGGGTTTTTCGTCGATGGCGCGGGTGGACGCGGTGTCGGGGCCGGTTTCGGTGCCTTTGGCGGCGGTGGGGGTGGCGGCTGCGGCTGCGGCTTCGCGGGCGGAGGACGAGGTGGGTGAGGGGCCTTGTCTGGCGGAGTTGGAGGTGTTGGTGGGGCAGTCGGCTGCTGCGGGGATGGTGGTCGATTTGTCGGTGGAGGGGGAGGTGCGGGTGTATGCGGCGGAGGTGGAGCAGACGGCGTACCGGGTGGTGCAGGAGGCGTTGACGAACGTGCACAAGCATGCGGCGGGGGCGAAGACGCATGTGCGGCTCGCGCACCGGTCGGCGGAGATCGCGATGCAGGTGGAGAACGGGCCGCCGCCGGAGCCGGGGGCGGCGGGGGCGGCGCGGTTGCCGAGTGGGGGGAACGGGTTGCTCGGGATGAAGGAGCGGGTGGCCGAGTTGGGGGGCGTGTTTGTGTCGGGGCCGACGGAGGCTGGGGGGTTTCGGGTGTCGGCGGTGATTCCGGCGGTGTAGGGCCGCGTTTTGTTGGTGGGGTGTCCGGTGGTGCGGGTGGCCGGGGGTGGGTTTCGTGCATCGGCGTGGGATGGTGCGGTGAGCCTTTCGGTCGACGCCTCCGCGGGTGTCGTCAGCCGATGGTCAGGCGTACCGGGGCGGTGCCTGTGAGGAGTGTGGTGAGGGCGGCGTCGATGGTGGGGCCGAGGTACCAGTCGCCGGTGTGGTCGAGCGCGTAGGTGCGGCCTTGGGTGTCGATGGCGATGAGGGCTCGGGTGGCGGTCTCGTGGCCGAGGGGGCAGACCTCGGTGTCGAGGGCGCGGCCGAGGTCCCCGAGGGTGCGGGCCATGTGGAGGCCGTGCAGTGGGTCGAGGTGGAGGTCGGCGGGGGCGAGTCGGCGGCCGGGTCCCTGGGCGGTGAGGTGGAGGCCGCCGAATTCGGCCCAGGCCTCGACGGCGGCGGGGAAGACGGCGTGGCGGTGGCCGGCGGGGGAGGTGTGTTCGCGGAGGGTGTCGGCCCAGATTTCCGCCTGCTTTATGTCCCAGCGGCCTGGCTGCCATCCGGCGGTACGCAGGGCGGCGTCGACGGGGACGGAGAAGCGGGTGGAGGAGGTGCGGTCGGTGTGCATCTGCCCTTTGTTCGTCGGGGTTCGTCGGGGTTCGTTGAGGGTTCGTCGGGGTTCGTCGGTGGTTTGGACGGTGGCCGGGACATTGGCGTATCAGGCGGTCCTGTGTTCCCGGGGCCGTTTCGTGTGTTGTGACGCGATCTCCGGGAGGCGGGTTCCTGTGCCGGGGGCTTCGCGGGGTCCGGGCTCGGTTCACGCTTTCGGGCTCGGTTCAGTTGCCCTGTGTCGGGTCCACGATGCGGACGCCGAAGTGGGCGCTGAGGGCGGCGCAGGAGCGGCAGGGGGTGGCGAAGCCGCCGTGGAGGGGGTCGCCGTCCTCGCGGATGTGGCGGGTGGTGAGTTTGGCCTGCTTGAGGGCTTTGCGGGCTTCACCGTTGGTCATGGGTCTGCGGGCGGCGCGCTTGCTGCGGGCGGCGTCGGCGGTGGTGATGTGGCGGGAGATGAGGATGGCCTCGGCGCAGCGGCCGGTGAAGCGGTCGCGTCGGTCGGTGGCGAGGGAGTCGAGGAACTCCTGGACCAGGGGGTGTAGGGGTGGGGCTTGATCGCCGCGGGCGGCGGTGCCGGTGAGGGTTTCGCCGCGTACGGAGAGGGCGGCGGCCACGGTGGGCAGGATGCCGTCGCGGCGGTGGAGGAGGGTGGGGGTGTGTGGTTGTTCGGTGGTGCTCCAGCCGATGCGGGGGTCGCCCGAAGGTCCTGCCTGTGTCGCGCTCATTGTCGTCGTCCCCTCCTGTTGCATCCCCCGTCAGCGGACACAGAGTGCCAAACGGCGTGGCGGGTGCGGAAGCTGGGGCGGTGCGACACGCCCGTTCTTCGGCGCTGGGTGAGGGTGGTGTGACGGCTGGTCACGGAAGTGGTGGCCCGGTGACCGGGGTCGTGGTACCGCATAGGCTGTTGACAACCGCGACCCGTACGGGTCCCGTGTTCGAAGGTGGATCGAGAGCTGGCCGCGAGTGGATCGAGGGCTGGTCGAGGGCCGATCGGGCGGGGGCGTAGGACGGGTCGGGGGATCGGAGGGGGCCTGTGGAGGGCCTTTTTCGCAGCCAGCCAGAACAGGTCACACAGAACGCCGCAGGGGGCTACCGCCATGACGACAGGTCGGCTCGGGCTGGGGGCACCTCCCGGCCGCCAGGCTGGGGGACAAGCCGCGCCGCCGAACGCGGCCTATGCCGGGCAGGTCGTGCAGTTTCCGGACCCGGTCCGGGCTGCGCGTCATCCGAGGGGTGTTCGTGTTGACGCGCACGGTTTTCCGGATTTCTCGCCCTATGCGCGTGCTGCGGCGGAGATCGCCGATCCTCCGGAGGGGTTCGGGGTCGATGAGCTTCGGTTGACGGATTACGTGTCGGCGAACGCGGCGCTGGCGGCGACGGGGCATGAGTTGTGGGACACGATTCCGTCGGTGGCGACGCCGCACGGCTGGACGTGGCATCACGTGCCGGGTGGCCGTCGGCTGGAGTTGGTGCCGGTCGAGGTGAAGGCGTTGTTGCGGCATCACGGTGGGGTCGCGACGGCGCGTGTGGACCAGCACAAGCGGGGGACGCGGCCGTTGCAGGAGACGCGGCCGGCGCATTTCGGGTTGCCGAAGTCGTCGGCGGTGGCGGTGACCGAGGCGCAGGTGCAGGGGGTCGAGGAGGATCTCGGGTATCGGTTGCCGGGTGCGTACCGGTCGTTTTTGAAGGCGGCGGGTGGTTGTGCTCCGGTGGGGGCGGCGTTGGACGCGGAGTTGGGGCTGTTGGTGGATCAGCCGTTCTTCACGGTGCGTGACGAGGCCGCCGTCAATGATCTGGTCTATGTGAACAAGTGTCTGCGGGATCATCTGACGAAGGACTATTTGGCGGTCGCGTTCGCGCAGGGCGGGTTGCTCGCGGTGAAGGTGAAGGGTGACCGGGTGGGGTCGGTCTGGTTCTGCGCGTACGACGATGCCCGTGATGTCGATCCGTCGTGGTCGCCGGCTGAGCGGGTGGGGCGGTTGCTGCTCCCGGCCGGTGAGGATTTCGACGTGTTCCTGTCCCGGCTGGCGGGTAATCCGCCGGAGTTGGAGACGGTGGCGAACCTGATGGTGGACGGTGGCTTCGCACGTGCCGTGCCGGTCGCCGCGGGCGCTGCGGCGTCTTCGGTGGGGGAGTGAGTTTTCGATGGTGACGTTCGCTCAGGCGCAGGAGCGCGCCGAGGAGTGGATCAACGGGGATGTGCCGGGCTATCAGCACCGTGAGGTGCGGGTGCGGGAGTTCGACCTCGGGTTCGTGGTGTGGGCGGAGGACCGGGCGGACGGCCCGCGTTCCGATGGTGGCGGGCAGCGGTTGGTGATCGCCCGGGACAGCGGGGAGGCCACGTTGTGGCCGTCGTTGCCGGTGGGTGAGGTGATTCGCCGGTTCGAGGAGGAGTACGGCCGTACGGAGGCGGCTCCGGCTCCCGCGCCGGTGCCTCCGGCGCGGGTGGATCTGAATCAGACGTCGTTCCTGTTGACTCCGCCGGAGTGGTTGCAGGACGCGGCGGACAAGCTGGGGATTCCGGACCACCGTGCGGGTGCGGGTGCGGGTGCGGGTGGGGCCGATGGTGCGGGGTCCCGTCCGGCGGCTGCCTCCGCGGGTGCGGACGGTTCCGGCTCCTTGGGTGGTTCCTTGGGTGGTTCCTCGGGTGCAGGGGGGCTGTCCGGGCGGGGTGGTTCGATGCCCGAGACGCTGCCGGGGCCGGTGGGGCAGTCGCCCTCGGCCGGCCGCGGAGTGCCCGTCGCACCGGCCGACGCCACTCCGTGGCCGGACGCCGCGTCGGTGGAGGACGAGGTGCGGGACGCGGTGCCTCCGAGGGATGCCGAGCCGCAGGACGTGGTGCCGGCCGGGGCGACGCCGTGGGCCGGGACGGACACCAACGCCGAGGCCGAGGACGACCGTTCGGTGCCGTTGCCGGAGACGGTGTTCGCGCCGCAGTTGTCCGAGGTGAACGACGAGGACGACACCCCGGCGCCGTCCGGTGCGGCGCCGGACGCCAAGACCGCGTTGATCTCCGGGGGCAGTCAGCTCCCGCGTACGACGGTGGCGCCGGCGCTGGGCGTGCCGGGTTCCGATTCGGGCGTGCCGGGCGGCACTTCGCAGCCGGGACAGCAGCCGCCGACGGGTCCGGGGACTCCGCCGCCGGGTGCGCCGTCGTACGGGTACCCGCAGGGCCCCGGTGGCCCGGGCACTCCGCCGCCGGGTGCGTCGTCCTATGGCTATCCGCAGGGGTCCGGTGGTCCCGGTACGCCGCCGCCTGGCCGTCCGCTTGCGCCGCACGCCGGTGACATCGCCGACGCCGCCACGAGCAAGGCGGCGCCGCCTCCGCGTAGGGGCGGCCGGGGTGCGGGGCCCGGTACGCCTCCGCCTCCGGCTCCGCCCGGTACTCCGGGGACGCCGGGCGCCCGTCCGGGTGGCGCTCCCGCGCCGCAGTCCGGGCCCGGCGCTCCGGGCACTCCGGCGGGTGGATACGTGCCGACCCAGATGGTCTCCTCCCTGGGCCCGGACGGGCCGGAGGGCCTCGGTGCTCCGGGCCGGCCCGCTGGTGCCGGTGCTCCCGGTCAGCCGGGCGGTCCCGGCGCCCCCGGTGTGCCGCACGCGCCGGGGAGCACGCCGCCGGGGGGCATGCATCACGCGGCGACGATGCTGGCCGGGCCCGCGGTGGGCGGTCCTGGCGCGCCGCAGCCGCCGGGGCCTCCCGGCGCTCCGGGTCAGCCGGGCGCTCCCGGCGCTCCCGGTATGCCTGCTCCCGGTCAGCCGGGTGGGCCCGGTGCTCCCGGTGCTCCTGGTGTGCCCCAGCCGCCCGGGGGAACGCCCGCCGGTGGAGTGCACCATGCGGCGACGATGCTGGCCGGGCCTGCGGTGGGTGGTCCTGGCGCGCCCGGGGCTCCGGGGCAGCCGCCGGGTGCCCCCGGCCCCGTGCACCACGCCGAGACGATGCTGGCCGGGCCCGCGGTCGGTGGTCCCGGTGGCCCTGGTGCCCCGCAGCCGCCCGGCCCGCCCGGGATGCCGCCGGGGGCCCCGCAGGGGATGCACGGTCAGCCGGGTCAGCCGGGGCCGGTCCCCGGCCCGCAGGGGCAGCCGGTGGGTGCCCCGTCGGCGTACGGCTACCCGCAGCAGCCGACCGGGCAGCCGACCGTGGGCCCCGGCTACCAGGCCGTGCTGCGGTTCCGGGCGCCGGACGGTTCCGAGCAGCAGGTGATCCGGCGTTCGGCGCCGGGGACGCCGCACCCGGAGTGGCAGATCTTCCACGAGCTGCGGGGGATGAACATCCCGCCGGAGGCGGTGCTGGAGCTGCACACGGAGCTGGAGTCGTGTGAGCTGCCGGGGGCGTACTGCGCGCGGATGATCCGCGAGCAGTGGCCGAACGCGCGCATCACCTCCATCGCCCCGTACGGCAAGGACCATGCGAGCAGGCAGCAGGGTATGGCCCAGCTCATCGCGCACCAGGGTGAGTTGCACCAGGTAGCGGACGGTCCGGCGCGGCTCGCTCCGGTGCGGGCGCCGTTGCCGCCGGTGCAGCCGGCGCCGCCGATCCCGCCGGAGGGGATCGGGCAGGAGCTGGCGGCGGTGTTCGGGCCGGGCGTGTTCCGGTTCGACCAGCAGGCGGTGTCGCGGCAGGGTGTGCCGCCGATCGTGGCGCACACGCTCGTTGTGGCCGGACTGCCCGTCGACATGGGCCCGTTCTTCTGGGCGCAGGCGCAGCCGGGCCGCCCGGTGCCGACGCTGGCGGAGCTGGCGCAGGAGCGCGGTGTGCAGCCGGCGGCGGACGCGGGCTCGTACCTGGTGATGGGCAGCGACTTCGGCAAGGCGCTGTGTGTGCAGTACGGCACGGCGAACATCGTGGCGGTGCCGGTGGAGGCGGGGCCGGGCGGTGCGCCCGTGCCGCCGCAGTTCGTGAACACGGGCCTGCCCGAGTTCGCGCGCTGCCTCGCTCTGCTCGGCCGGATGTGGCGGCTTCGTTTCGGTCTGAACCAGGAGCAGGCAGGTCGCTGGACCGTCGACTTCCAGGCGCAGCTGGCGGCGCTCGACCCGGCGGCGCTGGCCTCGCCGGAGAGCTGGTGGTCGGTGCTGCTGGAGCAGATGTGGGACGGGTTGCTGTGATCCGTCGCGGCTGACGGCCGCCGCGCCGCCGGCTTGGCGCAAGGGCTCGGCCCGGTCTCGTACGACCGGTCCGGGCCCTTTTTCGTGCGCCCTGCCTTCTCGTCCCGTGCCCTCTGCGCGGAGTGTCGCGTTATGAACACTTCTGCCCGATACATCAAGATATGCGCGAAATCATCATTTCGTGTGCGTCCGGCGGAGAGGGCCCAGCATGAGCAGCGCACCGACGGCACCCCATGGCTTCGAGTTCGACGTCGTACGGCGTGGCTACCGCATCGACCAGGTCGACGCCTGCGCGGCGACGCTCTGGCGGGACCGGGACGCGGCGTGGGAGCGGGCCGCCCGGTTGACCGTGCTGGCCCGGGAGATGGGCGCGGAACTCGCCCGGCTGCGGGAGACGGTCGACGGTCTGGTCCCGCAGACCTACGAGGCGCTCGGTGGCCGGGCCCGGGAACTGTTCGAACTCGGCGAGGAGGTGGCCGAGGCCGTCCGTGAGGGCGGGCGCGAGGACGCCCGGCGGATCGTCGCCGACGCGGAGGAGGCCGGGCAGCGGCTGCGGGGTGCCGCGCAGGCGTACGCGGACGAGGTGCGCGGCGAGGCCGAGGAGCGGGCACAGCAGCGGTTGCTGGCCGCGCAGGCCGAGGCCGACGACCTGCGGATCGCGGCCCGGCGCTTTGTGAAGGAGAGGCGTGGCGAGGCCCTGGGTGCCCTGCGGGAGATGCGGGAGCGGGCCGACGGGATGCTCGCCGAACTCGACAAGGAGTTCGACGACCGGGTGGCCGACATCGAGCGGGGCGTCGCCGAGCGCGAGGCCGCCTTCGACGCCGTGCACGCCGAACGCCTCGCCCGCGCGGAGGCAGAGCTCGCCGACGCGGAGCGGGCCCTCGCCGAGGCGGAGGAGGTCGCGGCCCAGATGGAGGCCGAGGCCGAGGACCGTGCCGCCGAGGCACTCGCGGACGCCCGGCGGCGCGAGGAGTGGGCGGTACGGGAGACCGAACGGGTGTTGCGGGAGCACGGGGAGCGGTGGGACGAGCTGCGGGCGCAGATGGACCACGTACGCAGCAGTCTCTCCGCGTTGACCGGTCACGCGCCGGAGTAGCGACGTGGCGTGGTGAGTGTGTGTCAGCGGTGAGTGGCTGTGAGAGGGGCCTCACTTGAGTACCGGAAACCGTCGCGGCGCCACCACCAGCAGTACCGCGAACGCCACCGTCGCCGCGCACGCCGCGCCCAGGTACACGGCGTCGACCGCGTCCGCCACGGCTCGGCGGACCGGCTCGGCGGCGACACCGGCGTCGAGGGAGTGGGTGACGGCGTCCAGGTCGCCCGCGCCGCCCCCCAGCCGGGACGCCAGCACCCCGTTGGCGACCGCGCCGAAGGCCGCCGCGCCCAGGGTCTGGCCCGTCTGGCGGCAGAAGAGGATGGAGGCGGTGGCGGTGCCCCGCTCCTCCCACTCCACCGTGGACTGGACGCCGATGATCAAGGGCAGTTGGAAGAGGCCCAGCGCGGCTCCGAGGAGCAGCATGAGCAGGGTCGGTTGCCATGCCTCCCCGGGGTAGGGGAGGAGGGGGAACGTGAAGAGGAGGGCCGCTGCCGCCGCCATGCCCAGCAAGGCCGTGTCGCGGAAGCCGATACGGCGGTAGACGTGCTGGCTCAGGGCCGCCGACACCGGCCAGCTCAGGGTCCAGATCGAGACGACGAAACCGGCGGCCACCGGCGCCAGGCCCAGCACCGACTGGGCGTAGGTGGCGAGGAAGACGGTGGGCGCGACCATCAGCAGGCCCAGCGCGCCGAGGGCCAGGTTCACCGCCGCGATCGTGCGGCGGCGCCACACCCAGCCGGGGATGATCGGTTCGGCGGCGCGGCGCTCGATCAGCATCAGCGCCGCGATGAGGGCGACTCCCGTGCCCAGCAGGGTTGTCGAGGGCCAGGAGAGCCAGTCCCACGCGACCCCGCCCTGCACCAGCGCGGTCAGCAGGGCACCCCCACAGGCGAAGATCGTCAGTGCGCCGGCCCAGTCGATACGCGGCCGGCTGCCCGACTCCCGCCGGGGCTCGTGCAGATGACGGACCAGCAGCCACAGCGCCACCGCCCCGAGCGGGAGGTTGATGAGGAAGATCCAGCGCCAGTCCGCGTAGGCGGCGATCACCCCGCCCACCCCGGGGCCCGCCACCGCCGACACCGCCCACACCGTCGACAGCTTGGACTGGATCTTCGGGCGTTCTTCGAGCGGATACAGATCCGCCGCCAGCGTCTGCACCGTGCCCTGGAGCGCCCCTCCGCCGAGGCCCTGGACGATCCGGAAGGCGATCAGGGATGCCATGTTCCAGGCCAGCGCGCACAGCAGCGAGCCCAGCAGGAACAGGACCGCCCCGACGATCAGGACCGGTTTGCGGCCGAAGGTGTCCGAGAGCTTGCCGTAGACGGGGAGGGTGACGGTGACGGCCAGCAGATAGCCCGAGAACAGCCAGGAGAAGACGGAGAAGCCACCGAGGTCGGCGACGATCTGCGGTACGGCGGTCGAGACGATCGTGGAGTCCAGCGCGGCCAGCCCCATGGCCAGCATGAGGGCGGCCGTGACGGCTCCTCGACGGCCGGTTCCGGTGTGCTCCGCAGAGTCGCGTATCGCGGGTCGCGTGTCGCCCACCGGATTCCTTCCCCTTGCACCTATCTGCCGCCGACCACCATGCCATTGACCCTCACGCCACGGCAGGGTGCAGTCTGGTCGCACGAGGGAGGAGGCGAACCCCGAGGCCGTCTCCTCCCGGCGGGCGAGATCCCCTAGGGGTACCTCCGTACTACGGCTGGGGGAGGGCTGGTACCGCCGGAGGACGAGAGGGGATGCCTCCCGTCCTTAGTCTGGCTTTACGCCGCTGGGGGGCGGCGCACCGGAGCGGTGGGGGTGGGGTTTTCCCCAGCAGAAGACTGCGCTGGGCACCAGCGCGCCGGACCCCCTGCGGGCACCAGACTCATCGACACAGCACCTCGTACGACTCGGCACCTCGCACGATCTGGCACGTCGCACGATCTGGCACGTCGCTTCGTACGGCTCATTCGCTGACCGACTTAGGAGACATACCGTGACATCGGCTGTAACCATCACCAGGCACGGGGGTACTGGAGGGACTACGGCCGTTGCCGCGCGGGCGCGGCAGGTCATCAAGGCGTACGGGTCCGGTGAGACCCGTGTCGTCGCCCTCGACCATGTGGACGTGGACATCGCGCGGGGCCAGTTCACCGCGATCATGGGTCCCTCGGGATCCGGCAAGTCCACCCTCATGCACTGCCTCGCCGGACTCGACACCGTGACGAGCGGTCAGATCCACCTCGACGACACCGAGATCACCGGGCTGAAGGACAAGAAGCTCACCCAGCTCCGCCGGGACCGGATCGGGTTCATCTTCCAGGCGTTCAACCTGCTGCCGACGCTGAACGCGATAGAGAACATCACCCTGCCCATGGACATCGCCGGGCGGAAGCCGGACAAGGAGTGGCTGGGGAGGGTCGTCGACACCGTCGGGCTCTCCGACCGGCTCAAGCACCGGCCCACCCAGCTCTCCGGCGGCCAGCAGCAGCGTGTCGCCGTCGCCCGGGCGCTGGCCGCCCGGCCGGAGATCATCTTCGGTGACGAGCCGACCGGCAACCTGGACTCGCGGGCCGGCGCCGAGGTGCTCGGCTTCCTGCGCAGGTCGGTCGACGAGCTGGGCCAGACCATCGTCATGGTCACCCACGACCCGGTGGCCGCCTCGTACGCGGACCGCGTGCTCTACCTGGCCGACGGCCGGATCGTCGACGAGATGTTCAAGCCGACCGCCGAAGCCGTCCTCGACCGTATGAAGGACTTCGACGCCCGGGGGCGTACGTCATGACCGTCATGAAGACCTCGATGCGCAACTTCTTCGCGCACAAGGGACGGATGGCGCTGTCGGCCATCGCGGTCATGCTGTCGGTGGCGTTCGTGACGGGCACCCTCGTCTTCACCGACACGATGGGGACGACGTTCGACAAGCTGTTCGCTGCCACCGCCTCCGACGTCACGGTCTCCGTGGACAGCGGTGAGAAGGACGACGAGGTCTCGCGGACCGGCAGGCCCGAGTCGCTGCCCGCCTCTCTGGTGAAGCGGGTGGCCTCGGCGGAGGGCGTCGAGTCCGCCGAGGGCGTGGTCGGTTCGATGGACGTGACCGTAGTGAACAGCGAGAACGAGAACATGGGGTCCTCGACCGGCGCCCCGACCATCGCTGGCAACTGGACGAAGAACGACCTGCGTTCGATGGAGATCACCTCCGGCCACGCCCCGCGCGGCCCGACCGAGGTGATGGTCGACGCCGACACCGCCGACAAGCACGGCCTGAAGCTCGGCGACGAGCTGCGCACCATCACCGCCAGTGGTGACATCACCGCCCGGATCGTCGGCGTCGCCTCCTTCAAGGTGACCAATCCCGGTGCAGCCGTCGTCTTCTACGACACCGCCACCGCGCAGCGCGAACTCCTCGGCGCCACCGGCCGGTTCACCCAGATCAACGTCGCCGCCGCGGCCGGCGTCAGCGACACTCAGCTGAAGCGGAACGTCAGCTCGGTTCTGGCGGCGCAGGAGGCGTCGTACAAGGTCCGGACGCAAGCGGAGACCGCGGACGCCAACCGCAGCGACGTCGACGAGTTCATGAACGTGATCAAGTACGGGATGCTCGGCTTCGCCGGGATCGCGTTCCTCGTCGGCGTCTTCCTGATCATCAACACGTTCTCGATGCTGGTCGCCCAGCGCACCCGCGAGATCGGTCTGATGCGCGCCGTCGGCTCCTCCCGCGGCCAGGTCAACCGGTCGGTGCTCGTCGAGGCGACCCTGCTCGGCGTCCTGGGCTCGGCGGTGGGTGTCGGCGCGGGCGTCGGCCTCGCGGTCGGACTGATGAAACTCATGTCGGCCGTGGGCATGGAACTGTCCACCCGCGACCTGACGGTGCGGTGGACGACCCCGGCCATCGGCCTGCTGCTGGGCATCGTCGTCACGGTCCTCGCGTCCTATCTGCCCGCCCGCCGTGCCGGCAAGATCTCCCCGATGGCCGCACTGCGCGACGCCGGCACTCCGGCGGACGGCAGGGCCGGACTCGTACGGGGCCTGGTGGGCCTGGTCCTCGCCGGCGCCGGTGCCTTCGCGCTCTATCTGGCCGCCACCGCGGACAAGGCGAGCGAGGGCTCGCTGGTTCTGGGCGCGGGCATCGTCCTCAGCCTCATCGGCTTCGTGGTGATCGGCCCGCTCCTCGCGGGCGGTGTCGTCCGCGTGCTCAGCGCCGTGCTGCTGCGGGCCTTCGGCCCGGTCGGCCGCATGGCCGAGCGCAACGCGCTGCGCAACCCGCGCCGCACGGGCGCCACCGGAGCGGCCCTGATGATCGGCCTGGCCCTGGTCGCCTGCCTCTCCGTGGTCGGCTCGTCCATGGTGACCTCCGCCACCGACGAGCTGGACAGGTCGGTCGGCGCCGACTTCATCATCATGGCGGGCGACGGCGGCAAGCCGATCAATCCCGCCACGGTCAAGGCGGTGGAAGGAGTCCCGGGCCTCGGCCACGTCACCCGTCTGAAGGAGACACCGGCCGAGGTGACCGCGCCGGACGGCACGTCCCAGTCGGGTCAGATGCTCGCCGCCGAGTCCACCTACGCCGAGGACCTGCGCCGCGAGACGCTCTCCGGTGACCTGTCGGCCGCGTACGGCGACAACGCGATGTCCGTCGGCTCCGAGTTCGCCGAGAAGGCGGGCGTGAAGGTCGGCGACACACTGACCGTCGCTTTCACCGGGGGCCGCACGGCCGAGCTGAGGGTCGCGGCCATCACCTCGGACGACACGGGGCTCGACCAGGGCGCGATGTACACCAGCATCACGACGGTCGAGCGTCATGTGCCGGCCGAGCGGCTGCCGCTGGACACGGCCCTGTTGGCCAAGGCGGACGAGGGCGGCAAGGACCGGGCGTACGCCGCGCTCAAGACCGCCGTCTCCAAGGATCCCACGGTCAAGGTCATGGACCAGACCGACTACAAGCAGAACCTGAAGGACCAGGTCGGCCAGCTGCTCAGCATGGTCTACGGTCTGCTGGCCCTGGCGATCATCGTCGCGGTCCTCGGCGTCGTGAACACCCTGGCCCTGTCGGTGGTCGAGCGCACCCGGGAGATCGGCCTCATGCGGGCCATCGGCCTCTCCCGCCGCCAGCTGCGCCGCATGATCCGGCTGGAGTCCGTGGTGATCGCCCTGTTCGGCGCGCTGCTGGGGCTGGGTCTGGGGATGGGCTGGGGCGCGACCGCCCAGAGGCTCCTCGCCCTGGAGGGCCTGAAAGTCCTGGACATTCCGTGGCCGACCATCATCGGGGTGTTCATCGGCTCGGCGTTCGTCGGACTGTTCGCGGCACTGATCCCCGCCTTCAGGGCGGGACGGATGAACGTACTCAACGCGATCGCGACGGAGTAGCGCGGCGGGGCATGGGCCGGGGGGCCGGCGGGGCGTGGGCAGTGATGCCACGCCCCGCCGGACGTCGTTCTCAGTCGAAGGAGCGGACGGCCGAGTAGTACTTCTTCGCCGTCTTCAGACAGGCCGCCTTGGCCTTCTTGCGCGCGGCGGGCGTCAGGGGGTCGGCCCAGAACCTCTGGCCGCAGGCCCGGTTCATATCGCCGAGCATCGCCTTGTCGATCCGGAGCTTGTGGGACCGCTTGAACGCGGCCTTGCCCGCGATCTTCTTGTAGTTGCGGTACCCGAAGTCATGCCGATAGCACGCGAACGAGAAGTCGTACCCGCCCGCGATTTTCTCCGGTGCCCAGGAGCAGTAGTCGGTGTCCCAGTTGAACTTGTACTTCTTGATTGCCTGCTTGTTCGTCCGGTGCTGACCGAGCGCCGTGTACCACTTGGTCTGGGAGGCGGACGAGTCCCCCGTCACCGTCTTCAGCTTCGCGAGCCTCTGTGCCTTGGTCGGGGCCGCGGCGGCGGCCTGCGTGGACGGTGCGCCGTCCGACCGGGCGGGACCGGCCAGGGCGGGTGCGGCACCGGTGAGAAGGAGGACTCCCGAAAGGGCGGCTCCGGGAATTGCTCTGCGTAACGTGGTCAAGGCTGCTTTCCTTTTCTGCTCGGCTGCTGGAAGCGATTGCAACGATGACACGTCGGGTAAGTGCGGGCTATTGTCCTTTCGGGCGGTGGGAAAATGAATTCTATATTCCGCATCTCCCTTTTCTCAGATGCGCCCCAAAAGGACATAACCCTGGATGACGCCCTTCAGTTCGTACCGGGCCCGCGGATGCAGCTGACGGGCGTACCCGGGGACGTCCTTGACCCAGCCCGAGGCGTTGTTGAAGACGATGTAGTCCGGCGCGAGGCCCTTGGTCCGGCCGATCCAGAAGACGCGGCAGCGGGAGGTCAGCCGGCTGATGGGGCCGATGTTGGACTCGACGGTGGCCCCGTCCGGGATGGTGCCCAGCAGCTTCTCCACGGCCCTGACCCGGTCCGGGACGCGGTAGGCGTCGGCCTGGGTCAGGGTGCCCAGCGGCAGCGCGGTCGTCAGCGCGAGCGAGGCGGCGGTGACCGCGGTGGGCAGATGCAGGGCGTACGAGCGCAGCCACGGGCGGGGGCTGTGACGGGCGGTGGTGAGCGCGTCGACCAGCGCGAGGGTGACGATCGGCATCAGAACGGCGCTGTAGTGCCAGTCCGTGCCCCAGTAGTGGTGGTCGGAGGAGACGAACCGCCAGCCGAGGGTGGGCAGGACGGCCAGAAGCAGGGGGGAGCGCAGGGCGAGCAGTCCGCTGGTCGGGATCAGTAGCCACAGGACGGTACGGATCTTGACGTCCAGACCGTCGAAGGGACCGGCGCCGCCGACCTTGGCCAGGTAGTCGGAGCCGCCGCTCGTGTTGAAGGCCGGGATGATCATGGTGAAGGCGAGCAGCGTGGCGACCGTGCCGAACGAGGCGACCGCGAGGGCGTACGGCACCGCACGCGGCGAACCGTGCCGCCGGGCCCGCAGCGCGACCACCACCCCGATGACCGCGAGCGTCAGCCCCTGGTCCTCCTTGACCAGCACCAACGGCAGCGCCCAGAGCAGCGCCGCGCGCCACCGGTGCCGCAGCAGGGCTTCCAGCGAGAACGCGATCAGCGGGGCCGCGAAGCAGATCTCGTGGAAGTCGAAGTCCACGGCCTTCTGCAGCCCCCACGACAGCCCGTACGCCACCCCCAGCGCGAGTCCCCGTGCCCGCCCGAGCAGCCGTGTCGCCACCCGCGTCACGGGTATCGCCGACACCGCGAACAGCGCCGCCTGGACGACGAGCAGGGTCACCGGGGAGGGGAACACCCGGTAGAAGGGCGCGAGCAGCATGGTGACCGGACTGAAGTGGTCCCCGAGAACGTTGTAGCCCGGCCCCTTCAGTTCGACGATCGGCGTCTGGAAGTGCGCGTACGCCCGCACCGCCTGCTCGTAGATGCCCAGGTCGTACGAGCGGGTCCCCATCCGCCGGAACCGCCCGACCGACACGGCCGCGTACGCCGCGAACAGCACGACCGCGAGCACGTACGGCTCCCGGCCCGCGAGGAGGAACCGCCGGCCAGGACGCGTGGGCGAGCCCGCCGACGTGACCGGGGCGGGTATGAGCGCCGAGGGATGCGTGGAGGGGGCGCTCGGGACCATAGGGGCTCACGTTCGGATGGGGGAGGTGTGACGGCGTGCCTCAAAAGACTAGGCGCCCCTGAGAAGCAGAGGGCGCAGCCCCTGCTTCTCAGGGGCGCGGGGAACTGCGCGAGCAACCCCCACCCGGACCCGCGCCGGGGTGTCGAAGGGGCGCAGCCCTTCTACGGGGGACAGGCAGGGGCGGCGGAGGCGAGACACAACACGTCCACACCCCCCACACCGCTCGTCGTACCCTGGACACCCCCGGCCCGTCACACGAGTCCGGGCGTTCGTGTTGCCCCCGGCTCCCCCGAACCGCAGCCCCACAACCAGCCTCAAGCACCCCAAGCCAGCCCCACGGCCAGTTCAAGCCACCCAAGCCAACAGCCCCCCACCTTGCCCACCCGGACGGGAAACGCCCCGAATGAGCCTTCACGGTCTGCTAGACGCCGTAGTCAAGGACGCCCCCCTCGCCGAAGCGATCAGGGCGGCGGCCGACGGCCGCCGTACCCACGTCGACCTGGTGGGCCCACCGGCCGCCCGCCCCTTCGCGGTGGCCGCCCTGGCCCGCGACACCGGCCGCCCCGTACTCGCCGTGACGGCGACGGGTCGCGAGGCCGAGGACCTGACGGCGGCCCTGCGCTCGCTCCTGCCCCCGGAGGGCGTGGTGGAGTACCCGGCGTGGGAGACCCTCCCGCACGAGCGCCTCAGCCCGCGCAGTGACACCGTCGGCCGCCGTCTCGCCGTACTGCGCCGTCTGACCCACCCGAGCCCGGACGACCCGGAGACCGGCCCGGTGTCGGTGGTCGTCGCGCCCGTCCGCTCGGTCCTCCAGCCCCAGGTCAAGGGCCTGGGCGACCTGGAGCCCGTCGCGCTGCGCTCGGGCGGGACCGCCGACCTGAACCGTACGGTCGAGGCGCTGGCGGCTGCCGCGTACTCGCGGGTCGAACTGGTCGAGAAGCGCGGCGAGTTCGCCGTACGCGGCGGCATCCTGGACGTGTTCCCGCCGACCGAGGAGCACCCCCTCCGGGTGGAGTTCTGGGGCGACGACATCGAGGAGATCCGGTACTTCAAGGTCGCCGACCAACGCTCCCTCGAGGTCGCCGAGCACGGCCTGTGGGCACCGCCGTGCCGTGAACTCCTCCTCACGGACGACGTACGTGAGCGCGCGCGTGTCCTGGCCGAACGCCATCCGGAACTCGGCGAACTCCTGGGCAAGATCGCCGAAGGCATCGCCGTCGAAGGCATGGAATCCCTCGCTCCGGTCCTCGTCGACGACATGGAACTGCTGATCGACGTCCTGCCGAAGGGCGCCATGGCGGTGGTGTGCGACCCGGAGCGGGTGCGCACGCGCGCGGCGGACCTGGTGGCCACCTCGCAGGAGTTCCTGCAGGCGTCGTGGGCGGCCACCGCCGGGGGCGGCGAGGCGCCCATCGACGTCGGCGCGGCCTCGCTCTGGTCCATCGCGGACGTGCGGCACCGGGCGCGTGAGCTGGACATGATGTGGTGGTCGGTGTCGCCGTTCGCGGCCGACGAGGAACTGACGGACACATACGCCGCTGACGCGGCGGCCGACACCCTCAAGCTGGGCATGCACGCGCCCGAGACCTATCGCGGCGACACCGCCAAGGCGCTCGCGGACACCAAGGGCTGGCTCGCCGACGGCTGGCGCACGGTCTTCGTGACGGAGGGCCACGGGCCGGCCGCCCGCACGGTCGAGGTCCTGGGCGGCGAGGGGATCGCGGCCCGTCTGGAGGCCGACCTGGGGCGGATCGCCCCGTCCGTCGTGCATGTGGCGTGCGGCTCGATCGACTACGGCTTCATCGACCCCGCCCTCAAGCTGGCGGTCCTCACGGAGACCGACCTCTCCGGCCAGAAGGCGGCCGGCAAGGACGGCGCCCGGATGCCCGCCCGCCGCCGCAAGACCATCGACCCGCTCACCCTGGAGGCGGGCGACTACATCGTCCACGAGCAGCACGGCGTCGGCCGCTACATCGAGATGGTCCAGCGGACCGTGCAGGGCGCGACCCGCGAGTACCTGGTCGTCGAGTACGCCCCCGCCAAGCGCGGCCAGCCCGGTGACCGCCTCTACATCCCCACCGACCAGCTCGAACAGATCACCAAGTACGTCGGTGGCGAGGCGCCCACCCTGCACCGCCTGGGCGGCGCCGACTGGACGAAGACCAAGGCGCGGGCCAAGAAGGCGGTCAAGGAGATCGCCGCCGACCTGATCAAGCTGTACTCGGCCCGGATGGCGGCGCCCGGTCACGCGTTCGGTGCGGACACCCCATGGCAGCGCGAACTGGAGGACGCCTTCCCGTACGCGGAGACCCCCGACCAGCTGACCACGATCGCCGAGGTCAAGGAGGACATGGAGAAGACGGTCCCCATGGACCGTCTGATCTGCGGCGACGTCGGCTACGGCAAGACGGAGATCGCGGTCCGGGCCGCCTTCAAGGCCGTCCAGGACGGCAAGCAGGTGGCCGTGCTGGTGCCCACGACGCTGCTGGTGCAGCAGCACTTCGGCACGTTCAGCGAGCGGTACTCGCAGTTCCCGGTGAACGTCCGGGCCCTGTCCCGCTTCCAGACCGACACCGAGGCCAAGGCCACCCTGGAGGGCCTGCGCGAAGGGGCGGTCGACATCGTCATCGGCACCCACCGCCTCTTCTCCTCCGAGACGAAGTTCAAGGACCTGGGTCTGGTCATCGTCGACGAGGAGCAGCGCTTCGGCGTCGAACACAAGGAGCAGCTCAAGAAGCTGCGCGCCAACGTCGATGTACTCACGATGTCGGCCACCCCGATCCCCCGGACCCTGGAGATGGCGGTCACGGGCATCCGGGAGATGTCGACGATCACCACCCCGCCGGAGGAGCGCCACCCGGTGCTCACCTTCGTCGGCCCGTACGAGGAGAAGCAGATCGGCGCGGCCATCCGCCGCGAACTCCTGCGCGAGGGCCAGGTCTTCTACATCCACAACCGGGTGGAGTCGATCGACCGTGCGGCGGCCCGGCTGCGCGAGATCGTCCCGGAGGCGAGGATCGCGACCGCCCACGGCCAGATGTCGGAACAGGCTCTGGAACAGGTCGTCGTCGACTTCTGGGAGAAGAAGTTCGACGTCCTCGTCTCGACGACGATCGTGGAGTCGGGCATCGACATCTCGAACGCCAACACGCTGATCGTGGAGCGCGGCGACAACTTCGGCCTGTCCCAGCTGCACCAGCTCAGGGGCCGCGTGGGACGAGGCCGGGAGCGCGGCTACGCGTACTTCCTCTACCCGCCCGAGAAGCCCCTGACGGAGACCGCCCACGAACGCCTCGCCACCATCGCCCAGCACACGGAGATGGGCGCGGGCATGTACGTGGCGATGAAGGACCTGGAGATCCGGGGCGCGGGCAACCTGCTGGGCGGCGAACAGTCCGGCCACATCGCGGGCGTCGGCTTCGACCTCTACGTCCGTATGGTCGGCGAGGCCGTCGCGGACTACCGGCGCCAGCTGGAGACCGGCGAGATCGAGGAGGAGCCGCCGCTCGAGGTCAAGATCGAGCTGCCGGTCGACGCACACGTCCCGCACGACTACGCCCCCGGCGAGCGGCTGCGGCTCCAGGCCTACCGGGCCATCGCGTCCGTCAACAACGAGGCCGACGTCGCGGCGGTGCGCGAGGAACTCGTCGACCGCTACGGCAAGCTGCCCGAGCCGGTGGAGAACCTGCTGCTGGTCGCCGGGCTGCGCATGCTCGCCCGCGCCTGCGGCGTGGGGGAGATCGTCCTCCAGGGCACCAACATCCGGTTCGCTCCCGTGGAGTTGCGGGAGTCGCAGGAGCTGCGCCTCAAGCGGCTGTATCCGGGAACGGTCATCAAGCCGGCCGTCCACCAGGTGCTGGTGCCCCGCCCGAAGACGGCGAAGGTGGGCGGGAAGCCGCTGGTCGGCCGGGAGCTGCTGGGGTGGACCGGGGAGTTCCTGGCGTCGATCCTGGGGTCGTGAGTACCGCGGCCCCGACCGGAAGAACTCCGGTCGGGGCCGCGGCGGGTGGGACACGAGGGCTGCGCGTGATCAGGCTCCGTGTGATCAGCCGTGTGATCAGGCTCCGCGCTTGAACTGCTGGTTGGTGCCGGTGCCGCAGGTCCACTGGATCAGCTTGGCGCCGTCGGCGGTGGAGGCGTCGCTGATGTCGAGGCACTTGCCGCTCAGCCGGGAGACCAGACGGACGTACCCGTCCCCGGCGTCCTGGAGCTGCCACTGCTGGTTGGCGCCGGTGCCGCAGGGCCACTGGATGATCGGGTTGCCGTTGGCGGTGGAGTTGTTGGCCACGTCCACGCACTTGCCGCTGTGCTTGGCCATGAGCTGCACGTATCCGGTGCCCAGGTCCTTGAACCAGTAGGCCTGGTTGGTGCCGCCGTTGCAGGTGTACTGGACGAACTGGGTGCCGTTCTCCACGGACTTGTTCGGCATGTCGAGGCACTTGCCGCTGTGCCGCGCGGCGAGCGCCTCCCACGGCCCGCCGACGCCGTCCACCTTGCCGGCGGCCGTGTCGATGCTGATCTGCGGGAACCAGTCCATGGTCATCGTGGTGGACGTCGGGAACTCCAGGGGCAGCCACACGTACTGGGAGGCGTTCACGTTCTGGTTGAAGGAGTTGCCCCAGCGGTCGCCCATGTACAGGTACTCGGTGCCGCCCGTGCCCTGTACCGGCAGGACGAACGTGGTCTGGGAGCCGTACGCGGTGGAGTCACCGACGTTCTGCAGGCCGCTCCAGGTCCCGGTGATGCTGGTCGCGGTGGAGTACATCTGCTGGTTGGGCCGCCAGCCGGTGGCACCGGAGGTGAGCAGGAAGTACACGCCGTTGCGCTTGAACAGGGCGGGCGCCTCACGCAGTTGGCCCGGCCACAGCAACTGGACCCGGCTCTCGACGGTGAGGTAGTCGGGGCTGAGACGATAGATGTGCAGGTCACGGTTCTCGCGGGCGGCGGAGATCATGTAACCCGTGCCGTCGTCGTCGACGTAGGCGGTGATGTCGCGGGACATGTGGCCGAGCGGCCGGAAGCTGCCCTGCCAGGTGTAGTCGCCGTCGACGGTGTCGGAGACGGCGACGGCGGCGCGGGCCTGGGTGTAGTCGCTGCCGTTCTCCTTGTGCATCCACATCACGAACTTGCCGGTGGCGCTGTTGAAGATGACCTTGGGGCGTTCGATGTTGGCGACGGCCAGCTCCGGGTCCGTGGCCTGGGTCAGGACATGGCGTCGGAACTCCCACGTCTTGAGGTCGGCCGACCGGTAGGCGGAGACGTACCGGAAGGTGTTGTCCTCGTTCCGGTTCTCGCCGAACCAGTAGTAGAACGAGCCGACCTTGATCACGCCACCACCGTGGGCGTGCACGACCGCGCCCGTGGTGTCCGTGAACTGGGTGGCGTTGGGGATGGTGACACCAGCCGCGTGCGCGGTGCCCGTGAGAAGGGTTTGCGGGAGTAGACCTATCAGCACGGCAAGCACGAAGAGCCAAACACGACGCATCGGGGATTCCATTCACGACAGGACAGCACGAGTTCAACCAAAAGATGGCTGAAACTAACGGTGCAGCACATAAGAATGCTTGCGGTGGAGGCGTGTCAAGAGTGTGAACGTGTTTGAATGCCGCCTTCGTCGCAACGCTTGCGCCAGTGGGGATGCAAGCCTCTCTGAACTGCTGGAATGACCGCGCTAGTTGCGCGTGCGGCATGCCGAACGACTGATGGGGCAGGAGGGCTGCATGTTCGTTTGCGTTGACTTGCAGGCGAACATGTGCCCCTGCTCTCCTGGCCGAGAGTATCCGTACGGCCGCTCGACGGTGGCTACGGTGTCGTGCGGGGGAGACGGGGAACCCCACGCAGGACCGCGTGAGTGCGGGGAACGTACGGGACTTGAAGAAGGGGTGTCGCGTGGTGCGTTGGAGGGGTGGGGTCGCCACCGTCGCTCTGGTGCTCGTCGCCGTGAGCGGTTGCGAGCTGGACACACAGGGGCAGGGATCGTCCGGACCGCAGGAGAACCCCGGCGGGGGCGGCGCCGCGATGGCCGCCGCCGAGGCGCTGACCGTCAAGGGGCGGGCGCCCAGGAGCAACTACGACCGCGGCGAGTTCGGCAGCCCCTGGGCCGACACGGACTCCAACAGCTGCGACACCCGCGTTATCTCTATCGTTCGCCGGATGACTGAGGTGTTTGCGCAGCTTACGCGGGGAGTGGTGAGCTGTGCTTACTGAGAGGGACGTGAGGCACAGGGCTGTTGGGAACGCTCGCTTCTTCCGTCCGGCGACGATGTTGGCAGCTGCCGTGCTGCTCGTCTCGGGATGCGAGGGTCTCGGCGACGACAGTTCCTCGACGGGGGCAGGACCCACTGCAGCGCACGGACGGGCGGTCAGTCCGCTCAAGAATCCAGAGGGTACGAAACCGGGACTCGCACCCGTGACGACGGACGCGGACAAGGCAGCGGCCCGAAAGCTCATCGAGGAGTTGTCCACGAAGGGGCGGGGTCCCAAGACGGGCTACGCCCGCGACAAGTTCGGGTACGCCTGGATGGACACTGCCGACGGGGTGCCGTTGGCCAGGAACGGGTGTGACACGCGAAACGATCTCATTCATCGTGATGGCCAGAACCTTCGCTTCCGAGCTGGCTCCGACTGTGTGGTCATCGCGATGACGCTGCACGACCCGTACACCGGGACGACCATCGAGTGGCGCAAGCAGAAGGCCGCCGAGGTTCAGATAGACCACGTGGTGCCGTTGTCCTACAGCTGGCAGATGGGCGCCTCGCGCTGGCAGGAGGCCAAGCGCAAGCAACTCGCGAACGACGTGCTCAATCTGATCCCGGTCGAAGGTCGGGCCAACTCGGCCAAGGGCGACTCCGGCCCCGCCTCCTGGCTCCCGCCGAACAAGCCGATCCGCTGCGCCTACGCGGTCCGTTTTGCCCAGGTCGCCATCAAGTACGAGATGCCGGTGACGGCTGCGGACAAACAGATGATGCTGCGGCAGTGCGGCGGTTGAGAGGGCGGCTGTGACCGTCTTCCGGGTGCCCGCGCTGGTCGTGGACGGCATCTGAGGAGTAGATCCTTTGTCAGCGGTTGGCTTCGGGTTCGTCAGAACAAGCAGGAGACGGATGCCGCCGTCGGAGCCGGCTTGACCTTGACGCTGGGTCAACCCCCCATCCTTCCGGCAGGGGTGTCCACGCAGACGCGTGGAACAGCTCCGCAAAGGAGGCAGATGACCATGACGGCCCAAACGATCGCCGGTCCGGCGATGCGCGTGCGAGGTCTGGAGAAGTCGTACGGGAAGCTCGAAGTGCTGCGCGGTGTGGACTTCGACGTGGCGTCGGGCAGCATCTTCGCCCTGCTCGGCTCCAACGGGGCGGGCAAGACCACGACCGTGAGGATCCTCGCCACGCTCCTGAAGGCCGACGCGGGGACGGCGAGCGTCAACGGCTTCGACGTCGCCACGCAAGCGGCGGACGTGCGGGAGTCCATCAGTCTCACCGGGCAGTTCGCGGCCGTCGATGAAATCCTCAGCGGTCGGGAGAACCTCGCCCTCGTGGCCAGGCTGCGCCACCTCAAGGACCCGGGCGCGATTGCGGGTAACCTGCTGAGGCGCTTTTCGCTGAGCGAGGCGGGCGCGCGGCGAGTGTCGACTTATTCGGGTGGGATGCGCCGTCGGCTGGACATCGCGATGAGTCTCATCGGGAATTCCCCGGTGATTTTCCTGGACGAGCCGACGGCCGGACTCGACCCCGAGGCGCGCATCGAGGTGTGGGATGCGGTCAAGGAGCTCGCCGGCCACGGAACGACGGTGCTGCTCACCACACAATATCTGGACGAGGCCGAGCAGCTGGCCGACCGGATCGCGATCCTCCACCAGGGGCGGATCATCGTGAACGGCACCCTTGCGGAGCTCAAGCAGCTCTTCCCGCCCGCCAAGGTCGAGTATGTCGAGAAGCAGCCGACTCTGGAGGAGATCTTCCTTTCGGTCATCGGCGGCGGCGACAAGAGCGACGCCACCGGCATGACAACTGGGGGACAACGATGACCGCGTACTTCTTCAGCGACACTGCCGCGCTCACGGGGCGGACCCTGCGCCATGTCACACGCAGCATGGACACCATCATCACGACCGCCATCACGCCGGTCGCCATGATGCTGATGTTCGTCTACGTGTTCGGCGGCGCCATTGATACCGGGTCGGTTTCGTACGTGAACTACATGCTGCCCGGCATCCTGCTCATGACCATCGCATCGGGCATCTCCTACACGGCGTACCGGCTGTTCACCGATGTGAAGAGCGGGATCTTCGAGCGATTCCAGTCCATGCCGATCGCGCGGTCGGGTGTGCTGTGGGCCCATGTCGTCACCTCTCTGGTCGCCAACCTGATCGCGCTCGTGCTCGTCATGGGCGTCGCTCTGCTCATGGGCTTCCGCTCGGGGGCAGGAGTGTCGGCATGGCTCGCGGTCGCCGGCATCTTGCTCTTGTTCACCCTGGCGCTGACCTGGCTCGCCGTGATCCCCGGGCTCTCCGCGTCGTCGGTCGAGGGAGCGGGCGCGTTCGCCTACCCGCTCATCTTCCTGCCGTTCGTCAGCTCGGCGTTCGTGCCCACAAAGACGATGCCCGGCCCGGTGCGCTGGTTCGCCGAGAACCAGCCGGTGACGTCGATCGTCAACACGATCCGCGGCCTGTTCGCCCAGCGGCCTGTCGGCGACGACATCTGGACCGCCCTCGCCTGGTGCGTCGGCATCCTCGTCGTGGCGTACGTCTTCGCGATGGCCGCCTATCGCCGGAAGATCGCCTGAGGCAGTCTGAGACTCATGCTCACCATCAGCCAGCTTGCGGCGTACGCCGGGGTGACGGTACGGGCGGTCCGCCATTACCACAAGGTCGGGCTGCTGCCCGAGCCCGAGCGCGACCGGTCCGGGTACCGGATCTACGATGCCGCCGCGGTCGTGCGACTGATCCGGATCCGCACTCTGGCTGATGCAGGCGTGCCGCTGGCCAGGGTGCAGGAACTCCTCGACGCCGACCCGGAGGAGTTCGCCGGCGGTGTCCAGGAGATCGACAAGGATCTGCGCGCCGAGATCCGGCGGCTGCAGGGCACCCGCAGCCGGCTCGCCCGGCTCGCCGCCGGAGAACACCTGGCGCTTCCGCAGAGCGTCGTGGGCTACCTCGACCGGCTGCGCGGTCTCGGCGTCGGGGAGCGGTATATCGAGCTGGAGCGGGATGCCTGGATCATGATCGCCGCGCAGGTGCCGGACCTGATCGACTCCGTGATCGCCAAGAAGCACGAGGAACTGGACGACCCCGACATGGTGAGGCTCTACAGCTTCTTCACCGGGGAGCCCGACTGGCGGGCCGGCGATCCACGGATCGTCGAGGTCGCCGACATCCTGGAGCGCCTGATGATTCGCGCTGTGGAGGCCGGCGACGTGGGGGCCGATGGCTTCGACGATCAGTTCGTCGCCCTGATGGACTCATCCATGCTGGAGTCCGCACCGGGCGCCGAACTGGTGCTGGCGATTCTGAAGGAGCGTGGCTGGAGGGGCTGGACCCGCATCGAGCGAGTGCCTGCCGACAGGCTCAACACTGAGCCGCCGTCATCTTGACGGTAAAGCAGGCACCATGCCAGACCCCTGGCCAGCTATTTCAGATGGTGCATGTTCACCGCGGGGGCACCGATCGCATGGCGCGTCGGAGCCCGGCTCTGGCGGCGACGAGTTCATCCTCGGCTTCCTGTAGTCGCCCTTTCAGAGCGTTCAACTGATCCCGAGCTGCGCATAGTTGGCTTCTCAGATCGGCGTTCTCGCGTTCCAGTTGCTGAACGCGCTCCACCAGGCGGTTGCGGTCGACCTCTTCGATCTCGGCTCCCAGCGACAGGCGGACGCGCTCTCGGAGCCGGTCCCGTTCCCGCTTGAGGTCCTTGATCTCCTCTCGTGCCAGAGCAAGCTCCGTCTGCAACGCAGCAGGTGATGCAGGCTGCGTGCCTGGTGCTGAACGCCCTCGCAGGCCCTGCTCGCGCTGGGTGGTCATACCGGCCCGGACGGCGTCGTGCACCTTGGGCTGGTTGTAAATGAACCAGGTAGACACCGATGCCTCGCGGGCGACCTGGGCGACGCTGATCCGGCGCCCGGAGCTGAGCAGGTCGCTCACCGCTTCCAGCGCGCGTGCCGTCTTGGCTTCGCTGTCACGGGTACGACTGGCGTGCAAGCGCTCGATACGCGCGTCCCGACCGTTGCCGCCTGCCGACGGCAACGGCTTCACTCTGGGCTCCGCGTGTGCAGCGCCTGGATGGGGAAGAACGCTGCGGCGGAGCGTGCCTTGCGTAGTTCGCGTGAGGCCGACTCGACTGCAGCCCGTTCCTCCGGCGGCATCTCTTCGAGTTTCCGACGCATCTCGTCGGCCGACTTCGCGTACGCGCGAATCTGGTCGTCGAGATTGCGTACGACCCAGTCGGCGGCATCCATGGCCAGGGCGGACTCCTTGTCGGCCCGCAGGTCCGCGATCTGCTGTTCCAGGGCCGGGAGGTAGGAGGGGTCGGGTCGGTAGAAGTCGCAGCCGGCGCACTGGAAGCGGATGCGGCAGTGTCCGCCGCCGGCCTTGACGTTGCTCGGTTCGGTGCAGCCCCCATAGGGGACCGCGACGCTCTCGACCTCGTAAGCAAGGGCGTCCTCGAAGCCGTGCGGAGCGCCATGTCGGTCGACGGCGAGTCTCGCCACCGTCTTGACCGCCTCCTGTTTCCTGGTCAGGGAGACCTTGTAGTAGCCCATGGTGACGTCCAGGGACCGGTGGTCCATGAGCTCCCGGAGGACGTCCGGACGGGTTCCGGCGTCAGCATGACGCTGGGCGTACGCGTGGCGGAATCCGTACGGGACGATTTGCGTGCGGTCGTAAGCGAGCGGTTCGCCGTTGTCGTCCAGGCGGTCGTCCACAAGATCCGGGATCAGCTCGTCCACCCAGTCGCGGAAGATCCTGTTGCAGAATTGCGAGGTGGTCAAATGACCGCGACGTGGACGATTGCGCTGACCCGGCGAGGGGAAAAGCCACTGCTCGCAGGCGGGTACAGCTGGCAGCCGGTCGAGTTCTTTCTGCCATGCCTCGATGGCCTGGGCCGTGCTCTCGGCGATGGGGAGCCTACGTCCGTGACGGCGGCGCTTGTGGTTGTCGTAGAGGAGGGTGGGCTTGCCGTCGACCCGCTCAAGGCACTCGCGGCGCAGGCTGGTCACCTCGCCGGGGCGGCGGCCGGTGTCACGGAGGACCGTATAGACCACCTGGTACATCCGCGCGAAGCCGGCGGATGACCAACCGCCGCTCTCGTACGACGTCGAGGTGCCCAATAGAGCGATATGCGCATCGAGTTGGGCGATGACGCGCTCCGGTACGGCCCGGCCGATGTCGTCCTCGGACACCTCGACGGCGGCGATGGTGTGGAAGCGGGGGTTCAACGCGAACCCCCCGGGCACGTGGTCCATCATCCCGGCCTGGCGGGCGAACTCAAGGAACGCGCGCCAGTAACGCAGTAGCGTCCGGCGGTGACTGGTTGAGTAGTCGTGCCCGTCCTCGGGACGCTTGATGATGCGGAACATGTCCACCACGGCATTCATGTCCGCCATCGACAGCCGCTCCGGGGCCTCACCGTCCGCGCGGTTCGCCAGGGCGGACGAGGCGATGCTCGCTGCGTACACCGTCTGGCGCAGGTCCAGAACGCAGGGCCGGACGGTACGGCCGTACTCCTTCACCAACTCCCGCAGCCACTGCTGACGCACGGGCCGGAAGTCGATGCCACCGTGGACGGCGATGTACTTCCTGCCGCGCCCGGCGGTCAGCCCGACCAGCGCACACTCCCAGACATCACCAACGGTCGGGTCGACGCCCTCGAACTCGACGCGAGCGCGCCGGACATGGAGCAGCACACCGTTCAGCACTCCGGCGGCAGCGGCCGGGAGCCCGGAGGCGAAGTCTTCGCCCAGCTCCAGCAGCGACCCGAGTCCCGAGGGGAGCCCAGCCACGATACGGCGGACTTGCTGGGGAACCAGGCTGATCCCGGCCGCGTCACGCTGCTGGAGTCCGTACAGCATTTCGCGGCACACGGTTGGCGATACCCCTGACAGAGAGAACTGGGACACTCCGGGCGACGCTCCATCCGAGACGTTGGGCCTGCGGCGGGACACCACGGGGACATACGTCGCGTCGAAGTCAGCCGGGTTGCCCCGGAGAAGCCGGGCCTTGCGACAGGCGTCACAGCGGGCCCCGTTGCCCGCGACGTGAGTGGAGCAGGCGGCAATGAGGCAGCTGAACACCTTGGTGGCAGGATTGTTCGGGTCCGCCGTGAACAGCGCTCTGCCCTGGTCCCACTCTCCTGTCCGCCAACCAGGAGCGAGGCGCCCGGAGAGCCAGTCCGACCACTCGGGCTCACTGCGGCCGGATGGTACGGCGACGGCGAGGCTGGCGGCATGCGTCATCGGGCGGCCTCCGGCGCGAGACGGTCGACGGCGGCCCGGAGGTCCTCGTCATGGGCGTGCACATAGACGGCGGTGCTCGCCGACGATGCGTGTCCCAGCAGGGTTTGCACCACATCTGGTGCGACTCCGCTACGAATCCACTGGGTCGCCGCCGTGTGCCGCATCATGTGCGGGCGTGCACGGAGACCGCAGCGCTTCCCGATCCGTTCGATGACCTGTTTGGCGTTGGAATACGTCACCGGACGACCCACGGCGCCGCCTACGAGGTTGACGAACACGTAGTCGCAGTCGGCGGCTTCGGCGATCTCCTCTCGTTCGGCGAGGTGATCGCGGTAACGATGGACTGCCGTCTGCGTCAGCGGGACCATTCGGTGACGGCCGGCCTTCGCGCGTGCGCCGTTCTCGTTGTCCTGACGAGGCCGGACGTGCAGGTGAGCGCCGCGAATTCGGCAGCCGAGATGCGTGGAGTCAGGCAGCAGATGCATGTCTTCCCGCCGCAGCCCAAGAGCTTCACCGATCCGCAGACCGCCTTCGACGAGCACGGTCAGGAGCAGCCGGTCGCGAGCTGTGCGAGCCGCCTCAAGTACCTGAGCGACTTGGGGAGTCGTGAGCGTCGCCGGCGCCTTCTCGATCTCAGGTGCCTTCAGAACACGAGCCTTGATCATGAGATGTTGGCCACCCTCGCCCGGATCGAAGCCACTGGGCGGCGAGGTGAGGAAGCGAGGCTCGCTCAGCCGTGCGGCGACCTCATGGGCCACATGCCCCTGAACGGCGCAGAATCGGAGGAACTCGCATACGGGGGTGAGGACCGCGTTGACGGTCTTCCCTGTTGGCAGCTGCCCCTGCCTGGTCGGTGTCTGCTCGACGTGGAACTTGAATCGGGTGACGTCGCTCAGTCCTGCGGTCTTCCAGTCCGTGCCGCGACCCGTGCACCAGTTGAGGAAGCGGCCGATCCGAGGAATGTAGGCGCGCTGGGTCTGCGGTGAGCGTCCGGCGCCCCGCAGGTAGAGCGAGAACTCCCGAGCCTCGGGGTGAGGCCGGTATGTCTCCTCGTCGACGAGTAACCAGGTGACCTCTCCCGTGGTGGGCGAGACGGCCTTCTCCGTACGTAACACCATTGATCCCTCTCCTGTCTGAGCATGTCGCTCATGTGCCTCTTGATGTGACTGATAACGGCGAGGCACAACGGCAGGACACGGCTGTCACTCACGTGAATCGCAGAAAACAGGGAGATGGAGATAACCCGCGACGACATACTCAAACGCGACCTGGAGGACGTGGAGTTCCGGGACGGCGACTGCATAGTGGCCTCCGGCGTGCTCGACCCCGACCCGTACACCGGTGAGGACGTGCCGTACGTACGAGGGCGCAGCAAGATCGACGTGGACCACATCGTGGCCCTGTCCGACGCATGGCAGAAGGGCGCCCAGCAGTGGGACGACAGCAAGCGCATAGCGCTGGCCAACGACCCGCTCAACCTTCTCGCGGTGGATTCAGGCACCAACCGGGGCAAGGGTGACGGTGACACGGCCACCTGGCTCCCGCCCAACAAGGCGTACCGTTGCACGTATGTGGCCGCCCAGGTCGCCGTGAAGACGAAGTACGGCCTGTGGGTCACCTCGGCCGAACAGTCCGCCATGAAGCGTGTCCTGAGCACCTGCCCCGGCCAGAAGCTTCCCTCGGGCGGCAGTCCCACCAAGGCGCCGGCCCGCTTCCACGCCGACTGAGTCGGGGTCCGGGAGGCGGGCCGGCGGGCCGGGTCAGCCGAAGTCCTCGTCCAGGTCGATGACCTTGCCCTTGGGGGCCTTGGCCGGGACCGGCTTGTCGTAGTCGGTGAAGGTGAGGTCGCCGGGCTCGTCGCCGGACTTGCTGACGACCCGCAGGAGGTACGGCTTGCCCTCGGTTGCCACGTACAGGGTGTAGCGGTCCTTGCCGTCCCGCTCCTGGAGGGTGATCGCGGGGGCGCCGTCGGTCTCGGTGGTCTTGCCGCGCTTGGCGTCCGAGTTCACGTCCTCGAAGTCGGCGAGCACCGTGTCGAGGTCGCAGAAGCCCGCGATGTCCTTGGAGTCCTCGGCGGTCGCGGACGTCTTGGTCCACTTGTCGGCGAGCCACTCGACGGCCATGTCGGCCTCCTCCTTGGAGGCGTCCTTCGACTGGGCACGCAGGAACGCCTCGTCGTACTTCATGTAGATGGTGTCGCCGACCTTGATCAGTTCGGCCTCACCCTCGCCGTTCATGCTCAGCGTGCCGGCGCAGTCGCCCTTCTTGTTCATGGCCATGTCCATCTGGACCGTGCCGCCGGCGGAGTCGTCCTGGATCTCCCCCTTCATCCGGAGCGAGTCGGCGTCCGACGTGGCCTTCACGGCCTTGTCGGCGATCTCACCCCCGGACAGTCCGGGGAACGGGCCGTCGGCCTTGTCCTCGCCGGGCAGGCAGCCGGTGAGCGAGAAGGTGGCCGTGGCGGCGATGCAGAGAGCGGCGAGTGCGGTGCGACGCATGGGAGTTCCCCCTGGGAATCGGTGAGTTGCGTGAGCGGTGTCGTCGTGCGGGCCGATGAGCGGTGGCCTCAGTACGTGCGGGTGTCGAGTTCCTCGCCGACGGAGTCGTAGACCGTGACGCGGCCTCGATCGCCGCGCTTCCAGTCGGCGAAAGCGGCGAAGGCGGCGGAGATGAGCCGGGCGGGGCCGGTGCCGCCGCCGGACGGTCCGCCGGTGAAGTCCGTGCGGACGTCGGTGGAGTCCGTGGCGCCCGCCGGTGGGGCGGGCGTGTGAACGCTGGTGACGTGGGAGACCGCAGCCTGCTCGGCGGCGGTGCCGTGGGTGTTCACAAAGGCCTTGAAGCAGTCGGCTGAACTGCCGCCGTTCCCGACGGTGCCGGTGTTCCCGGTGTTCGCCGAGACCACACCGATGACGAGGAGTCCGACCGCCGCGTTCCTTGCGATCTGGGACTTCATGCCCATGGCCGTGTTCCTCCCCGGTGTGTGACGGTGCGGTCGAGCCGACGTGTGACCATCCGTTTCGGGTCGCCCGCCGTTCGCTGAGTCAATGAGACCAGAGCTTGTGAACCGAGTCAACATGGTTCACATGTCCATGCGTGTTCACGCTGTGTATGGGTAGATCTTGCGTGCGTCGGTATGCTCGACGCCACAGACCAAGGGATGAGGGGAGCCGGGCGCGTGCAGGCGAACGGGACAGAGGTCACCGCCGCGGACATCGCGCGGCTCGCCGGCGTGGGCCGCGCCGCCGTCAGCAACTGGCGCCGCCGGCACGCCGACTTCCCCAAACCGGTCGGCGGCACCGAGACCAGCCCGGCCTTCGCCCTCGGCGAGGTCGAGGACTGGCTGCGCGCTCAGGGCAAACTCGCCGAAGTACCCCTCAGGGAACGGGTCTGGCAACAGGTCACCGGCCACCCCGACGGCCCCGTCACGGCCCTGGTGCACGTCGGCTGCGCCCTGCTGTACCTCCACGACCGGCCGCTGGCCTGGCTGGAGTTGAGCAGGTGCACCGACGACGAGCGGCTGGCCCGGATGCTGCCCGAGCCGCTCGCGGACGTCCTCGCCCCACGCTTCGGCCCGGGCCCAGGCCTCGCGCCCGCCGGGCCCCACCCGACGCCCGCCGAGCCCCACCCGACGCCCGCCGAGCTCCTGCCGTCCGTCCCGTTGCTGCGGGGCGCCACCGAACTGGCCGCCGACCTGGGCGCACGCCAGACCTTCGAGTTCCTGCTCGCCCGGCACCTCGACGCCAACCCGCGCCAGTACACGCTCACTCCGGGCGAACTGGCCGAGCTGATGGCCGAACTCGCCGGGCCCGCCCGCTCGGTGCTCGACCCGGCCTGCGGCACCGGCGCCCTTCTGCGTGCCGTCGCCGCCCGCCCCGGCCAGGAGCTCTACGGTCAGGACAACGCCCCCGCACTGGCCGCCCTGACCGCGCTCCGCCTCGCCCTCCGCTCCGAGAGCACCATCCGCACCGCCCCCGGGGACAGCCTCCGCGCGGACGCCTTCGCGCACCTGAGGGCCGAAGCGGTGCTGTGCCACCCGCCGTTCAACGAGCGCAACTGGGGGCACGACGAACTCGCCTACGACCCGCGCTGGGAGTACGGATTCCCGGCCCGTACGGAATCCGAACTCGCCTGGGTGCAGCACGCCCTGGCCCGCCTGGAGGACGGCGGAACAGCCGTCCTGCTGATGCCGCCGGCCGCCGCGAGCCGCCGCTCCGGGCGTCGAATCCGCGCCGACCTGCTGCGTCGGGGCGCACTGCGCGCCGTGATCGCCCTGCCGGTGGGCGCGGCACCCCCGTACAACATCCCGCTGCACCTGTGGGTGCTGCGCCGGCCCGGTAAGACGCCCGCGCCGCCCGAGCTGCTGCTGGTGGACACCGGGCGGCTGGTCGCGGAAGGGCGGAGCGGCTTCGACTGGACGGCGGTGCGCACCGCCGTGCTCGACGCCTGGCGGCCCTTCGGCCGGGCGGGCGAGTCGCCGGAGCGGCCGGGGCTCAGCCGATCGGTGCCGGTCATCGAACTGCTCGACGACGACGTCGACCTGGCCCCCGCCCGGCATCTGCCGCCCCCGGCGGCGGGCGGCGGCGCCGAGGAGCTGACCGCCGTACGCGAACGCCTCGGGCAGACCCTCCGTCTGACCGCCGACCTCACGCCCCCGCTCGCGGAGGAGGCGCAGCCCGCGCGTTGGCCGCTCACCACGGTCGGCGAACTCGGACGCGGCGGAGCACTGACGCTGCGCACCGGCGGAAGCGGCCCCCACGCGCGCGTGCTCACCGACCACGACGTCCTGGCCGGCACAGCGCCCTCGGGGACCCTGCCGGAGAGCAGCGAGGAACCCGTGCTCGTGGAGCCGGGCGACGTCGTCGTCCCCGTCCTCGGCGGCGGCGGTGTCGCCCGGGTGATCGACGAGGAGACCGCCGGCGCCGCCCTCGGCCGCAACCTCACCCTGCTGCGCCCCGATCCGGCCGCGCTCGACGCCTGGTTCGTCGCCGGCTTCCTGCGCTCCACCGCCAACAGCCGCCAGGCCAGCAGTTACGCCTCCACCGCGAGCCGCCTGGACGTGCGCCGCCTCCAACTGCCCCGGCTCCCACTGGAGCAACAGCGCCGCTACGGCGAACGGTTCCGTGCCCTCGCCGCCTTCGAGGACGCCCTCCGCCAGGCCGGCCGCCTCGGTGAACGGCTCGTACGGGGCATGTACGACGGCCTGACGGACGGTACGGTCGCCCCGGACTGAACCGGGGGAACCGTGCTGCCTGCCTGCCTGCCTGCCTGCCTGCCTGCCTGCCTGCCTGCCTGTCCGCCCGTCCGCCCGTCCGTACGGCGAACTCCCCCTTGACGATCGCCTACCGGACGGAACCACTCCGCGTCGGGCGGCGTGACCAGCACTGCGGTACTACAACGGTTGTCCACAACCTGGACCTCATGTCGTGACCGACCTATACCCTCGGAACGACATCGCTCGTCCGCTCTCACCAGGCCCTCAGGAGCAGCCATGCACGGCCACGGCTACGCGCCGACACCGCCCCCCGGCCCCGACCAAGGGGGCAAGGTCACCCTCCGTGTGATCTTCGTGGTGGTCGCGGTCATGAGCTGTGGTCTTCTCGCCTGGGCGTGCCTGCTGCGGCTCGCCTCGGTGACCCGCAGGACCCTCGACTGGTGGCTGTTCGCCCTCGCGGTCGTCCACATCGTCGTGACGCTCTATCTCATCGGCACCGACCCGGGCGAGGACGAGTTCACCACCTGGAGGGGCGATGTCGGCATGTCGCTCCTGCTCGGCGGCCTGATGGCGATAGTCGCTTACTACCTCGCCGCGGACATACGTCACTACAGCCGCTTCCGTACGGCCCCGCCGTCGCCGTACGCCCAGACCACGGCGTACTCGCACCAGTCCGGATACAACGCCCAGCAATCCGGCTACAACGCCCAGCAGTCCGGGCACAACGCCCAGCAGTCCGGATACAGCTACCCGCCGGTCCAGGTCCCGCAGCCCTACGCCCCTGCCCCGCCGGTCCCGCAGCCGCCCGTGCAGCAGCCTCCGTCGCAGCCCCAGCCGACCCCGGAGCCGCAGCGCCCCGGGCCCGCCCGCATCGACCAGGTGCGCGCCGAGCTCGACGAGCTCAGTGACTATCTCCGCAACCACGAAGGAGACAGGTGACCCCCGGGAGCGGACGCCTGATCACCGGCCGCTACGAGCTGTCCACGCTCATCGGGCAGGGCGGCATGGGCCAGGTGTGGACGGCGTACGACCAGCGTCTCGACCGGCGTGTGGCGGTGAAGCTGCTGCGTCCGGACAAGGTCGCGGGCCACGAGGCCGACGAGCTGCGCCGCCGCTTCGTGCGCGAGTGCCGGGTCACGGCCCAGGTCGACCACCCCGGTCTGGTCACGGTCCATGACGCGGGCAGCGAGGGCGAGGAGCTGTTCCTCGTCATGCAGTACGTCGACGGGGCCGACCTCGCCGACCACCTCGCCGAGCACGACCCCTACCCGTGGCAGTGGACGGTGTCGGTCGCCGCGCAGCTGTGCGCCGTACTGTCCGCGGTGCACGCGGTGCCGATCATCCACCGCGACCTCAAGCCGCGGAACGTGATGGTCAAGCAGGACGGCACGGTCACCGTCCTCGACCTCGGCGTCGCCTCCGTCATGGACACCGACACCACCCGCCTGACCCACACCGGCTCACCCATCGGCAGCCCCGCCTACATGGCCCCGGAACAGGCCATGGGCGGCGCGGTCGGCCCGTACACCGACCTGTACGCCCTCGGTGTGCTGATGCACGAACTGCTCAGCGGGAACGTCCCGTTCACCGGCTCCACGGCCCTCGGTGTCCTCCACCGCCACCTCTACGAACCGCCGGCCCCCGTACGCCGTACGCGCCCCGAGGTGCCCGAGACACTGGAGGCCCTGGTCCTGCGCCTGCTCTCCAAGGACCCGCAGCACCGCCCGTCCTCCGCACAGGAGACGTACGAACAGCTCCTCCCGCTGCTCCCCGCGCGCGGCATGCCCACCGGCTCCCCGCTCGACCCCACCCGTCCCTTCCTGCGCCCGCACGCCCCCTGGCCGGACCGTGCCCGCATCCCCGCGCCCCAGCCCACCGCCGCGCCCGCCCCCGCGCCCGTGGTTGACAAGCCCGATGTGGCGGGCGCCGTCGACGAGGTCAAGCGGCTCCTCGGCGAAGGCCGCATCACCCAGGCCGTCGACATCCTCGGCCAGATCCTCCCGGCCGCCGCCGCCCAGCACGGGGAGCACTCACCCGTCGTCCGCACCCTGCGCAAGCAGTACGCGGCCACCCTCATGGACGACGGCCAGTACCGCCGCGCCCTGCCCGAACTGCGCCGCCTCGCCGACGAGCGCGCCGCCGAGGCCGGTCAGGCGGACCCCCAGGCCCTGCGCTTCCGCTACGAGTCCGCCCAGTGCCTGGAACAGCTCGGCGAACCGGCCGCGGCCCTCGCCGAGTACCGCTCCCTGCTGCCGTACTTCGAAAACCAGTACGTGAGCGGCGACCCCGAGCTCTCCCTCGACGTCCGCCGCCGCATAGGCCAGCTCCTCCTCGCCCTCGGCGACCGCGGCGCCGCCCACGAGACCCTGGGCCGTCTGCTGCTCGACGTGGAACGGCTGCGGGGGCCGGGCCACCCGCTGGCGGGCGAGGTCCGGCGCACCCTGCAGTGGCTGGGGCAGGTGCGGGGCTGAGGGAAGTCGCCCACCCCGACGGGCACCGGGCAGCCGGGCACGAGGCCCCGGGCGGCAAGGCGGTGCCCGAAGTCGACGTGAATCGTTGGTCGAATGGCTGGCCGAGAGCAGGGCCACTGCCTACCATCGATCACCGGCAAGACTTTGTGCATCGCCGCACAATCTCCTCGGGAGGCCCACTTGCACCGCCGCCGTCGCACCGCGCTTCTCCTCTCCGCCGCGATCGCCGCCGCGTCCCCGCTCCTCACCGCCTGCGGGAGCGACGCGCATCCCGGCGCGGCGGCCGTCGTCGGCGGCGACCGGATCACGGTCTCGCAACTGGAGAACCGGGTGAACGAGGTACGCGCCGCCCAGCGCGCGATCAGCCACGACCAAGCCCAGTACCAGCAGGCCGTCGCCCAGACCAGCGCCCTCACCCGCAACACGCTGAACGGCATGGTCCTGGAGAAGGTCCTCGACCAGGCCCTGGAGGACGCCGGTGTGACGGTCACCCGCAAGGAGGTCCAGAAGTACCGTTCCGACCTGGAGGCGGACACCGGTGGCGCGGCGGCTCTCGAGCAGGCCTATCTGCAGCGCTACAGCGTCGCCCCCGAGCAGCTCGAAGAGAGCCTCCGCAGCGACATCGAGGTCCAGAAACTCTCCGCCGCCCTCGGCGCCGACCTGAACACCCCCCAGGGCGGCACCGTCTTCTGGAAGGCCCTCGCCGAGGCCTCCGAGAAACTCGACGTCGACCTCAACCCCCGCTACGGAAGCTGGGGCGTCGACCCGAACGGCCGGGTGGGCCTCGTAGAGGCCAAGACACCGTGGCTGCGACAGGTCACGAGGACGACGACACCCGAGCCGGCGTAGCGACCACGGACCAGCGCCGACGCGCCCCCTGTCCGGGCCGGACACCCCCTCACGGCCTGTGGATAACTTCGGGGGTCGTCGGCGGTGTGGGTTACGTTCGTGATGTGAACGCCAACCGCCCCCACGGCGCCCCCGACACCCCGGCCACGGCCTCCGCCACCGAGTCCGCCCCCGGCCGGGTCGTCCTGCTCACCACCAGCCACCGTGTCGCGCCCGGCCTGCTCTCCTGGCCCGCCTGGCAGGCGCTGCACGGGGCGGACCGCGTCCTGTGCGCGGACGGGGCGCACCCCCAGCTCCCCTACCTCCGCGAGGCGGGCATCACGGTCGAGCAGGCGACCCCGACGGCCGAGGAACTGGTCGACGCCTGCGCCGGCGACCGCACCGTGGTCGTCGTGGCGACCGCCGAGGGCGAACCCCGCCTCACCGACGGCCTGGCCCGCCTCGCCGGCTCCGGCCGCGTCCCCATGCCGTCCCTTGAGCTCCTCCCCGCCTCCTACGACCTCCCCGGCGCCCGCCTCCTCGACCTCGTCCAGGTCATGGACCGGATCCGCGCCGAATGCCCCTGGTCCTCCCAGCAGACCCACAAGGGCCTCGCCAAGTACGGCATCGAAGAGGCGTACGAGCTGGTGGAAGCCATCGAGGAGGGCGACCGCGACGAACTCCGCGAGGAACTGGGCGACGTCCTCCTCCAGGTCGTCTTCCACGCCCGCATCGCCGAGGACGACCCGGACACCCCCTTCTCCATCGACGACGTGGCCGCCGGCATCGTCACCAAACTCATCCACCGCCACCCCCACGTCTTCGGCGACGCGACCGCCACGACGCCGGAAGAGGTCAAGCAGCACTGGCTGCGCACCAAGGCCGTGGAGAAGCGCCGCGAGTCGGTGACGGACGGCATACCCCTCGGCCAGCCCGGCCTCGCCCTCGCCGCCAAGCTCTCCTCACGGGTACGGACGGCAGGCCTGGACGTCCCCCTCCCCAAGGGCGAGGGCCCCGGATACGAACTCCTGGCGCTGGCGGTGCGGGCGGAGGCCGCCGGCGTCGATCCGGAGGCGGCCCTCAGGGCTGCCGCGCGGACCTACAGGGACGCGGTGCGGGCTGCCGAGGGACTGGACGCTTAGTACGGTTGACCTCACGGCTGGTTGCGACGCGGGGGGCTTGTGTGGACCGGGAGCTGGAGGAGCTGGCACGGGTACTTCAGAACATGCCGAGAGCGAAGCGGCAGTGGCTGCTCGCCATGGTGGACCTGCCCTTTGTGGACGTGGACACGGTGTCCACGGTCGAGCTGCACGAGTGGTTGAAGAAGCAGCGGAGAAAGCACCCCGGCCGGTACTCCCGACTCCTCGACCAGGTGGAGAACACACGCCACGGGCAGACCCTCACGGTCAACACGATCTCCGGCGGGATCAACCACGCCCCTGTCATCCAGGCAGGCAGCGTCCATTTTTCGACCGGCGACCGGATCGCCGGGGACCACATCGACTTCCGCGACGCGACCTTCCACGACCAGGTAGTCGGCGTACAGCACAACCACTACGGCAACACCCCCGGCCCGACCGGGTGGCGGCCCGTCGGCGAGGTGGAGCCCCTGGAGTTCGGTGTACGCCCGACCCGGCACATACCCGGGCTGCCCGCCGTGCCGCCGTACGTCCCACGCGACCGCGAGGAGGAGCTGCGCGTCAAGCTCGCGCACAGCGGCCTGGTGCTGATCCTGGGGATGCCGTACGCGGGCAAGTCGTACATCGCGTGGCACGCGGTGCGGTCGCTGGAGGGCCGCCTGTACGCTCCGCACCCCGGCGAGGACCTGCGCGAACTGCTCGCCGTGCTGAAGAACGAGCCTGGCGACTACGTCATCTGGCTGGACGAGTTGGCCGATCACCTCGGCGAAGGGGGCCTGGACCAGCGGCTGTTGGGCCGGCTCACCGGTCTCGGCGTGGTCGTCCTCGGCACGATGAGCCCGGACGAGTACTACCGACGCCGTTCCGGAACCTCCCCCGGTGACCGCGTCGTCGCCATGGCCCGCACCGTGGAGCTGCCGCGCGAATGGAGCGAGGCCGAACTGGAACGGCTGGCGGCGTACGAGGACGATCCGCGCGCGTACGCGGCGTACCTGTGGAGCGGCAAGGAGGGCGCGGCATCCTACTTCGCGATCGGCCACCTGCTGTTCGACGAGTGGCAGCGCGAGGGCACCCGGGTGGAGCGACCGCGAGGGCAGCTGCTGGTCAGGGCAGCCGTGGATCTGACGCGATGCGGCGTGAGGGGAGCGGTACCGGTCGAACTGCTCAGGGAGGTCCAGGAGCGGTACGGCACGGTGGAACGGGAGTCCTTCGAGGACGCGCTCGACTGGGCGACGACACCGATGTTCGGGGTCTCGGGGCTGCTCGTGGCGGGCGAACGGGCCGGCACCTGGCGGGCGTACGGGGCGCTGGTCGCGGAGGCGCTGAGTGCGCAGGACCTGGAACCCGTGCCGGACGAGGTGTGGTGGCTGCTGCTGGACGAGGCCGAGGCCGGTGCGCCGATCGAGCGTGGAGCCGTACTGGACGCGGCCCGGGCGGCGCTGCATGCCCGTGTCGAGGCGGGAGAAGCGCCCTTGATCTTCGCTTTGGCCGAGCGCACAGGAGGTGACGAGCGGCAGGAACTGCTGCGCAGGGCGGCGGACGCGGGACACCCACAGGCGGCCGAGGAGTGGGCGGAGCACCTGCTGCACACCGGGGACGAAGCGGGGGCACTGAGGTATCTGGAAGCTGCGGCGGAGAGCGGAAGTGTCAGCGCCGCGCGCGAGGCGGGACGGGTGTACCGGGAGCGCGCCAAACGGTGGCTGCGCAAGGCCGCCGTGACCGGTGACAGTGATGCCGCGCACCAACTGGGTGACCTGCTGTTCGGAAGCGGCGACGACGACGAGGCGTGGAATCTCTACCTGACCGCGACCATTTTCGGCAACGCCCAGGCCGCCCTGAGCATGGGCAGGTGGCACCTCATGTGGAACGAGGGTGAGGTGGCCCAGGTCTGGCTGCGACGCGCGGAGGACGCGGGCAGCCGGACGGCGGCGGAATTGCTGCAGCACGCGCAGAACCCGCCCCAGACGTTGGCGGAAGCCGAAGAGCACTTCGAGGACACCGAGGGCTACCCCTTGGACTGCGCCCACTACGGCCTCGTACTCGAGAAGGAGGGGCGGCTCACGGAAGCGTGCGCGCAGTACGTGGAGGGCTACGAAGCCGGCGACTCCTATGCCGCCTATCGCCTTGCCGTGCTGTTGCTCAAACAGGGCAAGTCCGACGAGGCCAGGGACTGGTGCCGCAAGGCCGCCGACATGGGTTACCCGCGTGCGCTGACGGCACTCCGTGCAATGACGGCACTCGACGGGACCTCGGACACTCCGGCTACCGTCGGGGAGTGACCAACCAGCCCCACCCCCACCCCGCGGCGCCCCCCGACCTCTTCACCTGGGAGTTCGCCACCAACCCCTACCCGGCGTACGCCTGGCTCCGCGACCACGCCCCCGTGCACCGCACGAAACTCCCCAGTGGTGTGGAGGCCTGGCTGGTCACCCGCTATGCCGACGCCAAGCAGGCCCTCGCCGACGCGCGCCTGTCCAAGAACCCGGCGCATCACGACGAGCCCGCGCACGCGAAGGGCAAGACCGGCATCCCCGGTGAGCGCAAGGCCGAGCTGATGACGCACCTGCTGAACATCGATCCGCCGGACCACACCAGACTCCGCCGCCTCGTCTCCAAGGCGTTCACACCTCGCCGGGTCGCCGAGTTCGCCCCCCGTGTCCAAGAACTCACCGACCACCTCATCGACCGGTTCGCGGACAAGGGCGAAGCCGACCTCATCCACGAGTTCGCCTTCCCCCTCCCCATCTACGCGATCTGCGACCTGCTCGGCGTCCCCCGGGAGGACCAGGACGACTTCCGGGACTGGGCGGGGATGATGATCCGGCACGGCGGCGGCCCACGCGGCGGTGTCGCACGGTCGGTGAAGAAGATGCGCGGCTACCTCGCCGACCTGATCCACCGCAAGCGCGAGGCGCTCCCCGAGACCCCCACCCCCGGCGAGGACCTCATCTCCGCGCTCATCCGCGCCTCCGACCACGGAGAGCACCTCACCGAGAACGAGGCCGCGGCGATGGCGTTCATCCTGCTGTTCGCCGGGTTCGAGACGACCGTCAACCTCATCGGCAACGGCATGTACGCCCTCCTCACCCACCCCGAGCAACGAGAACGCCTGCAGAGCTCCCTCGCTGCCGGCGAGTCCGCGCTGCTCGAAACCGGCGTCGAGGAACTCCTCCGCTACGACGGCCCTGTCGAGCTCGCCACCTGGCGCTTCGCCACCCGACCCCTCACGATCGGCGGCCAGGACATCGCCCCCGGCGACCCCGTCCTCGTCGTCCTCGCCGCGGCCGATCGTGACCCGGCCCGCTTCCACGACCCCGACACCCTCGACCTCTCCCGCCGGGACAACCAGCACCTCGGCTACGGCCACGGCATCCACTACTGCCTCGGCGCCCCCCTGGCCCGCCTCGAAGCCCACACCGCCCTCTCCACCCTCCTCACCCGCCTCCCGGACCTCCGACTCGCGGTGGATCCGGCTGATGTGCGATGGCGGGGTGGGCTCATCATGCGTGGGTTGCGCACGCTTCCGGTGGATTTCACGGCGGGTGGGCAACCCGTAGCACTACCCCGCTCCGCGCCGGAAGATGACGCACCCTCAAGTCTGTGATCTTCACGTGATCTGTACTGCATTGACTTGTGACAACTGATCGACTCCCGATACGTTCACACGTCAGTGCGAAGGGCTGACGCCACACCCTTCGCACAGGTCACTGCTGTCGTGTGAAAGGCAACCGCATGCTCTCCGGGACCGGTCGTCACCGTCGCCCCCGTCAGGCTCCGGCCCTCCTCGTCGCGGCCGGAGTGACCGGCTCGGCCATCGCGATCCCCTTCCTCGGTGCCACCGGCGCGAGTGCGGCCGACGGGACCACCTGGGACCAGGTGGCGGAGTGCGAGAGCGGCGGCTCCTGGAGCGCGGACACCGGTAACGGTCGCTACGGCGGCCTGCAGTTGACCCAGGAGAACTGGGAGAAGTACGGCGGCCTCGCCTACGCCACCAGCGCCGACCAGGCCAGCCGTTCGCAGCAGATAGCGGTGGCCGAAAAGGTGCTCGCCGACCAGGGCGTCGGCGTCTGGTCCACCTGCGGAGTGCTCCACAACCTCGCCGGCGACTCAGGCTCAGCCGACGTGGACACGGGCCTCACGGGCGACTCGCCGGACTCCGGCGAGTCTTCGAGTTCGACTCCTTCATCCCCTTCGAGTCGCTCGCCTGAGAGATCCGATTCATCCACTTCTTCCGGTTCTTCTGGTTCATCAGGTTCGTCAGACTCCACCAAGTTGGCTGATTCCGGCGATTCATCCGGTTCCACCGATACGACCGACCAGTCCGACCGCTCCAGCTCTCCCGGCTCCTCCGGGTCGACCGACTCGGGAGAATTGTCCGAATCGTCCCCCGGTGTCATCGAGGATTCCACCAAGGCCGCCGGTGAGGGCGGCAGCGGTACCGGCCGTCACCGTGGTGCCACTGCCGACGAGGGTGACGGCACGGGCGCGGACGCGGACGCCGCCGACGGATCGCCTACCGATTCCTCGGCCTCCGGCCGTCACGCCTCCCGGAGCGGCGACGCGGCGCGCGAGGTCGTGGACGGCTCGTACACCGTCCGCACGGGCGACAGTCTGACGGGCATCGCGAACTCGCTCGGGGTGGACGGCGGGTGGCGGGAGCTGTACGCCGAGAACGAGAGCACGGTCGGAACCGACCCGGACCTCATCCTTCCCGGTCAGACCCTCGAAGTCGGTGCCGAAACGGGCGAAAAGTAGCGCGAGTTCAGATCGGGTTTAGCCCGCTAATGCCCGATTTGATCTCGGTGGGAGATGAATCACAGACCCCCTGATCGTCTTTGAAATTCGGCGAATCTCGTGATTACGGTCGTGACCGCTCGCCACAGCGGGCACCTGCGGTCGGTACGCCGAATCCTGCCAACGGCCGCAAGGAACAGTCGTCGCGTCAAGCGCCGTAGGCAGGAGCGGGGGACCCAAGGTAAGTGCCGGGTCCGGCGGTCGAGCCCTTCGGGGCGCACCACCGGCACCGGCTCGGGGTGAAGCCGCGTGACGCGAGCCGAAAGGCGAGCGGGCGCGGCCGGGCAACTCAACCGGCCCGAACCCGACAGCTCACCTCGCAGGCGTCGGTGAGGGGATCACTTCATGCTGTTTTCCAGCACTGGCAAGCACCGCCGCCCGTCCAAGGCCGCTCGCGCCATCGCCGTCGCCGGTGTCACCGGCGCCGCCGCCATCGCCGCCCCGCTGATGGCCGCCGGCAGCGCCTCCGCCGCCACCGCCTCCGAGTGGGACGCCGTCGCCCAGTGCGAGTCCGGCGGGAACTGGTCCATCAACACCGGCAACGGCTACTACGGCGGTCTGCAGTTCGCGGCCTCCACCTGGGCCGGGTACGGCGGTACGAAGTACGCCTCCACCGCCGACCAGGCCAGCAAGGCGCAGCAGATCGAGATCGCCGAGAAGGTCCTCGCGAGCCAGGGCAAGGGTGCCTGGCCGGTCTGCGGCAAGGGCCTGTCCGGCGCCTCGTACGACGGTGCCCCGGCCTCCTCGTCGAACTCGGGCTCGAACTCCGGCTCCTCGCAGGAGAGCGCCCAGGAGGGCACTCAGAAGAGCACCCAGGAGACCCGTGCCTCCCGCTCCTCCGAGCGCGCCACCGTCGAGACCCCGACCGGCAAGAAGGTCAAGAAGGGCGACGGCGAGTACAAGGTCGCTAGCGGTGACACCCTCAGCGCCATCGCCGAGAAGGAGAACGTCGAGGGCGGCTGGGAGAAGCTCTACGAGCTGAACAAGGACATCATCGACGATGCCGACTTCATCTTCCCGGGCCAGCAGCTCCACCTGAGCTGACCCCCGACCCCGGGCCGCAACGGCCACCGGGCGTCAGGCACCACCGGCCCTCCTTCACGGCCGCCCCAACGGCCGGGCCGGTGAGGCGGGTTCAGCCGGGCCGGGAAAACAGGCCGCTCCCCGGCTGAACCACAGCCCCCTCACGGCCGTGTCCTCCATAGTGAAGACCCCGTGAGGGCCGTCCCCCCGTCCCTACGGGCTCCCCGCTCCGGTGCGCATTCCCCCGTACGCACCGGAGCGGGGTTTTTCGTTGCTCGCGCCCCCTTCTCCAGCTTCTCCTGCTTCCTTCTTGTCCACCCCCCCTTTGTTCCGGCCGGGAACAATGGATACGGTCTGTCTGTCCACGGGACGGTCGGTCGGCTGCCGACAGGCCCGGGGCGGTTAGGCTCTAGTCGCAAACAGCGTCACATCGCGTCACATCCCAAGAAGGAGATGCTCGTGCCGTCCATCGACGTCGTCGTAGCCCGGGAAATCCTGGACTCCCGAGGCAACCCCACGGTCGAGGTCGAGGTCGGCCTCGACGACGGCAGCACGGGTCGTGCCGCCGTTCCGTCCGGCGCCTCCACGGGTGCCTTCGAGGCCATCGAGCTCCGTGACGGTGACCCCAACCGCTACCTGGGCAAGGGCGTGGAGAAGGCCGTCCTCGCGGTCATCGAGCAGATCGGCCCGGAGCTCGTCGGCTACGACGCCACCGAGCAGCGCCTGATCGACCAGGCGATGTTCGACCTGGACGCCACCGACAACAAGGGCTCCCTCGGCGCCAACGCCATCCTCGGCGTCTCCCTCGCCGTCGCCCACGCCGCCTCCGAGGCCAGCGACCTCCCGCTCTTCCGCTACCTGGGCGGCCCCAACGCGCACCTCCTGCCGGTGCCGATGATGAACATCCTGAACGGCGGCTCGCACGCCGACTCCAACGTGGACATCCAGGAGTTCATGATCGCCCCGATCGGCGCGGAGTCCTTCTCCGAGGCCCTGCGCTGGGGCGCCGAGGTCTACCACACCCTCAAGAAGGTGCTGAAGCGCAAGGGCCTGAACACCGGCCTCGGCGACGAGGGCGGCTTCGCCCCGAACCTGGACTCCAACCGCGCCGCACTCGACCTCATCCTGGAGGCCGTCAAGGAGGCCGGTTACACCCCCGGCGAGCAGATCGCCCTGGCGCTCGACGTCGCCGCCTCCGAGTTCTACAAGGACGGCGTGTACGTCTTCGAGGGCAAGGAGCGCTCGGCCGCCGAGATGACGGACTACTACGCCGAGCTCGTCGACGCGTACCCGCTCGTCTCCATCGAGGACCCGCTGTTCGAGGACGACTGGGACGGCTGGAAGACCATCACCGAGCGCCTCGGCGACAAGGTCCAGATCGTCGGCGACGACCTGTTCGTCACCAACCCCGAGCGGCTGGCCCGCGGTATCGAGGAAGGCGCCGCCAACGCGCTGCTGGTGAAGGTGAACCAGATCGGTTCCCTCACCGAGACCCTGGACGCCGTCGAGCTGGCCCAGCGCAGCGGCTTCAAGTGCATGATGTCCCACCGCTCCGGCGAGACCGAGGACGTCACCATCGCCGACCTCGCCGTCGCCGTGAACTGCGGTCAGATCAAGACCGGCGCCCCGGCCCGCTCGGACCGCGTCGCCAAGTACAACCAGCTGCTGCGCATCGAGGAGATCCTCGACGACGCCGCGGTGTACGCCGGCCGCAGCGCTTTCCCGCGCTTCAAGGGCTGAGCCGTCGGCTGACCCGTTGAGGGCCAAGCCCGAGCCAGTCGTACGTACGTCCCCGTACCGGTCCCGTACCGTGTGCGGGGACGTACGCACATGCGCGCAGGAGAAGGCAGAAGCGGAAGGGGACGCGGGACATGGCCGTGAAGGACCGGGACCGGGACCGTTTCTCCACCGCGACCAGGCTGAAGCTGCTCGGCGAGCAGACGGCGGCCCGGGTCTACCGCTCCCAGACCAAGCGGCAGGCGCGCCGTTCCCGGCTGACCGGCCGGGCCGCGCTCCTCGCCCTCGTCCTCTGCTCGCTGATCGTGGCGCTCGCCTATCCCATGAGGCAGTACGTCTCGCAGCGCGCCGAGATCGCGGACACGCAGCGGCAGCGCGAGGAGGCGCGCCGGCGGGTCGAGGAGCTGCGCGACCTCAAGGCACGCTGGCAGGACGACGCGTACGCCGAGCAGCGCATCCGGGAGCGGCTGCACTATGTGATGCCGGGCGAGACCGGTTACACGATGATCGACCCGGACGCGGCGAAGCAGTCCCGTACGACGCAGGGCGCGGCCGACCGCCCCTGGTACACCAACGTCTGGGACGGGGTCGACAAGGCCGACGCCGCCGCCCCGGCCGTCGCCGCCGGCCAGTGAACCGACCAGAGCTCTAGAGAGACTGACGTACAGGTATGGAAACGCCCCCGCCGCCCACCCCGCGCACCGAGCCGACCGACGCCGATGTCGAGGCCTTCCAGCAGCAGCTCGGGCGCCCGCCGCGCGGGCTGCGCGCGATCGCGCACCGCTGCCCGTGCGGGCAGCCGGACGTCGTCGAGACGGCACCGCGCCTGCCGGACGGCACGCCCTTCCCGACGACGTACTACCTGACGTGTCCGCGCGCGGCCTCCGCGATCGGCACGCTGGAGGCGAACGGCGTGATGAAGGAGATGACGGAGAGGCTCGCGACCGACCCCGAGCTGGCCGCCGCGTACCAGGCCGCCCACGAGGACTACATCGCCCGCCGCGACGCGATAGAGGTCCTGAAGGGCTTCCCGAGCGCGGGCGGCATGCCGGACCGTGTGAAGTGCCTGCACGTGCTCGTGGCCCACTCCCTGGCCGCCGGTCCGGGCGTGAACCCGCTGGGCGACGAGGCCATCGCGATGCTCCCGGAGTGGTGGGCGAAGGGGCCGTGCGTGGTGCCGTCGACGCCGCCCGCGCGGGAGGGCGGGGAAGCCGACGCGAGCGAGTCCGGCTGGTTCGTGGCCGGGCCCGTCGACTCCGCCGACGCCGACGCCGACGCCGCCGGCGAGACCGGGGAGGCTGCCAAGTGACCCGGGTCGCCGCCGTCGACTGCGGTACGAACTCCATCCGGCTCCTCGTGGCCGACGTCGAACCGTCCACCGGTGAACTCGTCGAGCTGGACCGGCGGATGACCATCGTCCGGCTCGGCCAGGGCGTCGACCGTACGGGCCGACTGGCCCCCGAGGCGCTGGAGCGGACCTTCGCGGCCTGCCGTGAGTACGCGGCCGTCATCAAGGAACTGGGCGCCGAGCGCGTCCGGTTCGTCGCCACGTCCGCCTCCCGGGACGCCGAGAACCGGGACGACTTCGTGCGCGGGGTGTTCGACATCCTCGGCGTCGGGCCCGAGGTGATCTCCGGGGACCAGGAGGCCGAGTTCTCCTTCACCGGCGCCACCAAGGAGCTGACGGGGCGCACCGACCTCACCAGGCCCTACCTGGTCGTGGACATCGGCGGCGGCTCCACCGAGTTCGTCGTCGGCGACGAGACCGTGCGCGGCGCGCGTTCCGTGGACATCGGCTGCGTACGGCTGACCGAGCGGCACCTCGTCCGGGACGGGGCGGTCGTCGACCCGCCCGCACCGGAGCAGGTCGAGGCGATCCGCGCCGACATCGAGGCGGCCCTCGACCTCGCCGAGCAGGACGTGCCGCTGCGTGAGGCGCACACCCTGGTCGGGCTGGCCGGTTCGGTCACCACCCTGTCCGCGATCGCCCAGGACCTGCCGGCGTACGACTCGACGGCCATCCACCACTCGCGCATCCCCTACGAGCGGGTGCGGGAGATCACCGAGTGGCTGCTGCGCTCCACGCACGCCGAACGGGAGGCGATCCCGTCGATGCACCCCGGCCGGGTGGACGTGATCGCGGCGGGTGCGCTCGTCCTCCTCACGATCATGGAGCGGATCGGGGCGACGGAGGTCGTGGTGAGCGAACACGACATTCTGGACGGCATCGCCTGGTCCGTGGCGTAGCCCGCGGGGCTCGTGAGGACGGTGGGGGCGCGGTGGCTGTGCGCCGACGGCCTCGCTTGAGCTGTTCGGATAACGCATGAGCGCGTCCGAGGGGGGCTGTGGCACCCCTCGTCGACCCGGCGCCGAGAAACTTCGTGAAGTTCTTCACAAGAGAATCGCCCCTGTTGAGCGATGTTTTGAGGCTTCGCAGAGCCTTCCGGGGTTCCCGGGGGTCAACCGGCCGTTCCCGAGGGAGTGTCGCGGGGGTCTCGTCCGGGTGAAACCGGAGAGTGGTCCAGTGCCGTCGAGAGGCCGGAACGGCAGTTCACGCGGCCTTGACAACGGTCAAACCCCCCGGCCGGTTCCCTGGTGAGGGGTGCCCCCGGTCAACGGGGCCGCGCAGTGTATCAGAGGGGGCGGGGAAGCTTGTGAAGGGGCGCACGAGCACCCCCCGGATGGCGGGTACATACTCGATGGCATGAGCACCACGGAGCGTCCCAGGATCCTCGTAGTAGGCGGTGGGTACGTAGGCCTGTACGCAGCTCGGCGCATCCTCAAGAAGATGCGCTACGGCGAGGCGACCGTCACGGTCGTCGACCCCCGGTCGTACATGACCTACCAGCCCTTCCTCCCCGAAGCCGCCGCCGGCAGCATCTCCCCGCGTCACGTCGTCGTCCCGCTGCGACGCGTGCTCCCCAAGGCGGAGGTCCTCACCGGCCGGGTCACCACCATCGACCAGGACCGCAAGGTCGCCATGATCGCCCCGCTGGTCGGCGAGGCGTACGAGCTGCCCTTCGACTACCTGGTGATCGCGCTCGGCGCGGTCTCCCGCACCTTCCCGATCCCCGGCCTCGCCGAGCAGGGCATCGGCATGAAGGGCATCGAGGAGGCCATCGGCCTGCGCAACCACGTGCTGGAGCAGCTCGACAAGGCCGACTCCACGACCGACGAGGACGTCCGCCGCAAGGCGTTGACCTTCGTCTTCGTGGGCGGTGGCTTCGCCGGCGCGGAGACCATCGGCGAGGTCGAGGACATGGCGCGCGACGCCGCGAAGTACTACAACAACGTGTCCCGCGAGGACATGCGCTTCGTGCTCGTCGACGCCGCCGACAAGATCCTCCCCGAGGTCGGTCCGAAGCTCGGCAAGTACGGCAAGGAGCACCTCGAGGGCCGAGGTGTCGAGGTCTACCTCAACACCTCCATGGAGTCCTGCGTCGACGGCCACGTCGTGTTGAAGAACGGGCTCGAGGTCGACTCCAACACGATCGTCTGGACCGCCGGTGTCAAGCCGAACCCGGTCCTCTCCCGCTACGGTCTGCCGCTCGGCCCCCGCGGCCACGTCGACACCGCCCCGACCCTCCAGGTCCAGGGCACCGACTACATCTGGGCCGCCGGCGACAACGCCCAGGTGCCCGACGTCGCCGCCCGCAAGGCCGGTGTCGAGAACGCCTGGTGCCCGCCGAACGCCCAGCACGCGCTGCGTCAGGCCAGGGTCCTCGGCGACAACGTGGTCTCCGGTATGCGGGGCTTCCCGCAGAAGGAGTACGCGCACTCCAACAAGGGCGCGGTGGCGGGCCTCGGCCTCCACAAGGGCGTGGCGATGATCGTCATGGGCAAGATGAAGATCAAGCTCAAGGGCCGTCTCGCCTGGTACATGCACCGTGGCTACCACGGTCTCGCGATGCCCACCTGGAACCGTAAGATCCGGGTCTTCGCCGACTGGACGCTCGCGATGTTCCTCAAGCGCGAGGTCGTCTCCCTCGGCGCCATCGAGACTCCTCGCGAGGAGTTCTACGAGGCCGCCAAGCCGGCGCCGGTCGCCGCCGCTCCGGCCGCCAAGACCGAGGAGAAGGCCAAGGCCTCCTGACCCCTCCCGGTCACCGCTGAACGACCCGAAGGACCTTCCGCCATCCGTGGTGCGGGGGGTCCTTCGGCGTTCCCGAGACGCTTCGGTCAGTGGGCGCGGGAGCACGGGCCGCGCCCTGGTCTTTCAAAGGCGCGGGGCCTGGTCTTTCAGGGGCGCGGGGAACCGCGCGAGAAGCCCCACGCACCCGCACCCGAACAACACACCGTCCGGCGGGAATAAGACACCGCCTCGCCGGTGATTACCGTGGCGTTGGACATTCCGGGATCTCTCGTCACGGAGGTGTACGCCATGCAGGATGCCGCATCGCGGATGAGCGCCCTGTTCGAGCAGGCGCTGGGAGCCCCGCTCCCGGTCCGGCTTCGGGCGTGGGACGGATCGACGGCCGGCCCGCCGGATGCCCCCGCGCTGGTGGTGCGCAACCGCAGGGCCCTGCGCCGGCTGCTGTGGAAGCCCGGCGAAGTGGGCCTGGCCCGCGCGTGGGTCGCCGGTGACCTCGGAGTCGACGGCGACCTGTACGCCGTACTGGACCTGATCGCGGGCCATGTGTGGGAGCGGGACGAGGACGCCCGGAGTCTGTCCGAGGCCCTGCGCGATCCGGAGGTGCGGGCGGCCGTCAGGGGGCTGCTGAAGCTGGCCGGTCCCGCCGTCCTGGTCCCGCCCGAACCACCCCGCGAGGAGGTCCGCACCCGCCACCTGCACACCCGGCGCACCGACAGACGGGCCGTCAGCCACCACTACGACGTGGGCAACGACTTCTACGAGATCGTCCTCGGACCCTCGATGGTGTACTCCTGCGCCTACTGGGCGGCCGGTGACGGCACCACCACCCTCGAAGCCGCCCAGCGCGACAAGCTCGACCTCATCTGCCGCAAACTCGACCTCACCCCGGGCACGCGGCTCCTCGACGTCGGCTGCGGCTGGGGCTCCCTGGCCGTGCACGCCGCCCGTGAGTACGGCGCCCGGGTCGTCGGCGTGACCCTCTCCCGTGAGCAGGCGGTGTACGCCCGCAAGCGCGTCGCCGACGAGGGCCTGACCGACCGTGTCGAGATCCGTGTCCAGGACTACCGCGACGTCAGCGACGGCCCCTACGACGCGATCTCCTCCGTCGGTATGGCCGAACACGTCGGCGCGGAGCGGTACCTGAAGTACGCCGAGGACCTGTACCGGCTCCTCGCCCCCGGTGGCCGGCTGCTCAACCACCAGATCTCGCGGCGGCCCCAGCGCGACGAGAGCACGTACTCCATCAACGGCTTCATCGACGCGTACGTCTTCCCGGACGGCGAACTCGCCCCCGTCGGCACCACCGTCACCCAGCTCGAACGCGCCGGCTTCGAGGTCCGTGACGTGGAGTCCCTCCGCGAGCACTACGCCCTCACCTTGCGCGCCTGGGTCACCAACCTCGAAGCCCAGTGGGACCGGGCCGTCGCCCTCGTCGGGCCCGGCCGCGCCCGCGTCTGGCGCCTCTACATGGCCGCCTCCGCCGTCGGCTTCGAACGCAACCACCTCGGCGTCAACCAGGTACTGGCCGTAAGGACCCCGGGAGGGGGTGCGTCGGGGCTGCCGCTCAGGGCCAGGACATGGGGCGCCTGACCGTGCGTTCGCGGGCGTGAGCGGACGCGTGTGGGTCCCGTTCCTGGGCGGAACGGGACCCACACGCATGCTGTCGCACCCTCCTCGCGGTTACTCCGACTTGATCGCCGACAGCATGTTCAGCTTCGCCGCGCGGCGGGCCGGCCACAGTGCGGCCAGGATGCCGACGGTGGCGGCCATGAGGAGGAAGACGGACATCCGGGCCCAGGGTATGACCAGTTCGTACGTCGCCATCTTGGCGGCGAGCAGCTCACCGGCGGCCCAGCCGAAGAAGACGCCGAGGCCGATGCCGAGGAGACCGCCGAAGAGGGAGATGACGAGGGACTCCAGACGGACCATCCGCTTGATGCCCCGCCGGTCCAGACCGATCGCGCGGAGCATGCCGATCTCCTGCGAGCGCTCGAAGACCGACATGGCGAGGGTGTTGATGACCCCGAGGACGGCGACGATCACGGCCATGGCCAGCAGGCCGTACAGCATGTTCAGCATCAGCGTGAACATCTGCGCCACCTCGGCGGAGAGGTCCTCGCGGTCCTGCACCTGGATCGCCGGGTTGTCGCCGAGGGCCCGCTCCAGGCGGTCCTTGGAGGCGTCGGAGGCACCGGCCGAGGTCTTGACCATGACCATCATGTCGGCCGGGTCGACGGAATCGGGCAGACGCTCGGTGAGCGTCCTGTTGTCCATGAGGATGCCCCGGATCAGTTCGTTGCTCTCGTAGACCCCGGCGATCGTCAGCTTCTGCTTCTCGCCGCCCTCGAAGCCGGCGGTGACCGTCGAGCCGGCCTTCCAGCCGCGTCGCGCGGCGGTGTCCGCGTCCACGACGACGTCCCCGCCGCCGACCTTGAACGTCCCGTCGTCCACGGTGAAGTCGGTGAGTTCGCCGATGGCCGAGCCGTTGACGCCGGTGAGGTACTCGGTCTCGCCCCCGATGCGGGACTCGGCGTTGCGCAGCGGTGAGATCGCGGTGACGCCGTCGGTCGCGGCGAGCTTCTTCTCCACGTCGGGGGAGAGGTAGGCGCTGGTGGTCATCGACACGACGTAGTCCGCCTTGATCGCGTCGGCGGCCATCTTGTCGATGGTCTTCTGCAGACTGCCCGCCATCACCGTCATCCCGGTGATCAGTGTCAGACCGATCATCAGTGCCGAGGCGGTGGCGGCGGTGCGGCGCGGGTTGCGCACGGAGTTCTGCCGGGCGAGCTTGCCGGAGACCCCGAACACACGCATCAGCGGGGCGGCGGCCGCGATCAGAGGGCGGGAGAGCAGGGGCGTCAGGACGAACACGCCGATGATCAGGAGCACGGCGCCGACACCCATCGGGGCCTGGCCGTCCGAGCCGTCCATGGTGGTGGCGAACAGGACGGTGGCGATGCCCGCGCCGGCGAACAGTGCGCCGATCGTGTTCCGTACGACGAGCGACTTGGTGGTGGCCTGTGCGTGCACGCTGCTCATCGCGGCGACCGGGGGGATCTTCGCCGCGCGGCGGCCCGGGAGCCAGGCGGCCAGCATGGTGATCAGCACGCCGACGAGCAGGGCGGTGGCGACCGTGCCGGGGGAGACCACCAGCGGGCCGTCGGGCACGGTCGCGCCGAGCGTGCCCATCAGCGACCGCATCGCCGCTCCGATACCGATGCCGGCGGCGAGACCGGTGACCGCGGCGACCGCGCCCACCATGAACGCCTCGATCAGCACCGAGCGGGTCACCTGGCGGCGGGAGGCGCCCACCGCGCGCAGCAGCGCCAGCTCCTTGGTGCGCTGGGCGACCAGCATGGTGAAGGTGTTGGCGATGATGAACGTGCCCACGAACAGCGCGATCCCCGCGAAGACCAGCAGCGCGTTCTTCATGCCGCTCATGCTCGTGGCGATCTGCGTGGCCTGCTGGTCGGCGAGTTCCTGTCCGGTGATCGTGGAGGCGGTGTCCTCGGGAAGGACCTTCTCGACGGCCCGCTGCAGCTGGGCCTGGCTGGTGCCGGCCGCCGCCGTCACGTTGATCGAGTCGTACTCGCCCTCACTGTGGAAGAGCTTCTGGGCGGTCTCCGTGTCGAACAGGGCGAGGCTGCCGCCGGCCGCGACATTGCCGTCGTCCGTAGTGAAGACCGCGCTGATGGTGGGGGTGAGGACCGGGCCGTCGACGGACAGCCGGATGGTGTCGCCCACCTCGTACCCGGCGCGCTTCGCGGTCGCCGAGTCGATGGCGACCTCGTTCTCGCCCTTGGGCGCGCGGCCGTCCCGGATCGGGTACCGGGGGTCGTCGGTGCCCCAGTAGTTACCGCCCTGCGACTGGAAACCGTCGCCGATCAGCTTGCCGTTCTTGTCGGCGAGCGCGGTGGACCCGCTCACCACACCGGTCGCGGACTCGGCACCGGGCGCCCGCTCGACCTTCGCCAGCAGCCCCGGCGTCAGCTTCGGCTGCTCGGCGACGGTGTCGCCCTCGTCCGGCTGCCACGCCGTCTCGATCGCGACGTCGACGTGGTCGAAACCGGTGGCCGAGCTCTTCTGGAGCGCGTCCGAAATGGTGTTGGTGAAGACCAGCGTGCCCGACACGAAGGCGACGCCGAGCATCACCGCGAGCACGGTCATGAGAAGCCTGGCCTTGTGCGAGAGCACGTTGCGCAGGGCGGTACGGAACATGAAAGGGGTCCCTGTTTCGGGGGCGGGAGGCGATGGGTGTCCGCGAAGCGGTGGTGGTGAGGGCCCGGCCGGCCGAGAAGTCGCCTGGCTGGTGTGCGGGCTCAAAGAGGCTCCCTCGGTTGCTGTGCGGGGCCGGGGGAGGACTGCCTGGGCCGGTGTGCGGGGCCGGGGGAGGACTGCCTCGGCCGGTGTGCGGGGCCGAGGGGTGGAGTCCGCTAGCTGGTGCGGCCCTTGCTGTCGAACCTCTTCATGCGGTCCAGGACGGAGTCCGCCGTCGGCTCGTGCATCTCGTCGACGACGCGTCCGTCGGCGAGGAAGACGACCCGGTCCGCGTAGGCCGCCGCCACCGGGTCGTGCGTCACCATCACCACGGTCTGCCCCAACTCCCGCACGGAGTTGCGCAGGAAGCCCAGCACCTCGGCGCCCGAGCGGGAGTCGAGGTTTCCGGTGGGCTCGTCGCCGAAGATGATGTCCGGCCGTGAGGCGAGCGCCCGCGCCACGGCGACGCGCTGCTGCTGGCCGCCGGAGAGCTGGGCGGGGCGGTGGCTCAGCCGGTCGGCCAGGCCCACCATCCCGATCACGGTGTCCAGCCACTGCTTGTCCGGCTTGCGGCCCGCGATGTCCATCGGGAGGGTGATGTTCTCCAGCGCCGTCAGCGTCGGCAGCAGGTTGAACGCCTGGAAGATGAAGCCGATCTTGTCCCGGCGGAGCTTGGTGAGCTGCTTGTCCTTCAACGCGCCCAGTTCGGTCTCGCCGATGCGGACGGAGCCTGACGAGAAGGTGTCCAGGCCGGCGACACAGTGCATCAGCGTGGACTTGCCGGACCCCGAGGGGCCCATGATCGCGGTGAACCGCGCCTGTTGGAAGTCGACGGTGACCTGGTCCAGGGCGACCACCCGGGTCTCGCCCTGTCCGTAGACCTTCGACAGTTCCGTGGCGCGGGCGGCCACGGCGGTGGCCCGGTCGGCGAGGGGAGTGGTGGTCACGGGGGCGAACTCCTGTCAGGGCGACGGCGTTTGGGGTGATCGAGGGACGGCCGGGCGTGCCGGAGGCCACTCGTTTGGTGCGGTGACTCCATCGTCGCGACGCGGGGGCGTCGTGTAGTCAGCCGCTGTTCCGGTTCCGGGGGCAGACTTCCGACGGACGGGCGGCGGTCGCGTCATACCTGGGGATGACGGAGGGTCCCGAGGGGTCCGTGGGGGTCATGACCGACACGAGTCACCGCGTCACCGCCCGTGTCGCGGGTGGGACCGCTCGTTCGGGCGGTGAAATTCCGTCATTCCGCATGCAGGCGGCCGTGCCGTCCGAAAGGCTATTGGCAAGTGCGGATGGCGTGTTCCGTGGGCTGATGCACCCTCAGACGTCAATAAAATAAGACAACATCGGTCCGCTCTTCGACTGTTCGGGGGAGGCGCCCCGATAGGCTCGGAACCTCAGTGCGGAGCCGATGGCCTGCCCGGATGGTGGAATGCAGACACGGCGAGCTTAAACCTCGCTGCCCCTCGCGGGCGTACCGGTTCAAGTCCGGTTCCGGGCACTTCCGACCAACCCGAGCATTTACCCCAGATCCGCACCATTCATTCCTTGGAGTGACGCGCGTCCTCCGCGCCGCTCGGCGGCCCTCTTCCGACGGCACCCCGACACCTCCGGACAGCTGGTTGATCTCTGGACGGTCGCGGGGGTGTACCGGGTTGGTCATGGGTTGAGGGGGGCGTGGCACGGGGAATCAGGGAAACGCGTAGCGTGTTCGATGTCAGGGCGAGGGAAAGATCCTCCCCAGGCACTAGAGGCAATCCTTTGCCTACCTATTACTCTTGAGCCAAGGCCACGCAGGGTGGCCATGGAGGAGTGAAATGAGGAGCAGCAACCCGGTCTTCTCGCGACGGGGGTTCAGCCGCGACAACGGCTACGCGGGCTTCAACACCGCGCCGCAGGCCGGGGGAGCAGCTGTCGGCACCCAGGGCAACCCCTACGCCCAGCAGGGCGGCAACCCGTACGCGACGAACCCGTACGCCCAGCAGGACGTACAGCACGGCGTCCCGCCGCAGGCCCCGGCCCGCACGGGCGCCATGACCATGGACGACGTCGTCCTGCGCTCGGCCATGACGCTCGGCACGGTCGTCGTCGGCGCGGCCCTCGCCTGGGCCGTCCTGCCGGTGACGCCCACCAGCTTCGGCCTGGCCATCGGCGCCGCGCTCATCGCCTTCGTCCTGGCGATGGTGCAGTCCTTCAAGCGCAAGGCCTCACCCGCGCTGATCCTGACGTACGCCGCCTTCGAGGGTGTCTTCCTGGGCGTGCTCAGCGAGATGTTCAACTCGCGGTGGTCCGGCGCACCCTTCCAGGCCGTGCTCGGTACGATGGCCGTCTCCGGCGCCACCCTCCTGGTCTACAAGGCGGGCTGGATCCGGGTCACGGCGCGATACGCCCGCATCGGCATGACCATCGCGATCGCCTTCATCCTCGTCATGGCGGTCAACCTGCTGCTGGTCGTGTTCGGGGTCGCCCCGGACGGCGGACTGCGCAGCATGGGCCCGCTCGGCGCGATCGTCGGCATCCTCGCGATCCTGCTCGGCGCGTTCTTCCTGACCCTCGACTTCAAGCAGATCGAGGACGGCATCGCCTACGGCGCCCCGCGCGACGAGGCCTGGCTGGCCGCGTTCGGCCTGACCATGACCCTGGTGTGGATCTACGTCGAGATGCTCCGTCTGGTCGCCATCTTCAGCGGCGACGACTAGAGCCCCCTGCAGGGGCGCGGTGAACCGCGCGACCAGCCTCCGACAGGGGCCGCAGCGCAGTGGAACGTGACAACGGTCGAAGGGCCCGCGAACCATCCGGTTCGCGGGCCCTTCGCGGTTCTCGGCTGCCCCGACGTCCGCGTCAGAGCAGTTTTCGCGCGGCCCTCCTCAGGTCGTACTCATGGATGATCGCCTTGGCGTGGCCGTACGCGAGGTCGTACTCGTGCCGGAGCCAGCTGACCTTCTCCTCGAAATTGAAGAGAGCGGGGCCTTCGTCGACTTTGCGGAGCCAGTCGGAGACTTCACGACCGGTGCAATGGGGGATGCGGGCGAGCAGATTGCGATGGGTCTCCTCGGAGAAGACTTGGGACATCGGCGCCTCCGGACGAAAGGGAATGTAAGCCGGTCCTTCAGGTCACGTTGCCTGAGTGGCGGCGTGTTGGCAACAGTCGCGTGCGGGCGCGTACTCTCGCGGCGTGCTTGATACGACGCCGTTGACCCGTGCCGTGGACCACTTCGCCGACCGGTTGCGGGCCGCTCCGCAGAGCCGGCTGCAGCGGGGGGCCGCAGCGGAGGCACTGGGGCTGGCCAGGGAGTTGGCACTGCGTGCCCAGCGGCTTGAGGCGCCCCAGGGGCCGCCGCAGGAGATGCCCGACGTGGGGATGTTCGCGGCGGCGGATCAGGTGACCGTCGCCGGCAATGATCTCGCGCTGGTGCTGGCCGACGAGAATGAGCTGGCGGAGGCGGTGGCGCTGGTGGAGGAGGCTCAGCGGCGGGCCGGTGTGTGACTCCGGGCGCCTGTGAGCTTCCCTCTCGCCGCGCCGGAGGCGGGCGCCCTCGACCGGCAGTGGAGAAACGGCCCTAAAGCGACGCGATGACGCGGTCCGCCAGGATGTAGACCGTCTCCTCGCCGCACTCGAAGGTGAGGGTGTACGCGCCCGAGATGCCGGAGCCACCCAGGAGGACGGGCGTCCGGCCGGTCCTCAGGGCCGTGGCGAGGCGTTCGGCGGTCTCGCGGTGGCCGGGGGTCATGCAGAGGGTGGTGCCGTCGGCGAAGACATAGACGTCGAGGGTGCCCAGGGGGCCGGGGCGGACGTCCGCCAGCTCGGTGCGGGATGCGGCGAGGTCTTCCAGAGCGGCGACCGTGCGCTCGTGGTCGTTGCTGACAGGTGACTGCACCGGTACGAAATCGGGGTGCGAGGGGTGACGTCGGCGGGCCGCCGCCAGCTCCGCGGACTCGCCGGCGAACTCGTCGCCCTCCAGGCTCGGCTCGGTCACCGGCTCAAGGTGCTCCAGACCTTCGAAATCGGACTGCCGGGGCAGGAACAGCTCGCTGTCGGGCAGACCCAGCAGGGAGGGCGTGTCGGTGACGTCACGGGCCTCCTGGGCGGCCCAGAACGCCCGCGCCTCGGCCAGCTCACGCTCCCGCTCCTCGGCCAGCGCCTCGGCGACGGCCGCGCGTATCTCCTCCGTGTCGGCGGCCGGACGGGCGGCCGGCACCAGGGCGCGCCCACCGGAGGCCCTGCTCTCGGCGAGTTCGGTGCGCAAGGCGGCGACCTGTCGGCGCAGCTCCCTGAGGGTGCGCAGGACGGCGACGCCCACGGCGGCGGTGGCGGCCGTGGTGAGCAGCAAGGCGATCGGCATGGCGCTCACTGACGTACTCCCGGTTCAAAGTCGACCCCCGACTTCCTACATCAGCTTGAAGGGCGGACTAACCAGCTGTCAGTGCGTAATGTCACGAAACGGACAGGACTTCTGATCCCTGTTTGGTGGCGTAATGGCTCTGACCTGCGTAAATCGCTCTCCGGCGGGAGATAGGTCACATCCTGGGGGAGATTGGATCACAAAACGGCCCGGAGCCCCGTGCATTCCGGGACTCCGGGCCACAGCTTCACGGTGCGCACCGGCGTGGACACGTGGGTGCGCACCCGCGTGGACCCGTGCGGTCAGGGGTCCACGCGGGCTCGTCGGTCGGTCAGCTCAGGCGCTCGATGACCATCGCCATGCCCTGGCCGCCGCCGACGCACATCGTCTCCAGGCCGAACTGCTTGTCGTGGAACTGGAGCGAGTTGATCAGGGTGGCCGTGATGCGGGCGCCGGTCATGCCGAAGGGGTGGCCGACGGCGATGGCGCCGCCGTTGACGTTCAGCTTGTCCAGCGGGATGCCCAGGTCGCGGTAGGAGGGGATCACCTGGGCGGCGAAGGCCTCGTTGATCTCGAACAGGTCGACGTCGTCGACGGTGAGGCCCGCACGCGACAGAGCCTGCTTCGACGCCTCCACCGGGCCGTAGCCCATGATCTCGGGGGAGAGGCCGGAGACGCCCGTGGAGACGATCCGTGCGAGCGGGGTCAGGCCCAGCTCGCGGGCCTTGGTGTCCGACATGATCACGAGGGCGGCGGCGCCGTCGTTCAGCGGGCAGCAGTTGCCGGCGGTGACGAGGCCGTCCTCGCGGAAGACCGGCTTAAGGCCCTGCACGGCCTCCAGGGTGACGCCCGCGCGCGGTCCGTCGTCCTTGCTGACGACCGTGCCGTCGGGCAGCGTCACGGGGGTGATCTCACGCTCCCAGAAGCCCTTCTCGATGGCTTCCTCGGCGAGGTTCTGCGAGCGGACGCCGAACTCGTCCATCTCCTGCCGGGTCACACCCCACTGGCGGGCCAGATTCTCGGCGGTCTGCCCCATCGCGATGTACGGGTCGGGGAGCACGCCGTCCTCGCGCGGGTCGTGCCAGGAGGCGCCCACCGACTTGGCGACGGACTCCGTACGGGCCTCGGCCTCGGCGAAGAGGGGGTTGTGGGTGCCGGGCATGCCGTCGGAGGAGCCGAAGGCCATCCGGGACACCGTCTCGACACCGGCCGAGATGAAGACGTCGCCCTCGCCGGCCTTGATGGCGTGCAGCGCCATCCGGGAGGTCTGGAGCGAGGAGGAACAGTAACGGGTGATCGTGCAGCCCGGCAGATGGTCCATGCCCATCTGCACGGCGACGATCCGGCCCAGGTTGTGGCCCGACTCACCGCCGGGCAGGCCACAGCCGAGCATCAGGTCGTCGATGTCCTTCGGGTCCAGCTCGGGGACCTTCGCGAGGGCGGCCTCGATGATCGTGGCGGTGAGGTCGTCGGGGCGCAGGTCCTTGAGCGAGCCCTTGCCCGCGCGGCCGATGGGGGAGCGGGCGGCTGAGACGATCACGGCTTCGGGCATCACGGCTCCATTGGCATGCGGTCGGAAAGCAGGGCTCTGGGGGAAGTTACCCGGCCGTATGGCCGGGGTCACGGGTACCCGGGTGTGACGCCGACCGCACTTTTCTAAGCGCTTGCTTTTTGAGCCGGAGCGCCTGGTGGCTCGGGGCGCGTGGGATCGGGCGGCCGCGGGTGGTCCGTGGTTGCTCGCGCGGTTCCCCGCGCCCCTGCCAGGGGCGCGGGGAACCGCGCGACCAGCCCCCACGCACCCGCGGCCGCCCGATCACAGGCACCCCCTAGGCGCCCGGTTGCGCCTCCGCGGCAGCGCTCGGCTCGGGGTCCGACACCGGCACCCTCCGCCGGCGCCGCCGCTTCAGCAGAGCCCAAGGCCCACGCGGCCCCGTGGGCATCGCGGCCGTCACCTCGGTGCCGGCCTCGGACGCGGCCTCGGCGGCCGCGCGGGCCACCGGCAGGAACCCCTCGCGGCGGCTGACGTCCGGCCGCTCCTCCTCCGCCGGCCAGAGCCCCAGCGCCGCGCACACGGTCGGCAGGACGGCCATCGCCGCCGTCGCGTACCCCTCGGCGGAGGGGTGGTAGTTGTCCGGGCCGAACAGCTCCCGGGGGTTCTGGGCGAACTCGGGCCCGAGAAGGTCGCCCAGGGACACCGTGCGGCCCCCCTGTTCGACCGTGCCGATCGTCTGCGCGGCCGCCAGTTGCCGCGAGGCCCGGCGTGCGAGCCAGCGCAGCGGCTGCTGCACGGGTTCGAGCGTGCCGAGGTCGGGGCAGGTGCCGACCACCACCTCCGCCCCGGCGGTCCGCAGGCGCCGCACGGCCGCCGACAGGTGGCGGACCGAGCGGGTCGGGGGCATCCGGTGGGTGACGTCGTTCGCGCCGATCATGATGACGCAGATGTCGGGGACCTGGGCCGGGTCCTCCAGGACCAGCGCCACCTGCCGGTCCAGGTCGTCGGACTGGGCGCCGGGCAGTGCCACGTTCCGCAGCCGCACCGGGCGCTCCGCCACCGCCGCGAGCCCCGAGGCGATGAGGGCGCCCGGGGTCTGCCGGGCCCGGCGCACGCCCTGACCGGCGGCCGTGGAGTCGCCGAGCATGACGAGGCGGATCGGGGGGTCGTCGTGAGCGTCGTGCAATCGGTCGTGCGAACTGCTGTACGGGCCGTATGTGCGGCCGTACCGGTCGTAGTACCCGTGGCCGTAGAGGCCCTCCGCGCTCGGTGGATGCGGGCTGTGCCCGTTGCCCACGACACGCTTGGCCATCCGCACCTCGGCCAGCAGCACACCGACGGCAGCCGCACCGACCAGCCCGATGCCACCGCCGCCGTACGCCGCGCCCGCCGCGATGCGCCGGGCCACCCTCGCCCTAGACATACTCGACATGCGTCGCCGCCACCTCCTCGTACCGGTACAACCACTCCTTGCCCCGTACCGGCCCTCGGCCAATCCCTGTGGATGGTGAAGAGGGGCCAGAACACGGAGAGTGGGGCTTAGGCTGGCGGAACATCACGGCCATCCCTTTTTGCAGCTCCGGAGACAACGGTGCAATTCCACGACTCGATGATCAGCCTCGTCGGCAACACCCCGCTGCTGAGGCTCAACAGCGTGACCGAGGGCATCCAGGCGACCGTCCTGGCCAAGGTCGAGTACTTCAACCCCGGCGGCTCGGTCAAGGACCGCATCGCGCTGCGCATGATCGAGGCGGCCGAACAGAGCGGGGAGCTGAAGCCAGGCGGCACGATCGTCGAGCCCACCAGCGGAAACACGGGCGTGGGGCTCGCCATCGTCGCCCAGCAGAAGGGGTACAAGTGCATCTTCGTGTGCCCCGACAAGGTGAGCACCGACAAGATCAACGTGCTGCGGGCCTACGGCGCCGAGGTCGTCGTATGCCCCACGGCGGTCGCTCCCGAGCACCCCGACTCGTACTACAACGTGTCCGACCGGCTGGTGCGCGAGACGCCCGGTGCCTGGAAGCCCGACCAGTACTCCAACCCCAACAACCCGCTCTCCCACTACCACTCGACCGGCCCTGAGCTGTGGGAGCAGACGGAGGGGCGGATCACGCACTTCGTGGCGGGTGTGGGGACCGGCGGCACCATCTCCGGCACCGGCCGGTACCTGAAGGACGCCAGTGACGGTCGCGTCCAGGTCATCGGCGCCGACCCCGAGGGCTCCGTGTACTCCGGCGGTTCGGGGCGGCCCTACCTCGTCGAGGGCGTCGGCGAGGACTTCTGGCCGACCGCGTACGACCGGACCGTCGCCGACGAGATCGTCGCCGTGTCCGACAAGGACTCCTTCCAGATGACCCGCCGGCTGGCCAAGGAGGAGGGCCTGCTGGTGGGCGGCTCCTGCGGTATGGCCGTCGTCGCCGCGCTGACGGTCGCCGAGCGGCTCGGCCCGGACGACGTGGTCGTCGTCCTGCTGCCCGACAGCGGACGCGGCTACCTCAGCAAGATCTTCAACGACGAGTGGATGGCCGACTACGGCTTCCTGGAGGACGAGGGGCCGAGCGCGCGGGTCGGCGACGTCCTGAACGACAAGGTGCACGGCGCCATCCCCTCCCTCGTCCACATGCACCCGGACGAGACGGTCGGGCAGGCGATCGAGGTGCTGCGGGAGTACGGCGTCTCGCAGATGCCGATCGTGAAGCCGGGCGCCGGACACCCGGACGTCATGGCCGCCGAGGTGGTCGGGTCCGTCGTGGAGCGCGAGCTGCTGGACGCCCTGTTCACCCAGCGCGCCTCGCTCGACGACCCGCTGGAGAAGCACATGTCGGCGCCGCTGCCGCAGGTCGGTTCCGGTGAGCCGGTCGGCGACCTGATGTCCGTGCTCGGTTCGGCGGACGCGGCGATCGTGCTCGTCGAGGGCAAGCCGACGGGTGTCGTCAGCCGGCAGGACCTGCTCGCGTTCCTCGCCAAGGGCGAGGCGAAGCAGTAGAGAACAACGCAAGTAGTGCTTCACGGCGATGATTTGCTCGCGTCGAGGGTGTGACTTCGCAGAAGTGGTACGAGCGCGTCACGTCCGCGCAGCACCCGCTTAACACGGGTCCGGCACATTGGGGGATGTCGGCAGGGCGGGAGCGGCTCCCCGCCCGGGCCGGCGACCGAACGGCGTCAAGGGCCTCCGGAGCGGCTCCCGGACCTCCATGGACGCCACGGACGCGCAAGCCCGGTCCTGACCCGGCCCGCGTCCCTCGCGGGGACCGCCGTCGTCCCGCCCCCCGTCACACGGGGGTGCGGCGGTCCCCGCGCACAACTCCCCCGTGCCTCGGACCGGGCCTACTCCTCCTACTCCGAGTCCCGCCGCTTCTCCCGGCGGCGGTACAGCACCGGTGAATCGCGCAGAGCCCACGCCACGTTCACACCCACGATCCCCGCCCAGGTGACGAAGAGGCCGCGCAGATCGGCCACACCGCCGCCGATGCCGGAGAGGGGGATCGCGGCGACCAGGGAGACGACCCCGAAGCCGTAGCGTTCGCCCCAGGTGTCGGTGGATCCGGGGGTGCGGCTGCCACGGGCCACCACCATCTGCTGCTCGGCGACCTGGCGCCGGACCCGGCGGTCGACGGCGCCGTCGATGCGCTGGTCGACCTTCTCCAGGAACGACTCCACGAGCGCGGACTCGTAGTCCTCACCCAGCTCTCTGCGGGCGTGGAGGGTGGCGGCGAGTTCCTTCTTGAGCTCGGTGTCGCCGAGCCGTGCGTCATGGGCATCCATACCGGTCATGCCGTTCACGGTAGGGAGTCGGGGGCTGGTCGGCACTGGGGACAGCCCCCGGATTCCCTTGCCTGGTCTGTATAACCTCATGCAGAGTTCTCGGTGTCTGAATATGGAGCGTCCGTCCGAGGGTGAGGAGGCCGCGGGTGATGCCGTCTCGGATCAGGGGAGCGGAGGCCTCCGTCTCCGCCGCGGCGGTGGCCGTTCCGGTCGAGCCCGTCGTCCTCGACGGGGACGCGCGGAGGGCCGCCGATGCCGTACGGCTCGCCGACGGGCTCGCGCGGCCCGTGCCCGGCGGCGGGGCGGTGCGGCGAGTCGAGGAGTCCCGGGACGCCGCACGGCGGATGGCGGCGACCGGCCGTGTGCACGGCCGTTCCACGGGCGTCGGCGCCAACCGCACCGAGGACGTGCCCACCGGGGCCACTGCCCCGGAGTGCGCCGCCGGGGCCGCCCTCGGTGACCTGCGGGCCTTCTCCGCGCCCGCGTCGCTCGGCCACGCTGTAGTCTCCCGGGGCGCCGAGGAACAGGCGGCCTCCGCCCCGCTCGCCGCACAGCGGACGTCGCGGGCGCGCGGCGCGTACCGGCTCGTCGTCGCCCGTGAACTCGTCGGTGCCGTACGGGCGTTGCGCCGACACGAGTCGCGGCCGGATCCGGAGCCGCCGGTCGGGCGGGTGCTGGAGCCGGCGGAGGCTGTGCTCGACGCGGACCCGGCCGACCGGCCGCTCACGGCGGACGTGCGTGCGGCGGCCGCACTGCTCGATCGGTTCACCGAGATCTGGACGGACGTCCAGGACGACCCGCGAAGGGGGAGCGCGTCATGAGCGCGGACAAGGGCACGGGTGTGACGGACGGTCCCGCCGCGCGGCTGCAGGCGCTCTTCGAGGGACACCGGCTGACGCCGACCCAGCGGCGCATCGCGCACAGCATGGTGCGGCGGGCGGCAGACGTGCCGTTCCTGTCGAGCGTGGAGCTGGCGGAGCTGGCCGGAGTCAGCCAGCCCTCCGTGACCCGCTTCGCCGTGGCACTGGGCTTCGACGGCTATCCGGCGCTGCGCCGGCATCTGCGGGACGTCGCGCCCGCCGAGCCGGTCGCGGACACCACCGCCTACAACGAGTACCAGCAGGCCGTCGAGGCAGAGATCGACAACCTGCGGCACCTGGCCGAGGTGCTCGCCGACCCCGCCCCGGTCGAACGCGCCGGGCGGCTGCTGGCCGGATCCCGGCCGCTGCCGGTGCTCGGACTGCGGGCGGCGGCCTCCCAGGCGTACGGCTTCGCGTACTTCGCCGCGAAGGTCCACCCCGACGTACGGCTGCTGCACGAGGGCGGCAGCATGCTCCACGACCGGATCGATGCGGCGGTCCGGGCGGGCGCGACCGCGCTGCTCTGCTTCGCGCTGCCCCGGCATCCGCGCGAGGTCGTGGAGACCTTGGCGTACGCCAAGGAGGCGGGGCTCTTCGTCGTCACGGTCGCCGACTCCGCCTTCGCGCCGGTCGCCAAGGCCTCCGATCTGCTGCTGCCCGCCGCCGTCGGCACCGGGCTCGCCTTCGACACGGCCTGTGCCCCGATGCTGCTGGGCCGGGTGCTCCTGGAGGCCATGTGCGACGGTCTGCCGGAGGCCCAGGCCCGCCTGGAGGAGTTCGACGCGAAGGCGGCGACCAGAGGGTTGTTCGTGGATTAGCCCGCCCGGTCGGGCCGTCGGGGGCCGTCGCGGGCGGTCGCGGGTCGCGGGCGGTCGCGGGTCGCGGGCGGTCGCGGGCGGCGGCCGGCGGCGGCAGGCGGTCGCGGTCCTTCCGGGCCTCCCGGGGGCTTCCCCGGGGCTTCCCCGGGCCTCTCGAGGGCTTCCGGGCCAAAAGCTTCCAGGTCGGCGGCGGTTTCCCGGTTTCTCAGGTGCGTCTCACGTTCGCTGGTTACCGTGCCCGGCGTCTTGTCGTACGACCTTCGATGACGGGAGGCGGGGAGCGTGACACGCGGAGGACAGGGGCTGGCTCGGGTGGCCGTCGTGGTGCGGGCCGGGGCGGCGCCGTCGTGGTGGCTCGGAGTGGTCGCGGCGGGCATCGGCGTGGTGCCGTCGGGGATGACCGGGCGGCGGATCGGGGTGCTGGCCGGGGCCGTGCTGTTCATCGTCGCCGCCGGCGTGGTGCTGACGACTCGGCGGGGCCGGTATCTCGCGGCGGCGCGTGGAGCCGCGCGGGCCGGCAAGCACGATGTGCTCCAGGACCGGGCCGTGACCCTGCGCAACTGGCGTCGTGGCCACCGCTGGTGGCTGCTCCTCGGCTTCGTCGCCGCCCTGGGCTCCTCCTTCGCGCTGCCGGCCGCGGGCGGCATGCTCCTCGCCGGCCTCGGCACCGGGCTCCGCCTCAAGGCGGCCTGGCTCGGCCGCCGCGAACTGGCCACGGGGCAGCTCTTCTGGGTCCGCGTCGACTGGCTCTCCGCGCGGGGAGGCCGCCCGACCGGCAAGCGGGTCGCCGGGTACCGGATCACCGGAGTGGGCGCGGGGGACGCGGGGGTGGGAGGAAGCCGCCGCTGAGACGTCCGGCTGCCGGGGCGGGTGACGCTCGTCTCGAGGCAGCCAAAGGCGAACTCCAAGCCGGGGCTTGGGTGTTGGAGAGGAATTCCCTGGATTGACCCGGAGCCGTCGGCTCGGGATCGTAGGGTGCCGACCGCTCGTCGCAGACGTCGGCCCGCCGATCCGCCCATCCGCCCATCCGCCCATCCACCGAAGGGTAAGGCCCGTGCCCACCTCCACCGCCGCGGCCGACCGGGCCGTCACGCTCCTGCGCCGGTTCGGTGCCGCCGACCTCGCTCACCCCGGCGGCACTCTCCTCGCCCATCTCCAGCGCGTACACGCCCGGCTCGGCCTCTGGCGAGCCCGCCCGGCCCTCCGGCTCGCGGGCCTGTGCCACGCGTTCTACGGCACCGACGGGTTTCCCACCGCGCTGCTGCCGCCGGACCGCCGTGCCGACCTGGCGGCGGTCATCGGTGCCGAGGCCGAAGCGCTCGTGTACCTCTACGGCTCGTGCGACCGACGAGCCACCCATCCGGTTCTGACACGGGCCGACGCCCCCTTCCACGACCGGTTCACCGGCCGTACGCACACGCCGGCTCCACAGCTGCGCCGGGACTTCGCCGAGTTGTCCGCCGCCAACGAACTGGACCTCGCCCGCGAGGACCCCGACTTCCGTGAGAAGTGGGGCCCAGGGCTCCTCGAACTGTTCACCGGATTCCGGCCACTGCTCAGCGAGGCGGCGTGGCACGACTGCCGGACGGTGCTCGGCGCACCGCCGGACCAGGTTTCCGGAGCGCCGCCCCGCCCCTGAAGTCCCTCGATTCGGCGTCAGGACTCGCCGCGTGCGCGCAGGACCAGTTTGTTCACGGCCCAGAGGGCGATGCCGATGGCCAGCAGGATCCCGGCGCGGATGTAGACGTCGACGGGGCGGTCGGCCAGGGGGCTGGCGAGGACGAGAGCGGTGACGGCGCCGAGGACCGGCAGCGCCGTCGGCGTGCGGAAGTGCGCGTGCTCGACCCGGTCGCGCCGCAGGACGAGGACCGCGATGTTGACGACGGCGAACACACAGAGGAGGAGGAAGGCGGTGGTGTCGCCGAGGCCCTCGATCTCGCCGGTGGAGACGAGGCCGATGGCGAGGAGGGTGACGAAGACGATGCCCACGACCGGGGTGCGGCGGCGGGGCAGAACACGGGCCATGCCGCGCGGGAGGATGCGCTCGTTGGCCATGCCGTAGCAGAGGCGGGAGGCCATCATGATGTTGATCAGGGCGGAGTTGGTGACCGCGAAGAGGGCGATCAGGGCGAACAGCTTGTGCGGGAAGTCGACCCCGCCGGCCTTCACGACTTCGAGCAGGGGCCCGCTGGAACCCGCCAGGGTGTCGGCGTCGACGAGGAGGGACGAGACCAGGGCGACCAGGACGTAGATCGTGCCCGTCACCGCGACGCCGATGAAGATCGCTCGGGGGAAGGTCCTGGTCGGGTTCTTCGTCTCCTCCGCCATGTTCACCGAGTCCTCGAAGCCCACGAAGGCGAAGAAGCCGAGGGCCGTGGCGCCGAGCACACTGGTGAGCAGGGCGTATCCCGTACCGCTCGCCTCGAACTCGGTCAGGCGCGAGGGTTCCCCGTCACCCGACAGGACCGCCCACGCGCCGATCGTGAGGATGATCAGCAGACCGGTCAGCTCGACCAGGGTCAGGACCACGTTCGTCTTCACCGACTCGGAGACGCCCCGCAGGTTCAGCGCGGCCAGGAGCACGATGAACGTGATGGCGACGAGGGTGGGGGGCAGGACACCGTTCGTCAGCTCGTCCAGGTAGTCGCCGCTGAAGGCGCGCGCGGCGGCGCTCGCGGACGACAGACCCGAGCACATCACCATGAACGCGACGATGAAGGTGAGGAAGGGCAGCTTGAAGGCCTTCTGCGTGTAGAGGGCCGCCCCAGCCGCCTTCGGGTACTTGCCGACGAGTTCGACGTACGAGGCCGCCGTCAGGATCGCCACGACGAAACCGATGGCGAAGGGCAGCCAGAGGGCTCCGCCGACCTTCCCGGCGACCGCGCCCGTGGTCGCGTAGATACCGGTCCCGAGGATGTCGCCGATCACGAAGAGGATCAGCAGTCTGGGGCCGAGCACCCGCTTGAGGCCGGTCTCCTCGGCGGGCGCCGGCGCTCCGGCGGGGCTTGCGGTGGACACGAGAACCTCCCCGGTCGGTGATCCGTCCGGGGAAGTCCTGCCCGGTCGTACGCCATGGATGCGCTCCCCACCGATTCTCAGAGCTTCACCAGCGGTTCGCAGCACGGCAGGGCTCACTGGGTGTGAATGGCGTGAATGGCGTGAATGGTGTGGTGAAGGGGTGCGAATGGGGCGCAGGGGGCTCGAGCGACGCGCGGGGTACGGCCTCTCGTGGTGCGCGGGGTCCGGTCTCAGGTGGTGCGCAGGGTCCGCTTGGCGAGTTCGTACGCCGGGAGCATCCGCTCATGTTCCTGACTGTCGAGGCCGCCGAGGTGAACGACGACGGGGCCGCCCGGGGTGACCGCGACGAAGGCCCGCTCCTTCTTGGTCTCGTTCAGGGCCTCGCTGGTGTAGAGGTACTCGACCTCGGTCCCGGAGACACCGGAGTCCGAGGAGAACCCGCTGTACTCGGCCTCGCTGGTGCCGCCCTCGGCCGCCACGAACTTCTTGAGCAGCGCTTTCGCGTCGCCCTCCGTCGCGCCCGCCTCGCCGGTCCACACGCGGATGAAGCCGATGTTCCCGGCCGGCTTGGCGTCGATCTCGCACGCGGCGGTGAACGGGCCCTGATGGAGCAGCCCCTCCGCCAGCTCGGCGGCGAGCTCGTCCTCCTCGGAACCGCTTCCGCCGCCGGGCGCCTGGGTCTCGACTGCCTCCGGCCGCCACTTCTCGGCGGTGTCGAAGGTGACCGGCAGTTCGCAGGCGGAACCGGCCGCGCCTACGCTGCCACCCCTCTCGACGGTGGACACGGCGGCCTCCGAGCCCTCCGCGTCCCCCGTGGCCCGGGCCTTCGCCGACTCGGTGGCGCTCGCCGACGGCTTCGCGTCGCCGCCCGCCGCCGACTCCGAGCACCCCGTCATCACCCCTGCCAGCAGTGCCATCTGGGCCAGTACCGTCCCCCGTACCGCTCTTCCCACAGTCACCCTCTTCTCTCGGTTCAGGGCGGACACGGTAGCGGAGGGGTGGCGCCGATGTTCGCACGGGTGTGCGGTCCCGGTTCTTCCTCCCAGGAACGTGCTGGGCGGCGCTCCCCGGTGGGGGCGCGCCGCCGAAGCGTGGTGTCGGGATGGTGGACCTCCGGGCTTTGGGCCGCCGGGTGCTCGGTCTCCTAGACCTCCAACTCCCCCTCGATCTTCTTCAACTGGTGCCTGGCCATGGCCAGGTTGGCCCGCTTGGCGTCGAGCACCAGGTAGAGGAAGAGGCCGTTGCCGCCGCGACCCGTGAGCAGACGGATCAGGTGGTACGCGTCGGAGAGGGTGATCAGGATGTCCTCGATCTCGCCCTTGAGGCCGAGGTGCTCCATGGTGCGGAGCTTGGCGCGTACGACATCGGTGTTGCCGGCGGCGGCGACGGTGAGGTCGAAGCTCTTGCTGCCGCCGATCGTGCCCAGTGCCATGCCGCTGGTGTAGTCGACCAGGGCGGCGCCGGTCGCGCCCTCGATGGACGCGAGGGCATCTTTCAACGCGGTCTCGGTGTTGGCCATGGTGTGTGGTGTCCTCTCAGTTCTCAGTGGTGGTAGGTGCGTGGGAAGTGGTTCGGGGGGTGGTGCGTGGGGTGGTGGTACGGGGAGTCCGGCGGGGCATGGTCGACCTGACCGTGGCCTTGGCCGGCGTCGGGGACGGGGTGGTTGCCGGGCTCGCGCTCTGCGCCACCGACCGCGCCGGGTTCCTGGTGACCGCCCGGGCGGTGGCCGGGTCGTCCGGCCGGGGCTGGGCGTCCATCAGCTTTCCGATACGGCTGCCGGCGCGGCGGCCCTCCAGGTGCAGCCGGCCCACGTTGACCCGGTCCGGGGCCAGCAGCGTCAGTACGGCGGACGAGCCTGCGGCGTAGGTCGCCACATAGCCGTTGTCGCCGCGAAGCAGCAGTTCGCGGAGCTCGCCCCGGCCGGCGGCGTCCGTCATCCGTACGGCGACGCCGAGCGCGGCGGCCGTGAGCGCCGCGAGGCCCTCCGGTTCCACGCCGGGGGTGTCGTGGGCCAGGACCAGCCCGTCCACACTGGCCGCCAGCGAGCCGGTCAACTGGGGTACGCGTGCCCTCAACCGGTGCAGTTCGTCGAGGACTTCGGCCTCCGCGGCCATGATCAGTCTCCTCTCGGCGGGGCGCTCCCGCTGCCGCTCAAAGGGCCGCCAGCGCATCCCTGAGCCTCTGCAGTAGGGCGATGTCGGGGTCGTCGACGGTCAGCGGCGACTCCCCGACGGGAACCGGTGTCCCGACGCCGACCGTCACATGGGCCGCGCCCCGCGAGGGGGCGAGGTGGGGAGCGCCCCCCGAGGGGGCGAGGCCGGGAGCGCCGGGCGTTCCCGCGGTGCCGCCGACGGCAACCGTTTCGGTGCTTGCGCTGCCGTCGGTGCGGGTGGTGCCGTCCGCGTGGGTGGTGCCGTCCGTGCCGGTGCGGCCGTCTGTACTGGTGGTGCCGCTCGCGCTGGTGTTGCCAGCCACGTAGGGGGTGCGGGTGGGGTCGAAGCCGTTGGTGGATATGAGGCCCGCCGCCGCGAGTCGGCGGACGTCGACCAGGGTGTGGAACGTGGGGCGGCCCAGGACGAGGGAGATCTCGGCGGCCGTGCGGAAGCCGTCGACCTGGCCGAGCACGGCTCCCTGGCGGGCCGGGACCGGGGGGACGTCGAGGTCGGCCGCTCTGATCAGCGGGGCGTCGTCCGTCGTCGGGTCGGGCCAGATGCGGTGGAGCAGGGCCCGGCGGCGCAGCGCCTCCCGTTCCACGGTGGCCACCGGCACCGGGCGGATCGGTCCCAGCCAGTGCACGGCCCCGTGCCGGAAACTGGCCGGCGCCCTGCTCGGGCCGAGGACGAAGTACGCCGCGTCGAAGAGCGCCCCCGTGTGGCACAGCTCCAGCGCGCCCCGGGCGACCCGGCCGCTGTCCACGAGGAACCGCCCGACCCGCAGCCCGGCCCCGGCCGTGTCGACCGCCTCCCGCCAGCCGTCACGGTCCAGGATGCCCCCGGTGGTGAGCAACACGTCGAGACCCGGGGACCGGGGGCTCTCGGCGTGTACGACCTCACCCTCGGACAGGTACAGCGAACCCGTCTCGCGCAGTAGCACGCCGGTGGCCCGCTCGGCGGCGAGCCGGTTCAGCAGGGGTGCGACGGCGTGCCGTGCGTGCTCGCCGCGTACGGGCAGCGGGGGTGCCGGTGTGGTGATCACGCTCATGCCAGCACCAGCCGTCCCGCCATCTCGCCGAGCCGGATCCGGGCCAGCGCCAGGTTGCCGTCCGTACGGGCCAGCCACAGATGCAGGAACACACTGCTGTCGAAGGTCGTCCGCACGAACCGCAGCACGTGGTACGTGTCCCGGTTGCTGACGATCAGGTCCTCGACGGGAAGATCCGCCCCCGACCAGTCCGAACCCTCCTCCGGTGCGAAGGCCCGGTGCTCCGCCGCCAGCCGCGCCAGTTCCGCCGCCTCCGCCGCGGTCGTCTCGTGGTCACCGCCGGGCGCCTCCCCGACCGTGCCCAGTGCCAGCCCGCTGGTCCAGTCGACCACCGCGGCGCCCAGGGCACCGGGCAGCCTCATGGCTTCCACCAGACACTCGTCGATTCCGGGCACCGTGGCTCCCCCTCCTGCCTGCGGTTCGGCTGAGTGACGCAGACGCTACGCAACGTGTGCGCGAGGGGTGAGGGATCTGGCATTTTCCAGCGGAACATGCGGACAGGTGACTAAGGTGGGTCAACTTGCCTGTTTTCCACCGCTGTTGTGGCCGAGTGGGCGCGACTGCGCGCTGAGGTGGGCATATGCGGCCGCCCCGCCATACCGGACGCGGACCGGGCGCCGGGAGTCCATCATTCTGGGGGGCTTGAGGGGCGCATCAGGCGCAGCGGGTAGACCTTCCGGGCGCCCCGGGCTCCGCCAGGGGCGTGGGGGACTGCGCGATCAGCCAGACAAACCCGCAGCCGCCACACCGCAGTGCCCGTCCGGCCGTGAGGCGGACGAATCCGCAGCCGCCACACCGCCGCGGTGCCCGTCCGGCCGTGAGGCGGACGAATCCGCAGCGGCCACACCGCCGCGGTGCCCGTCCGGCCGTGAGGCGGACGAATCCGCAGCGGCCACACCGCCGCGGTGCCCGTCCGGCCGTGAGGCGGCCGTCAAAGGCCCAGCAGCCCCGACCGCTCTCCTCCCCCCGCCTCCGCCACGATCTCCTCCACGGTCTGCGCCCTGCGCACCACCGCGAACCGCATCTCGCCCTCCCCGGGCGCGTACCCGTAGATCGCGGGACGGGGCAGAGAGTTGTACGCGTAGTGGTGCGCGAAGTAGTACGCGCCGGTGTCCAGCGCGGCCGCGTAATCCCCCGGCTCGAACCCCGGCAGCGAACGTCCCTCCGCCAGCAGGTCACCCGCGAAGCACGCGGGCCCGGCCACGTCCTGCACCACCGCCGGCCCCTCCTTCACCCGGCCCTTCCCGTCGTACCCCGCGATCCGCAACGGCCACGCCCCCGGCGCGTACACCGTCCGGGTCGCCACCTGCACCCCGGCATGGGTGACCGCGATGGCCCGCCCGCCCGCGCTCTTGGTGTACTCCACCCGCGCAACGACCGTCCCGTGCTTCGCGAGCAGCGACCTGCCGAACTCGGTGACCAGCCCGTACCGCCCGTCGAACAGCCCCGGCACCGCCTCCGCCAGCAGCCGTGCGTACTGCTCGTAGGTCGGTGTCGCCGCGTCCGACGCGAAGTTCACCGGCAGCCCGCCGCCGATGTCGATCGTGTCGATCTGCTGCCGCCCGATCCGCCGGTTGATCTCCTCCGCCAGCTCGTACGTCTCGGTGATCCCCCGTGTCATCAGCGACAGCGGCATCCCCTGCGAGCCGCTGTGCGCGTGCAGCCGGCTCAGCCAGGGCCGGTCCAGATACGCCCGTACGACCCACTCCCGCGCACCCTCGTCCCGCAGCGCCACGCCGAACTTCGAGGTGGCAGTCGCCGTGGACAGCGCGCCGATCGAACCGCCGCCGACCTGCGCGTTCACCCGGATGCCGATCGGCGAGCGAGTGGTGGCCGACCGGACGAGCGCGTCGATGCGGTCCAGCTCCTGCGGATTGTCCGCGTTCACCGCGATGCCCAGCGCCAGCGCCTCCCGCAGCTCGGCCTGGGTCTTGGCGGGGGAGTCCAGCACGGTCCGGCCGGGCGACACACCGGCCGCCCGCGCCAGGGCCAGCTCACCGGCGCTCGCCACCTCCGCACCGATACCCGCCTCGCGGAGCAGCCGCAACACGGGTACCAGCGGTGTCGCCTTCACCGCGAAGGCGTGCAGCACGGGCGTACCGGGTGCCGTCACCGCGTCGAACGCCCTTCGCAGCGCCCCCGCGGAGGCCCGGATTCCGGTGACGTCGAGCAGCCCGACCACCGGCGTGCCGGGGCCGAGCAGCCCCTGCTCCACCGCCGCCCGCACGGCCTCGTCCCGCCGGGCCGCCCGCTCGCCGTCCGTGTCGAACAGCCGCAGCGTGCGCTCGCCGTCCCCCTCGTCCCGCGGGTGGGCGCGGCCCTCCGCCGCCTCCTGCGCACCAGTCCCGTTCGTCACGTCTCCCATCTCTTCCCCCGTTGTTCCCGTCGATGTCCGCACCCATGCGGTCACTGTGTCCAGCCAAACACCCGCGGCGTGCCGCCGCTGTCCGTACGGCCGTATTGACTAGCTCTATTCATCAAGTAAGGATGTGAATAGTTGCTGTATAGCGAGGAGGCAGACGTGTCAGGACCCCGCCCCGTTCGAGCGCCGCGCGGTACGGAACTCAGCACCCTGGGCTGGCAGCAGGAAGCGGCTCTGCGCATGCTCCAGAACAACCTCGACCCCGAGGTCGCCGAGCACCCCGACAAGCTCGTCGTCTACGGCGGCACGGGCAAGGCCGCCCGCGACTGGCGCTCCTTCGACGCCATGGTCCGCACCCTCAGGACCCTCAAGCAGGACGAGACCATGCTCGTCCAGTCCGGCCGACCCGTCGGCGTCATGCAGACCCACGAGTGGGCCCCGCGCGTCCTCATCGCCAACTCCAACCTCGTCGGCGACTGGGCCAACTGGGAGGAGTTCCGCCGCCTGGAACAGCTCGGCCTCACCATGTACGGCCAGATGACCGCCGGCTCCTGGATCTACATCGGCACCCAGGGCATCCTCCAGGGCACCTACGAGACCTTCGCCGCCGTCGCCGCCAAGAAGTTCGACGGCACCCTCGCCGGGACCATCACCCTCACCGCCGGCCTCGGCGGCATGGGCGGCGCCCAGCCCCTCGCCGTCACCATGAACGACGGCGTCGCGATCTGCGTCGACTGCGACCCCCGCGCCATCGAACGCCGCATCGAGCACCGCTACCTCGACGTGCAGGCCGACTCCCTCGACCACGCCCTCCAGCTGGCGGTGGAGGCCCGTGACGCCCGCCGCCCGCTCTCCATCGGCGTCCTCGGCAACGCCGCCGAACTCGTCCCCCAGCTCCTCGCGATGGGCGCCCCCATCGACATCGTCACCGACCAGACCTCGGCCCATGACCCGCTGGCGTATCTGCCTGTGGGCGTCGACTTCGACGACATGGCGTCGTACGCGGTGAAGGACCCGGCCGGCTTCACCACACGCGCCCGCGAGTCCATGGCCCGGCACGTCGAGGCCATGGTCGGCTTCCAGGATGCCGGAGCGGAGGTGTTCGACTACGGCAACTCCATCCGTGGCGAGGCCCGACTCGCCGGATATGACCGGGCGTTCGCCTTCCCCGGTTTCGTCCCCGCCTACATCCGGCCGCTGTTCTGCGAGGGCAAGGGCCCCTTCCGGTGGGCGGCCCTCTCCGGCGACCTCGCCGACATCGCCAAGACCGACAAGGCGATCCTCGACCTCTTCCCCGAGGCCGAGTCGACGCACAACGCCTCCCTCCACCGCTGGATCAAGATGGCCGGTGAGCGCGTCCACTTCCAGGGCCTCCCGGCACGGATCTGCTGGCTCGGCTACGGCGAGCGGGACCGGGCCGGTGAGCGGTTCAACGACATGGTGGCCTCCGGCGAGCTGGCCGCGCCGCTGGCCATCGGCCGCGACCACCTCGACTGCGGCTCGGTCGCCTCCCCCTACCGCGAGACCGAGGCCATGCTCGACGGCTCCGACGCGATCGCTGACTGGCCACTGCTGAACGCCATGGTGAACGTGGCCTCGGGCGCCTCCTGGGTGTCCTTGCACCACGGCGGCGGCGTCGGCATGGGCCGGTCCATCCACGCAGGTCAGGTGACCGTCGCCGACGGCACGAAGCTGGCCGGGGAGAAGATCCGCCGAGTGCTGACCAACGACCCCGGGATGGGCGTGATCCGGCACGTCGACGCCGGCTACGACATCGCGGAGTCCGTCGCCGACGAGCGGGGCGTACGGGTGCCGATGCGCGAGGGGGAGGGCGAGGACGCGTGACCCGGCGAGAAGGGGAGCCTGGCGGCAGCGCTTCGGCGGGGGCCGACGCCTCGTCACCGCCCACGGGCCCGGCTGTTCCCACCCGTTCCGCCCCGCGGAACGACTGCCCACAGCCTGGTGCGGGGAGCGGTCGTGCCGACCAGTCCGGGGTGGGGAGCGGTCGTGCCGACGATCCACAGCCTGGGGAGAGGGCCGCGCAGGAGCCTCGGCGAGCGCCCGTCATGCGCGGTGGTGCCTCCTTCCATGAGATGTGGCGGGATCTCAGGCCCATCGGGCGGCACCCCGAGTCCGGTGGCTATCGCCGGTTCGCGTGGACCGGGGCCGATGCCGAGTGCCGGGCCTGGTTCGAGGAGCAGGCCCGCGACCGCGGGCTGCACTACGAGGTCGACCGCAATGGGAACCAGTGGGCCTGGCTCGGCGATCCCGCCGCCGGGGACGCTGTCGTCACCGGGTCCCATCTCGACTCCGTGCCCGACGGCGGCGCCTTCGACGGCCCCCTCGGCGTCGTGTCGTCCTTCGCCGCGCTCGACGAACTCCGCTCGCGGGGCGCCCGGTTCGACAAGCCCCTCGCCATCGTCAACTTCGGCGACGAGGAGGGCGCCCGGTTCGGGCTGGCCTGCGTGGGGTCACGACTGGCCGCCGGGCGGCTGACCGTCGAACAGGCGGTGCGGCTGACCGACGGCGACGGGGTCACGCTGCCGCGGGCGATGGAAGCCGCCGGATACGACCCGGAGGGCATCGGACCCGATCCGGAACGCCTCGCGCGAATCGGGGCCTTCGTCGAACTGCACGTCGAGCAGGGTCGGTCCCTGGACCTCTCCGGCGACGCCGTCGGCATCGCCAGCTCCATCTGGCCGCACGGGCGGTGGCGGTTCGACTTCCGCGGCGAGGCCAACCACGCGGGCACCACACGACTCGTGGACCGCCGCGACCCCATGCTGTCGTACGCGGAGACCGTGCTCGCCGCCCGCCGGGAGGCACGGCTCGCCGGTGCCGTCGCCACCTTCGGCAAGATCTCCGTCGAGCCGAACGGCGTCAACGCCATCCCCTCCCTCGTACGCGGCTGGCTCGACTCCCGCGCCGAGGACCAGACGACGCTGGACACGGTCGTCGGCGCGATCGAGGAGGCCGCCCGTGACTACGCCCGCGAGCACGGCATCGAGCTGGACGTCGTCCGGGAGTCCTTCACCCCCGTCGTCGAGTTCCAACACGCCCTACGGGACGAGATCGCCCGCATCCTGGGCCGGGACACGGCCGACCTGAAGGTGCCGGTGCTCGGGACCGGCGCCGGACACGACGCCGGGATCCTCTCCGGGACCGTCCCGACCGCCATGCTGTTCGTACGCAACCCGACGGGCGTCTCGCACTCCCCGGCCGAGCACGCCGCCGAGGACGACTGCCTGGCCGGGGTGACCGCGCTCGCCGACGTACTGGAAGGGCTGGCCCGCAGGTGACGGAGACGACCTACTGGCTCGAACACGCCTGGCTCGGCACGAACGTCGAGCCCGGCGTGACCCTCACGGTGACCACCGCCGGAACCGCCGGAACCGCCGGAACCCCCGGAACCGCCGGAACCGCCGGGACCGCCGGAACCGCTGGCACTGCCGGGACCGCCGGAACCGACGGCCGCATCACCGCCGTGCGCACCGGGACGCCCACCCCGCCCCCGGGCGCGGTCGTCCTGCGCGGCCTGACCCTGCCCGGCCTCGCCAACGCCCACAGCCACGCCTTCCACCGGGCCCTGCGCGGCACGGTCCAGGTCGGCTCGGGCACCTTCTGGACCTGGCGCGAGGTCATGTACCGGGTGGCGGACCGGTTGACCCCGGACACCTACCACTCCCTCGCCCGCGCCGTGTACGCGGAGATGGCACTGGCGGGGATCACCGCCGTCGGCGAGTTCCACTACGTGCACCACGCCCCCGGCGGCGCCCCGTACGCCGACCCGAACGCCATGGGCGAGGCGCTGATCGAGGCCGCCGCCGAGGCGGGCATCCGGATCACCCTCCTCGACACGGCCTACCTCTCCGCCGGCTTCGGCAAGGCGCCCGACCACCACCAGCTCCGCTTCTCCGACGGCACGGCCGAGGCATGGGCCGAACGCTGTTCAGTTCTCAAGGACCGGGATCACGCGCGGATCGGTGCGGCGGTGCACTCCGTACGGGCCGTGCCGGCCGGGCAGTTGGAGACGGTGGCGCGATGGGCCGAGGAACGGCGGGCCCCGCTCCATGTGCATCTGTCGGAGCAGACGGCGGAGAACGACGCCTGCCACGCGGCACACGGCTGCACCCCCACCCGACTCCTCGCCGACCACGGCGTGCTGGGCCCCCGCACCACCGGCGTCCACAACACCCACCTCACCGACGAGGACATCGCCCTGATCGGCGACAGCGGCACCGGCACCTGTATGTGCCCGACCACCGAGCGGGACCTCGCGGACGGCATCGGACCCGCCGTCGCCCTGCAACGGGCGGGCTCCCCGCTCTCCCTCGGCTCCGACAGCCACGCCGTCGTCGACCTGCTCGAAGAGGCGCGCTCGATGGAGCTGAACGAGCGGCTGCGCACCCGTACGCGCGGACACTGGACGGCGGCGGCCCTGTTGCGGGCGGCCTCGGCCGACGGCCACGCGGCGATCGGCTGGGAAGACGCCGGTGCCATGGAGACGGGCGCCCTCGCCGACTTCACGACGATCGCGCTCGACTCCGTCAGGACAGCGGGGCCGCTTCCACGGCTCGGTGCGGAGACTGCTGTATTCGCCGCGTCGGCAGCAGACGTGTCGCACACGGTGGTGGGAGGTCGGCACGTCGTACGGGACGGGGCGCACGCGCTCGTACCGGATGTGCCGAGAGCCCTCGCGGAAGCCGTCGCCGCACTGCGCGGATGACCCCCGGTCGCACGATCGAGCGGCCCGCTCCCGAACCCGACTCCGCTCCCGAACCCGACCCGACCGCCGACCAGGCAACCAAGGACGCCATGAGCAGCCCGACGACCGACAGCCCCGCCAGCTCGGCGAGCACCGCCAGCACACTCATCACCAACATCGCTGCCCTGGTCACCAATGACCCCTCCCTCGGCGACGGATCCCCCCTTGGACTGATCCAGGACGCGGCCGTCGTCATCGACGGTGAACGCATCGCGTGGACCGGTGATCAAAGCAAAGCACCCGCCACTGACAATCGGGTCGACGCCGGTGGGCGGGCGGTGATCCCGGGCTTCGTGGACTCCCACTCCCACCTCGTTTTCGCGGGCGACCGGACCGCCGAGTTCAACGCCCGGATGTCCGGCAGGCCCTACAGCGCGGGCGGCATCCGTACGACCGTCGCCGCCACCCGCGCCGCCACCGACGAGGAACTGGAGGCCAACCTCACCCGTTACCTCCGCGAGGCCCTCCGGCAGGGCACGACCACCCTGGAGACGAAGTCCGGCTACGGCCTGACCGTCGAGGACGAGGCACGGTCCCTGCGCGTCGCCGCCCGGCACACGGACGAGGTGACGTACCTCGGCGCCCACATCGTCTCCCCCGGCCACGCCGAGGACCCCGCCGCGTACGTGGCACTGGTCACCGGGGAGATGCTCGACGCCTGCGCCCCGTACGCCCGTTGGATCGACGTCTTCTGCGAGAAGGGCGCCTTCGACGGCGGCCAGGCCCGCGCGATCCTCACGGCCGGCAAGGCGAAGGGCCTGCACCCGCGCGTCCACGCCAACCAGCTCTCGTACGGCCCCGGCGTCCAACTGGCCGTCGAGCTGGACGCGGCCAGCGCCGACCACTGCACCCACCTCACGGACGCCGACGTGGACGCCCTCGCCGGCAGCCGGACGGTCGCCACCCTCCTCCCCGGCGCCGAGTTCTCAACCCGCGCCGAGTGGCCGAACGCCCGCCGCCTGCTCGACGCCGGCGTGACGGTGGCCCTCTCGACGGACTGCAACCCGGGGTCGTCCTTCACCTCGTCCGTCCCCTTCTGCGTGGCGCTCGCCGTGCGCGACATGGGGATGACCCCGGACGAGGCCGTCTGGTCGGCCACGGCGGGGGGCGCGCGGGCGCTCCGCCGCGATGACGTCGGACGTCTCACGCCGGGCGCGTACGCCGACCTCGCGCTCCTGGACGCGCCCAGCCACGTCCACCTCGCCTACCGCCCGGGCGTCCCCCTGGTCACAGGCGTGTGGCGCAAGGGCGCACGCGTACTCTGACCGGGTCGCAGGTGTGGACGGGCCGGGTCTCAGGTGTCGACGGGCCGGGTCTCAGGTGTGGACGGGTCCGGCGCCCGCCCGCCACCGCTGTCCGTTCCGCCCCGTCGCCTCGGCGAAGGCGACGGAGCCGAGCGAGTCCGGTGTCACGGCGTGCCCCTGCGCGATCGCCGGGCGGATCTGTCCCCGGGAGTCGACCGTGAACCTCAGGTTCTCGCCGTTCTTCCCGTCCAGCGAGTCGCATTCCCGGACGCTCACCCCTTCGTCGGTGGCGCCGCGGCTGTCGAGGCACAGGCCCGGGTCCGCGTAGGACTGCAGGGCGTCCAGGTGGGAGTCGAGACGCCAGCGCTGGGTGGCACGCGAGGAGCAGGTGGCCGTCACCACGTCCGTCCCCTCCTCCAGCTCACCCCGGATGTCCAGGCACAGTCCCGAGCCGACGTTCACCACCTGGGCGTAGGCACCGCTCAGCGGCGGCCCGTACGGCAGCGAGGGCGTCCGACGGTCGGGTTTCGACGGGCTCGGGCCCGGGCTCTTCGTCGGCTCGGGGGACTTCGAAGGCCGCGACGGGCGTTCGGTGTCCGAGGCGGTCGGTGACGGTGTCGGGCTCGTGGGTGCCGCCGGAGTCGTCGGCCCCGGGGGCGGGCTGGTCGGCGTACCACCGGGACTCGCCGCGTCCGGGGACGACGAGTCTCCCGAGCCCGAGAACACCAGGAACGTCAGCAACGGCGCCACGGCCACGCTCAACGCCACCGAGGACAGAACGAACCGCCGCGACGGCGACCACGCGCCCCCTGACGTTCTGACTACACCACCGGCCCCGCCCTCCTCAGAACGGACTCCGGCCGCCCCGGCGACCCCGACACGGGCCTCGTCCCTAAGCCCGGACCCGGGCCCGATCCTGGACTCGGCCCACGCCTCTGTCCCGGCCCTGGACTCGTCCCACGCCTCTGCCCCGATTACAACCCCGGGGCCGACACCGGTCCCGCTGTCGGCCCCCGCGCTGCTCCCGCTGTCGGCACCGGTACCGTCCTCGGTCCCAAGGTCTGCCCCAGCCCATGCCCCTGCCGCCGCCCCCGCACCGGCTGCTCCCGCAACTCCCGACTGCGACTGCGACTGTGACCCCCACCAGGCCCGCGCTCCGGTCCCGGTCCCCGGCTCGGAAAAATCCTCCGCGCCGGCCACATCCGCCGCCCCAGCCTCCGGACGGCCCCCGTCACGACCGCCCGATCCACCACGACCGCCCGAACCATCACGCGCCCCAGCCCCACCACCCGCATACGCCATGCCACCCCACGGCAGCAGCCCCTCCGCGAGCGTCGCGCGCGGGTTGTCCCGCAGGGCGCACAACTCCTCGTACGCGCCGGTGCAGTGCGCGCAGTGGGCCATGTGGCTGTGCAGGTCCGTGCTGTGGCGGCGGGAGTCCGGCCGTACGCACTCCTCGATCAGGCGCCGGAAGTCCTGGCAGCGCGGATCCTCGGAGGCGGCGAGACGGACGCTGAGGCAGGCCTGGTGCAGCGCGTGGAGCGCGGACTGCCACCGGTACGCCACGTCGTCGGCGGTGAGGCCGAGAAGCACGGCCGTACGCTCCTCCGGCTCGCGCTCCACGACGCTGTACCAGATGAGGCCCTGGGCACGAGGCGGGAGGGATTCGAACGCCGTGAGCAGGGGCGGGACGAGGCCCTCCGGGCCCGCCGTGCGCAGCGTCACGAGCAGGGCGGGGTCGAGGCCGGACGCGTGGTCGTCGGTGGCCCAGCCCGACGCCATTCGCGCGGTCAGCAACAGCAGTTGGTGACGCCACGGGACGGACGGCTCGCTGCCGCGTGCCGTCTCCCGGGTCGCGGCAGTGAATGCCCGGGTCGCCAACTGCCGTGCCGAGGACTCGCTCGCGGCGCACAGCCGCGCGTAGGCGAGGACCGACGGATGGTGGCGTTCGCGCAGTTCGCGCAGGGCCGTGTACGCGGTGGGCGAGTCGGTGCGTAACAGCGCCGTGAGGCGCGCGTCGGACGCACCTCTGTGCGAGTACTCGGACACGTCGTCAGGGCCTGGGCCCGACGCACCGGTGTCCCGGTGGTCGCTGAAGTCGCTGAAGTCCCTGGAGTCGCCGAAGTCCTTGAGGTCCTCGTGGTCCTCGTGGTCCTTGTGGCCGTCGTCGCCGGAACGTTCGTCCCGAGCCCGAGCCATCCTCGCCTCCTCGCACCCCCGTGTCCGCCGTCAGCCGACTTCTGGCATACCAAACTCTGACGCGTGACCATAGTGGCGGAAGGAGAACCGCGGGGAAGGTGTTTCTTGCGGTAAGGGGGCGAGATAGGGGTCAGGCCGGAAACAGTTCGGCCGGGTGACGGGAGGAGTGTCGCAACTCCTGCCGCACCCGGCCGCCTTGCATCACCGTCGTCACCTCGTCACCGTCGTCACCGACGCCGACGCGCTCACTCCTCGCGCTCACTCCTCAAGCGTCAGCCCCCTGCGCAGCCGTACCAGCGTGCGGGACAACAGCCGGGAGACGTGCATCTGGGAGATGCCCAGCTCGTCCCCGATCTCGGACTGCGTCATGTTGGCCACGAACCGAAGGGAAAGGATCTTCCGGTCGCGCGGCGGAAGTTCGGCGATCAGCGGCTTCAAGGACTCGACGTACTCGATGCCTTCGAGACCGTGGTCCTCGTAGCCGATCCGGTCTGCCAGGGCACCCTCGGAGTCGTCCTCCTCGGGCTGGGCGTCCAGCGAGGAGGCGGTGTACGCGTTCGACGCCGCCATGCCTTCGACGACCTCGTCGTTCGACAGCCCGAGGCGCTCCGCCAGCTCTCCCACCGTCGGAGCGCGATCGAGCTTCTGAGCGAGCTCGTCACCGGCCTTGGCCAGGTCGAGCCGGAGTTCCTGAAGTCTGCGCGGCACCCGCACGGACCAGCTCGTGTCGCGGAAGAAACGCTTGATCTCGCCGACGATGGTCGGCATGGCGAAAGTGGGGAACTCGACCCCACGGCTCAGTTCGAAGCGGTCGATCGCCTTGATCAGGCCGATCGTGCCGACCTGGATGATGTCCTCCATCGGCTCGCTGCGCGAGCGGAAGCGGGACGCGGCGAACTTCACCAGGGCCAGGTTGAGTTCGACCAGGGTGTTGCGGACGTACGAGTACTCGTACGTGCCTTCCTCGAGGGACTCCAGCCGCTCGAAGAGGGTCTTGGACAGGGCTCGCGCGTCCACCGGCCCCACCTCGTCGTACGGGGGGATCTCCGGAAGGTCGGCGAGCGCGTCGACGGGATCGTGGGCGAGGTCGTCCTGGTTCTCTTCCGGGGCGGATGCCGACGTCGCCCTCTGGGTATGCGATGCGTCGAGCCGGGGTGACATGATGTCCTCCATCGTTCTCGGCATATGGCCGCCGATGCCACTACGTGTACTGCGGTGTGCGGCGCCTCCAAAGCCGGCCGTGTCGATTCGTGTCTCTACTAGCCCTACCCGGTTTCAGGACGCCGTCGCAAGTGCATCCTGTGGCGAAATGCCCCTTTGTGGGCGATTGTTCGGGTGTCGGGGAGTGTGGAGAAGGCGTAGTGTTCGGGGGCGAGTCAGCAGTCACGACGGTCGGGAGAGAGACGGCATGGACCGTGGGACGGTCGGCAGCGCACAGTCGGGCCGACTACGGGTCGAGGTGCGGGAAGAGGGCCCCAGTGCCGTCGTGACCCCGGCGGGTGAGCTCGATCACCACACCGCCGATCTGTTGCGTGAGCCACTGGAGAGCTGCCTGGGGAAGGGATTCGCCCGGCTGGTGGTGGACTGCTCGCGACTGGAGTTCTGTGACTCCACCGGGCTGAACGTCCTGTTGGGTGTCCGGCTCAGGGCGGAGGCCGCGGGCGGCGGGGTCCATCTGGCGGGCATGCTCCCGGCGGTGGCGCGGGTCTTCGAGATCACCGGGGCGGACGCGGTGTTCACCGTGCACGACACCCTTGAGACGGCCCTGGGCGACTAGGTCCTGGGCGATCGGCCGCGGCCTCCGGCACGGGGGCCGTCAGCCGGTGCCGCGGCCCCGTGCCGGAGCCCTTGGACCGGTCGCCCGCCTTCGGGGTCGCTCCGCAGGTGTCCCACCCGGACCGGCGGGTTGTCCGCGTCACAGGTTCTGTGCCGAAAACGTGGGTGTTCTCACGGTTCGCTCGGGCAGGAGACATCCTGAACGTGTCGGCGGTGACCCGGAACGACACGACGCCGACGGCTCGGCAAGGGCGGCGGCGGAGCGGCGGGGGGCCGACAGCGGCCCGACAGCGGCTCGGCAGAGTGATGGGCAGAGGCTGGGCGGTACGACGGAAATGCGACAGAAGCACGGATGGCGCAACGGATGACATCAGAAAACGGCATGTGCCGCGGGTCTTCGTCCCGCACCCTTGACAAGTCCTGAATCGTGAAAATGGTGAATCGGTGAGGTGAAGCGCTGATGAGCACCACCCGGCCTTTCTCGCCGGGCGACCGCGGCCCGGAACCGGGTGCCGGCGGCGCTTCCGGGGCGCCAGGCGAGGACCCGCCCGTGGCATCCGGGGCGAGCCGTCGGTCCCGCCGGTTGACCTTCGAGGGCGAGAGCGGCGTGGTGCCGCTCGCCCGTGACTTCACCCGGCAGGTGCTGTACGCGTGGGGGTGGTTGCCGGCCGCGACCGCGGATCAGCGGGCCGCGGCCGAGGATGTGCTGTTGGTGGTGTCCGAGCTGGTCACCAACGCGTGTCTCCATGCGGAGGGCCCGGCCGAGTTGAGGATCGGGTGCGACAACAAGGTGCTGCGGATCGAGGTGTCCGACCGGGGCGCGGGGGATCCGGCGCCGCGGACGCCGCACCGGGCGGGGCGGCCGGGTGGGCACGGGATGTTCATCGTCCAACGGCTCTGTCTGGACTGGGGGGTCGTACGGACTCCCGGGTCCACCGGGAAGACCGTCTGGGCCGAGTTGGGAGCCCCTGGGTGAGGACCGTGGGGGATGTCGCGCGTCGGCGGCCAAGGGATCGCCGCGGTTGATCGCGCGGTTCCTGCGTGGCTCCCTGCGTCGTTTCCCGCGTAGTTCCTGGGTCGTTTCCCGCGTAGTTCCCTGCGCGGTTCCGCCTCGATGTAGGCGTCGTTGACCCGTCGCGGCTCCCGCACTCCTTCGGTTGCCGGCGGCGGCCCACCCGTGAGAGCCGAGCCCGGCTCATCGACACACATCCGACACTTGCGTGTGTCTTCCTTCTCCAAGGCTCCAGGCGTACCTTGAGCGGCCGATCTGATGTTCCGTCAGAAATGTGGGGTGCCGAGGTGTCGTACCGGACGTACCAGAAACGAACCGCCGCGCTCGCGTCCCTCGTGGCCCTGGCCGGCTCGGCGGTGCTGTGGGCCGCCCCGGTGGCCCACGCCGAGGTCGTGGACGTCGAGTACAACTGCAAGACGCCCATCGGGGACAAGTCCGCGGTGTCGCCGATCGACATCAAGAGCGTGGAGAGCGGCGACGGCTACAAGATCACCATGTCGTGGCAGAAGGGTGTGTCCTCCAGCCCGGTCGAGCTGGGCAAGGGGGCGATGACACCGAGCGCCACGATCGAGCTGAGCGGTGCCGACAGCGGGACGCTCACGGTGACGGGCCCCGCCAACCAGGAGGCGCTCCCGGCCAACACCCCGATCAAGATCAACGACTTGAGCGGCACGTACACGCCGAAGGAGACCGGGAAGGTCGACTTCACCGCGGGCGTGCTCACGATCAAGGCCCTGGGCACGGTGACGACCTGTACGCCGGGGAACGACCCCGGTCCGTCGCTGACGCTCGACGTCACCGCCGCCGGTGGAAGCGCGTCGGGCGGTACCTCGGGTGGGACGGGGACGGGTGGTGGCTCGGGCTCCGGTGGAACCGGTGGATCGGGAGGAGAGCTCCCGCGGACCGGCCCTCTGGACTCGGCGGTCGCGCTCGGCACGCTCGGCGGCACGGTGCTGCTCACCGGGGCGGCGGGGGTGCTGTGGGTGACACGCAGGAACCAGGCCGCACGCCGCTGACGGGAGCGGTGACGTGACCGAAGAACGGCGGGTTTCCAGGGCGGCGTCGGCGTCGGCGGTGTTCACGGGCGGGGCGTCCCCCTGTGCGTCCACCGGTGCGTGCACCGAGGCGTCCCCTTGTGCGTCCACCGGTGCGTGCACCGAGGCGTCCCCTTGTGCGTCCACCGGTGCGTGCACCGAGGCGTCCCCCTGTGCGTCCATCTGTGCGCCCGCACGCGCGTTCAGACGCATGCCGGCACGCGTGGCCGTCCACGCGGTCACGCCCGCGACCACACGCGCGGTCACGTGCGGGCTCGCGCTCGTCGTGGCACTGGTGTCGCTGTTCGCCGGTGGGGTCGCCCAGGCCGCCGAGAAGCCGACGGTGAAGGTGTCCAAGGCGCAGGCGGGAACCGGTGGTTCGGTGACGGTGACCGGCAGCGGCTGGCGGCCCGAGGCGATCCTGATGGTCCTGATCTGCGGGCAGTCCGAGCCGTCACGAGGAGTGCCCGGTGGCACCGACTCCTGTGCCAACGCCGACGGGCGGGCCGTGACCGCCGACGACAAGGGCGGCTTCCGCCGGGAGTTGGCGGTGGCCGAGCCGCCGGTGCCGTGTCCGTGCGTCGTGCACGTCCGCACGATCACGGGTCCGAAGGCCGACGCCGACACGGCCTTCCAGGTGGCCGGGCACTCGGTCGAGCCGTTGCCCCGGGAGGCGACCGGCGGACGGCTCTCGCTCCTGGCGGACGGTCGGCTGACGGGCTCCAGCGGGCTGTTGACCTGGTTCGGGGCGCCGCCCGCCCGCGAGTTGGCCGTCACCGTGGGCAACGTCGGTACCTCTCCGGTGGAGAACCCCGTCTTCCAGGTCGGCACCTCCCACGGCGTGTTCGCGCCCCGGTGGGAGGAACAGCGGTGGCACGGCACGATCCGGCCGGGGCGCGAGGCCCGCATCACCCTCCCGGTCGACCTCGCCGCCGGCGCCCACGGCGACTACACCGTCTCCCTCAAGTACGGCGGCAAGGTCCTCGCCGAACAACCGTGGTCCGTGGGCCGTCCCTGGGGCGTGACCCTCTTCTGGCTGATGCTCTGCCTCGTCGTACCGGCCGCACTCTTCCGGCTGGGGATGGCGGTGGTGGACCGGGCACGGCCGGAGCACCCTTCAGCCGGGCGACGAGGCCACGGAACGCCCGAACCTCCCGCCCGGACCCCCGAACCGAGCCCCTCGACCCCCGCACACGCACCTTCCCGTTCCCGTGCGGGTTCCCGGTCCCGTGCGACCTCGGCCTCGACACTGCCGTGGTTCACCCCGGACAGGGACGCGGACGCGCCCCGGGCCGGGCGTCTGTCCGTGCGGCGGGAGGACACCCCTACATGAGCGGTGGAAGGGCGCCCGCGCGGGAGGCGCGACGAAGGGCCCTCGCAGCCGGTGCGCCGTGGCCCTTCGGCCGCGTCGTTCGGTACGGGACTCAGTTGACGTCGCCCGTGAGGGCCCTGACCTTCTTGCGGTACATGTAGATCGCCAGGCCGGCGAGGGCTGCGAGCGTGGCCTCGACGGCGACGATGCCGGTGCCGCTGAGGTCGAAGCCGCCGACGGCCGGGTTGGAGAGCAGCCCGGTGATGGAGTCCCCGGCCGTGACCGCGAGGAACCACACGCCCATCATCTGGCTGGCGTACTTGGCCGGGGCCATCTTCGTCGTCACCGACAGACCGACCGGGGAGAGGCACAGTTCACCGACGGTCTGGATGAAGTAGATGCCCACCAGCCACACAGGGCTGGCCAGGGTGCCTTCCGCCGCCATCCCCAGCGGGATCAGAAAGAAGAAGAACGAGACGCCGATGAGCACCAGGGCCATCGCGAACTTCACGGCGGTGCCGGGTTCCCTGCCCTGCCGGTTCAACCACAGCCAGAGCCAGGCGAAGACCGGGGCCAGCGCCATGATGAACAGCGGGTTCAGCGACTGGTACCAGGAGGTCGGGAAGCCGAAGCCGAGCAGCGAGCCCGCCACCTTCTCGTCGTTCGAGCCGAACGCCTGCACCGTTGACGCGCCCTGGTCGTAGATCATCCAGAACACGGCGGCGGCGACGAAGAACCAGATGTAGCCGGTCATCTTCGACTGCTCGGCGGCCGACAGTGCCTTGTCCCGCTTGATGCGCAGCAGCACACCGGCCGGGACGATCAGACCGATGACGGTGAGCGGGATCATCGCCCAGTTCAAGGTGAAGTGGCCGCTGAGGCCCACCGCGCCGTAGAAGACGGCCGCGACGGCGAGCCAGAGCAGTCCCTTGCGCAGCCAGGCGGTGCGCTCCTCGGCCGCCAACGGCTTGGGGACGATATCGCTCGTCGGGCTGAGGGTCCGGCTGCCCAGGAGGAAGGCCGCCAGACCGATGGCCATGCCGACGGCGGCGAGACCGAAGCCCAGGTGCCAGTTGACCTCCTGGCCGACGGTGCCGATGGCCAACGGTGCGAAGAAGGCACCCGCGTTGATGCCCATGTAGAAGATCGTGAAGCCGCCGTCGCGCCGGGGGTCCTCGGGGCCGTCGTAGAGATGGCCCACCATCGTGGAGATGTTGGCCTTCAGCAGACCGGAGCCTGCCGCGACCAGCGCCAGACCGGCGAAGAACGGGGCCTGACCGCCCGGCAGGGCGAGCACGAGGTGCCCGCACATGATCGTGACGGCGGCGATCGCCACCGTCTTCCGGGGGCCCCAGACGCGGTCGCCGAGCCAGCCGCCGGGCATCGCGAGCAGGTACACCATCGCGGAGTACACGGCGACGATCGTGGTGGTGGTGGCCAGGTCCATGGCCAGACCGCCGCCCATGCTCCCCTTGCCGGCGTCGGGGCCGCCGGAGAGCAGGTAGACGGTGAGAAGGGCCTTCATGCCGTAGTAGGAGAACCGCTCCCACATCTCGGTCATGAAGAGCGTGGCCAGTCCGCGGGGGTGGCCGAAGAAGGTGCCGGCGTCGGGGGTTCCCCGGCCGGCCGAGTCCTTCGTCAGGCTGGACGCCATGGTCGTTCCTTGCAGGTCGGGACGCTGCACGTGGGGGTGCGCGCCCTGTGGAGGGGGCGGCCGGGAGATGTGTCCCGCCGTGCGCGTCGTGCGCCGGGGTGTGGTGCGTCGCGCGCTCGGGGCCAGGCCGCGAGTCGGTTCGCACACAAAGGAGACCTTCAGTGGGGATATGTCGCCAAAGGCCCCCGCGTGCTACTGAAGGCGTTCCGTCACCATACGTCAGAAAGCTGCGGCAAAAGGAAGGGCTTGATAGGTGAATTACAGGTAAGAAGGGTTCTGTTCTCGCGCATTCGAAGGTAAATCATGGGGTCGTCCCGCATGGATGCAGGGTACGGCGACGGTGCTCGTGGTGTGGAGTGCCACGCTCACAGGATCACCGCGCGATCCGCACCGCATCCGGACGCCACCTCCACGCACCCCCGCACGCCCTCGTCGGGGCCGGGACGAAACGCCCACCGAAGTCGATCATGCCCGGTCGAGGTGAGAGAGCGGTTGGACAAAGGTGTGAATCACGCTTGCCGATCACCCTCCACCTGCGGTTCTCGGCGGACTACCATCACTCCATGACCCGTGTACTGCTCGCCGAGGACGACGCGTCCATCTCGGAGCCGTTGGCTCGCGCACTGCGCCGGGAAGGGTACGAGGTGGAGGTCCGCGAGGACGGCCCCACCGCGCTGGACGCCGGAATACAGGGTGGCATCGACCTGGTCGTCCTGGATCTGGGGCTGCCCGGCATGGACGGTCTGGAGGTGGCCCGTCGGCTGCGCGCCGAGGGCCACGCCATCCCGATCCTCATCCTGACCGCGCGCGCCGACGAGGTGGACACCGTCGTCGGCCTCGACGCGGGCGCCGACGACTACGTCACCAAGCCCTTCCGGCTCGCCGAGTTGCTGGCCCGTGTCCGGGCCCTGCTCCGGCGTGGCGCCGCCGAGCCCCAGCAGCCGCCCGCGACGCACGGCGTCCGCATCGACGTCGAGTCGCACCGGGCGTGGATGGGTGAGGAGGAGCTGCAGCTCACGGCGAAGGAGTTCGACCTGCTGCGGGTGCTCGTCCGCGACGCGGGCCGGGTCGTCACCCGCGACCAGCTGATGCGCGAGGTCTGGGACACGACGTGGTGGTCCTCGACCAAGACGCTGGACATGCACATCTCCTGGCTGCGCAAGAAGCTCGGCGACGACGCGGCGAACCCGCGGTACATCGCGACGGTACGAGGGGTCGGCTTCCGCTTCGAGAAGAACTGAGGGGCCGGGCCCGGCGCCTGACAGCCCGGGAGGTCCTCCCCTTCGCGGCGGCCGCGCGGGTCGTTCGTGGCAGATCGCGCCCGCGTGGCTGATCGCGCCCACGTGGCAGCTCGCGCCCGCGCGGCCGAGCCGCACATGTCACAGTCCCGCGCCCCTCACGGGCTGCGGCCCCCGACGCCGGGTGCCGCACCGGGCAGAGGCACACTTGTCCACATAGAACACCCCGCCGGCCCGGAGGGCAACGTGCGCCGCCGCCTCATCCAGTCCACCCTCGCCGTGGTCCTCGTAGTCATCGCGGTCTTCGGCGTCTCCCTCGTCATCGTCGAGACCCGCACGATCAGCAACAGTGCCGAGGAACGCGTGGAGTCGGAGGCGGTCCAGCTCACGAGCATCGTGGACAGCCGCATCATCGGCGACGAACGCATCACCGCCGAGGTCCTCAGAGACCAGGTCGGCGACGAGCGCTATGCCCGTATCGAGGTCCCGGGCCAGCCCGCGATCGAGATCGGCGAGAAGCCCGTCGGCGACGTCATCCGTCACAAGGCCGAGGGCGAGAAGAACGAGATCGTCACGGTCGAGGAGTCCCGCTCCGCGGTCAGCCGCGAGGTCGGCCGTACGCTGCTGATCATCGCGGCGGTCGCCCTGCTCGCCGTCATCGCCGCCGTCCTCCTCGCCGTACGCCAGGCCAACCGCCTCGCCTCCCCCCTCACCGACCTCGCCGAGACCGCCGAACGGCTCGGCTCCGGCGACCCGCGCCCCCGCCACAAGAGATACGGCGTCCACGAGCTCGACCGGGTCGCGGACGTGCTGGACGCCTCCGCCGAGCGCATCGGCCGCATGCTGACCGCCGAGCGGCGCCTCGCGGCGGACGCCTCCCATCAGCTGCGTACACCGCTGACCGCGCTGTCCATGCGCCTGGAGGAGATCACCCTCACCGACGACCTCGCCACGGTGAAGGAGGAGGCGCACATCGCGCTCACACAGGTCGAGCGGCTCACGGACGTCGTGGAACGGCTCCTCACCAACTCCCGCGACCCTCGCAACGGATCGGCCGTCTCCTTCGAACTGGACGAGGTCATCAAGCAGCAGCTCGAGGAGTGGCGTCCGGCCTACCGCAGCGCGGGGCGCGCTGTCGTCAGCTCCGGCAAGCGGCACCTTCAAGCCGTGGGCACGCCGGGCGCGGTCGCCCAGGTGCTGGCCGCGCTGATCGAGAACTCGCTCATGCACGGGGGCGGCACGGTGGCGCTGCGTACGCGCGTCACCGGGAACCAGGCGGTGATCGAGGTCACCGACGAGGGGCCCGGTGTGCCCGCCGACCTCGGGGCGCGGATCTTCGAGCGGGCGATCAGCGGGCGCAACTCGACGGGCATCGGGCTGGCCGTGGCGCGTGACCTCGCCGAGGCGGACGGGGGGCGTCTGGAGATGCTCCAGGCCCAGCCGCCGGTGTTCGGGTTGTTCCTGTCGCGTACGCCGGTGAGGACACCGGCGAGCGACGACCGGCCGGTTCGTTAAGGATCGGGGGGCAGGGGGCAGGGGGCAGGGGCCAGGGGGGCCAGGGGTTCGGCTTCCCCGCCCGTCCTCAGCGGCGTTTGCCGGTGACCGCCGGAGGGTGGGCGGCCCCCGCTTCGAGGAACGATTCGGCGCCGGCCACCGTCTCGCGGCCCGGGAGGGCCCGGAACACCCAGGTGCGGTACGACCAGAACCGGAAGAGGGTCGCGACGCCGATGCCGAGGAACTTGAAGATGTTGGACTGCAGCGGGCTGTCCCAGTCGAAGCCGTACGTGGCGGTGTAGAGGATCCCGTTCTCGATGACGAGCCCGACCGCGCTGAACAGCAGGAAGAGTGTCATCTCCCGCGTGCGCCCGCTCTTGTCACGGTCCCGGTACGTGAAGTAGCGGAAGCCCACGTAGTTGAAGGCGATGGCGACGATCGTGGCGATGACGCTGGCCCGTACGACCTGCAGATCGGTGGTGTGCCGTACGAGGTTGAACACGGCGAGGTTCACCAGCAGCCCCGCACCGCCCACCGCGCCGAACTTGGCGACCTCCCGCATGAACATGTCGATCCGGCCGCGCAGGCCGCCACGGGGCTTCCTTGTCGGCCCCGAGGTGGTACTTCCCATCGTGTGCGGCCCCCGTCGTTCGGTCCGGTCGGTGACGTGCCGGTGGTCAGCCGGTTGCTGTTCCGTCCGAAATGAGCTGGTCTTCGGTCGAAATCCACTGGTTCAGACATGCTAACCAGCGGCCCTCGGCAACGCCTGTGCAGAAGCTCACAGGGAGCGTCCGGGCCTGGCCCAAAGGCGGTCCTGTGGGAAACGGGCGGGGAAAACGGACGGCCTGGAGTGGCCGATTCCGTGGCGGATAGTCTGGGGGTGTGACGTTCCCGGTAGTCGGCATGGTCGGCGGGGGGCAGCTCGCTCGTATGACACACGAGGCGGGCATCCCGCTCGGCATCAGGTTCAAGCTCCTCAGTGACACCCCTCAGGATTCCGCGGCGCAGGTCGTCGGTGATGTCGTCATAGGCGACTACCGCGATCTGGAGACGTTGCGTGCGTTCGCGCAGGGCTGCGATGTGATCACCTTCGATCACGAACACGTACCCACCGAGCACCTACGTGCCCTGGAGGCGGACGGCATCCCCGTACGCCCGGGGCCGGACGCGCTCCAGCACGCCCAGGACAAGGGGGTGATGCGCGCGAAGCTCGACGCGATCGGTGTGCCCTGCCCCCGGCACCGCATCGTCGCGGACCCCGACGACGTGGCCGCGTTCGCCGCCGAGGGTGAGGGTTTTCCGGTCGTTCTCAAGACCGTCCGGGGCGGCTACGACGGCAAGGGGGTGTGGGTCGTCCGGTCGGTGGAGGAGGCCGCCGAACCCTTCCGCGCCGGGGTCCCGGTCCTCGCGGAGGAGAAGGTCGACTTCGTACGGGAGCTGGCCGCGAACGTCGTACGGTCCCCGCACGGCCAGGCCGTCGCCTATCCGGTGGTGGAGTCGCAGCAGGTGAACGGGGTCTGTGACACCGTCATCGCGCCGGCCCCCGACCTGGACGAGGCGCTGGCCCTGCGCGCCGAGGAGATGGCGCTGCGCATCGCCAAGGAACTGGACGTCATCGGCCACCTGGCCGTCGAGCTGTTCCAGACCCGCGACGGCCGCATCCTGGTCAACGAGCTCGCCATGCGCCCCCACAACTCCGGCCACTGGTCGATGGACGGGGCGGTCACCAGCCAGTTCGCCAACCACGTCCGCGCGGTTCTGGACCTGCCCCTCGGCGACCCGCGCCCCCGCGCGAAATGGACCGTCATGGTCAACGTCCTCGGCGGCGACTACCCGGACATGTACTCCGCGTACCTGCACTGCATGGCCCGCGACCCCCAGCTCAAGATCCACATGTACGGCAAGGACGTGAAGCCCGGCCGCAAGGTCGGCCACGTCAACACCTACGGCGACGACCTCGACGACGTGCTGGACCGCGCCCGTCACGCCGCCGGCTACCTGAGAGGCACGATCACCGAATGAGCCCCGTCGTTGGCATTGTCATGGGGTCGGACTCCGACTGGCCCGTCATGGAGGCCGCCGCGCAGGCCCTCGACGAGTTCGAGATCGCGTACGAGGTCGACGTCGTCTCGGCGCACCGGATGCCGCGCGAGATGATCGCGTACGGCGAGGAGGCCGCGGGCCGGGGCATCAAGGTGATCATCGCGGGCGCGGGCGGCGCCGCCCATCTGCCCGGCATGCTCGCCTCCGTGACCCCGCTGCCCGTCATCGGCGTCCCCGTGCCGCTGAAGTACCTCGACGGCATGGACTCCCTGCTGTCGATCGTGCAGATGCCGGCCGGTGTGCCGGTCGCCACGGTCTCCGTCGCCGGGGCACGCAACGCCGGACTGCTGGCCGCCCGGATCCTGGCCACGCAGGACGAGGAACTTCTCGGCCGTATGCGGGAGTTCCAACAGGAGCTGAACGACCAGGCCACCGAGAAGGGCAAGCGCCTGCGCACCAAGGTCGAGGGAGCCGGCAACGGATTCGGCTTCGGAAAGTAGACGTGACGCGATGACCGGGACCACGGGGGACACGGGGGACATGGGTATGACAGCACTGGAGGCGGCCCGGGAACTGCTGCGGGAGTTCCCGGTCGCGGACGGGCACAACGACCTGCCCTGGGCGCTGCGCCAGCAGGTCCGCTACGACCTCGACGCCCGGGACATCGCCACCGACCAGAGCGCCTGTCTGCACACCGACCTGGGGCGACTGCGCGCGGGCGGCGTCGGGGCGCAGTTCTGGTCGGTGTATGTGCCCTCGGACGCCGCGTTCCTGCCGGGGGCGGTGCCCGCGACCCTCGAACAGATCGACTGTGTACGGCAGTTGATCGGCCGTTACCCGGCCGAATTGCGGGCCGCGCTGACTGCGGCCGACATGGAGGCGGCCCGCGCCGAGGGCCGTATCGCCTCCCTGATGGGCGCCGAGGGCGGGCACTCCATCGACAACTCCCTCGCCACCCTGCGAGCCCTGTACGCGCTCGGCGTCCGCTACCTGACGCTCACCCACAACGACAACATCGCCTGGGCGGACTCCGCCACCGACGCCCCGGCGGTCGGCGGTCTGTCGGCCTTCGGCCGGGCGGTCGTCCGGGAGATGAACCGCGAGGGCATGCTGGTCGACCTCTCGCACGTGGCCGCGACGACGATGCGCGACGCGCTCGACACCTCCGTCGCCCCGGTGATCTTCTCGCACTCCTCGTCGCGGGCCGTCTGCGACCACCCCCGCAACATCCCGGACGACGTCCTGGAACGCCTCCCGGCCAACGGGGGCGTGGCCATGGTGACGTTCGTGCCGAAGTTCGTGCTCCAGGCCGCCGTCGACTGGACGGCCGCCGCCGACGAGAACATGCGCGTCCACGGACTCCACCACCTCGACACCACCCCCGAGGCGATGGCGGTCCACCGCGCCTTCGAGGAGCGCAACCCCCGCCCGGTCGCCACGGTGTCCACGGTCGCGGACCACCTCGACCACATGCGCGAGGTCGCCGGCATCGACCACCTCGGCATCGGCGGCGACTACGACGGCACGGCCTTCACCCCGGACGGCCTGGACGACGTCTCCGGCTACCCGAACCTGATCGCCGAGCTCCTCGACCGAGGCTGGTCCCGGACCGACCTGGCCAAGCTGACCTGGCAGAACGCGGTCCGCGTGCTGGGTGCGGCGGAGGACGTGGCCCGGGACCTCCAGTCCCGTACGGGCCCGTCGAACGCGACGCGGGAGCAGCTGGACGGGTGACGCCCGAGCCCGCCCGGGAGTCAGCCGGGTGGCGTACGGCGGCCTCACGACGGCCCGTACAACCCGAACGCCCCACCCACCAGGAAGGCGCGCGGCCCCCGTGTCACGGTGATCAGTACTGCGATCACCCAACGGCTACGGAGGTCCGCCATGGCAGATCTGCAGGACGAACTCCGAGCGGGGGAGGCGGGGGAGCTCGACACCCCGCCCACCACCGACACCCGACGCGGGCCGGGGCCCGGTCACCTGCCGCCGGGGGCGGAGCCGATGGCCGGGTCCGACGGTACGACCGGGACGGCCGGACCGGGGGCCGCCGCACCGGGGATCGTCGCACCAGGGACCGTCCGGCCCGGGGGCGCCGTGGCCGCCGCAGCCGGGACGGACAAGCACACCGAGGCCCGGACGGCCGGGGCGCCCACCGCCGCGCGACGGAGCGGCGAGCCTCCGCCCTCCGGACCCTCCGGGCCCTCTGGACCTTCTGGACCCTCCGGGCCCTCCGTACTCTCCGAACCCTCCGTACTCTCCGAAGTCTCCGTACTCTCCGAAGTCTCCGAGCCTCCCGACGAACTGGCCGAGGCGCACGCCTTCCTCGACGTGCACCCCGTCGCCGACGGTTACAGCGGGCTGCCGTGGGCGCTGCGCGAACTGCCCCGCTTCGACCTGGAGCTGGGCGAGGGCGGGGTGGACACCGACGTACCGCGGATGCGCAAGGGCCACATCGGCGCGCTGTTCTGGTCGCTGCACCTCCCGGAGGGCCTGACCGGCGAGTGGGCCGTCGGCGCCACCCTGGAGCAGCTGGACCTGGTCAGGACGGTCGTCGACGGCCACCCCGAGGGCCTGCGGCTGGTGCACAGCGCGGGGGAGATCACCGACGCCCGCAACCGCGGCCGGGTCGCGGTCCTGCTCGGGCCCGCCGGAGCCCCCGCGATGGGCGACTCCCTGGGCATCCTGCGCGCCCTGCACGTGCTCGGCCTCAAGGCCCTCACGCTCGCCGGCGCCTCCTGGGCGAGCGGCTCCGGGCTGAGCAGGTTCGGCAAAGAGGTGGTCCGCGAGATGAACCGCGTCGGCGTCCTCGCCGACCTCTCCGGCGCCTCGGAGCCGACGATCCGTCGGGTGATCGCGGTCTCCCGCGCCCCGGTCGTGTGCACCCGCTCGGCGGCCGATGCCCTGCGTTCCCACCCCGCGAACCTCCCCGACGACCTCCTGTCCGCGCTGGGCGAGGCCCACGGCCTGTGCATGGTGCCGCTCACCGCCGAGCAGACCGGCCCGTCCGTCCGTGACGTCGCCGACCACCTCGAACACGTCCGCAAGATCGCCGGCCCCGAATGCGTCGGCCTCTCCGGCGCCTACGACTCCGGCGTCGCCCACCCCCAGGACCTCACCGACGCCTCCTGCTACCCCCGACTGGTCGCCGAACTCATGCGCCGAGGCTGGTCCGACACCGACCTCGCCCTCCTCACCTGGGGCAACGTCCAACGGGTCCTGCGCTCCGCCGACTTCACGGCCCGTGCGGCGAAGGACCGCCGACAGCCCTCGACGGCGAGGATCGCGGAGCTGGACGGCTGACCGTCACCACACACCTCGCGCCCCTGCCTCGACCTGGGGCGCGGGAATGCCTCTGGAACCTGGGCGGGCCGGGATGCTTTCAGAGGCGCGGGGAACCGCGCGACAGCCACGACGGACCCGCGGCCGCTCCACCAGGCCCCCCGGCCCCACGCCCCTTCTCCTACGGCGTCCTCACACCGCACACAGACAGAACGGATGCCCCGCCGGATCCGCGTACACCCGGAACCCCCGCTCACGATCCTCCGCGTCCAGCACCGTCGCCCCCAGCGCCAGCACCTGCTTCTCCGCCGCGTCCATGTCCTCGACGTTCAGGTCGAGATGGAACTGCTGCGACCGCTTTGGCGAGGGCCACTCCGGCGCCACGAACCCCGGCGCCTTCTGGAACGCCAGCTTCACACCCTCGCCCGGCAGCTCCAGGTTCACCCAGTCCTCCTCCGCCGGGACGACCTTCCCGCCGATCACCTCGGCGTAGAACCCGGCGAGCGCGGCCGGGTCGGGACAGTCCAGAACGACGACATCCAGCTTGGCGATGGCCATGGCCTTCTCCTTGCCTCATGCGGCATCGGTTACCTGTAAGAGAGCGTAACCGGTAACGGTTACCTCATGCATCCTCCTAAGAGGTAACGTCACCGGTATGAGCGAGAGAGCGTCCGCCCCCGGCGGCCTGGCACTCGTCGAGAGCCTGGTGAACACGCTGGACCTGGAGACGGGCGCCGACGTCCTGGACACCCCGGAGACCCGGGCCCGCCTGGACCTGGCGGCCGGTGAGGACCTCACGGCCGTACGCGAACTGCGGGAGTCCCTGCGGGCGACCCTGCTGGCCCACGCCGGACACGCCCCGCCCCGCCCGGTGACCCCGCTCGGCGACCTCCTCGCCGCCGCTCCGCTCGTCGTCGCGGTCCGGGCCGAGGACGGATCCGCGACCCTGCGCCCCGCCGCCGACCCGGCCCCCCTGCTCTCCCGCGTGGCCGCGGCCGTCGCCGAGGCGCTCACGGCCGGCACCTGGCAACGCCTCAAGGCCTGCGAGGCCGCCGACTGCCACTGGGCGTACTACGACCGCAGCCCGGCCGGACGCGGCCGCTGGTGCTCGATGCGGGTGTGCGGCGCCCGCGCGAAGATGCGCCGTTACCGCGCGAAGTAAGCGCTTCGCCCCCACCCGGCCGCCTGAACGGTGGAGAATGGGGGAGACGCCGTTCCGGCCGACTGAGCCTCGGCCGGAACGGCGTCACCCCCCGGAGGACTCTCGTGAAACCTGGGTGACGGCCCTGCGTACCCGGGCAGCCGACCGGCGTACGAGACTCGGGCCGTCGGTCGGCGTACGAGACTCAGGCCGTCGGCCGCCCCATCGCCCTGTATGTCCAGCCCGCCCGGCGCCACAGATCCGGGTCCAGCGCGTTGCGCCCGTCCAGCACGAGCCGGGCCGACGCCACCTCGCCCAGCGCCGCCGGGTCCAGCTCACGGAACTCACGCCACTCCGTCAGATGCAGCACGCAGTCGGCGCCCCGCACGGCGGCGAGCGCGGAGTCGGCGTACCCGAGCGTCGGGAAGAGGCGCCGGGCGTTGTCCATGCCCTTGGGGTCGTAGACCGTGACCTGGCCGCCCTGGAGGTGGATCTGCCCGGCCACGTTGAGGGCGGGGGAGTCGCGTACGTCGTCGGAGTCGGGCTTGAAGGTGGCGCCGAGGACGGCGACGCGCTTGCCGAGGAAAGGCCCGCCGCCCAGCGCCTGCCGGGCCAGCTCCACCATCTGCCCACGCTGGCGCATGTTGATGGAGTCGATCTCGCGCAGGAACGTCAGGGCCTGGTCGGCGCCCAACTCGCCGGCGCGCGCCATGAACGCCCGGATGTCCTTGGGCAGACACCCGCCGCCGAAGCCGATGCCGGCTCGCAGGAACTTCTTTCCGATCCGGTCGTCGTGGCCGATGGCCTCCGCCAGCTTGGCGACATCGCCCCCGGCGGCCTCGCACACCTCGGCCATGGCGTTGATGAAGGAGATCTTGGTGGCCAGGAAGGAGTTCGCGGAGGTCTTCACCAACTCGGCGGTCGGGAAGTCCGTGACGATGAACGGGGACCCCTCCGTCACCGGCGTCGCGTACACCTCTCGCAGCAGCTTCTCGGCCCCCTCGCTGCGCACGCCCACCACGATCCGGTCGGGGTGCAGCGTGTCGTTCACGGCGAAGCCCTCGCGCAGGAACTCCGGGTTCCAGGCCAGTTCGGCGTCCTCGCCGGCGGGCGCGTGCTCGGCGAGATACGCGGCCAGCCGGTCCGCCGACCCCACCGGCACGGTCGACTTGCCGACGACGAGCGCCGGACCCGTCAGATGCGGGGCGAGCGAGGCGAAGGCCGCGTCCACGTACGACATGTCGCAGGCGTACTCGCCGTGCCGCTGCGGGGTGTTCACACAGACGAAGTGCACGTCACCGAAGGCCGCGACCTCGGCGTAGTCGGTCGTGAAGCGAAGCCGCCCGCTCGAGCCCTCGATCCCGTCGACATGCTTGCGCAGCAGCTCGTCCAGGCCCGGCTCGTACATCGGGACCTCGCCCCGCCGCAGCATGTCGATCTTCTCTTCGACGACATCGAGCCCCAGCACCTCGAACCCCAGCTCGGCCATGGCCGCGGCGTGTGTCGCGCCGAGATAGCCGGTGCCGATCACGGTGATCTTGAGGGCCATGGTTGCTCCTGGGATGTCCGGCCGTGGGGGTGCGCCGCGCGTGCGCGACAAGTGCGCTGCCTGAGCATAGTCGGGGCGTGCCGGAGCCCTTCACCGGGCAGATTCCCCCGAGGTCACGGCCTGTCGTCAAACTCACGTACCAAGCCCTCGGCCCGGCCTCTAAAATCTGAGTTACTTAACGGTAGTTAGCGTCAGGAGCGTGAGAGACCTTGGCCGGATCGGCTGATTTCGACCTGTACCGCCCGTCCGAGGAGCACGACATGCTCCGTGACGCGATCCGTTCCCTCGCCGAGGCGAAGATCGCGCCCTACGCCGCCGCCGTGGACGAGGAGGCGCGCTTCCCGCAGGAGGCGCTCGACGCGCTCGTCGCCAACGACCTGCACGCCGTGCACGTCCCCGAGGAGTACGGCGGCGCCGGCGCCGACGCGCTCGCCACGGTCATCGTGATCGAGGAGGTGGCCCGTGCCTGCGTCTCCTCCTCCCTCATCCCGGCCGTCAACAAGCTCGGCTCGCTGCCCGTCGTACTCTCCGGCTCCGAGGAGCTGAAGAAGAAGTACCTGGGCCCGCTCGCCAAGGGCGACGCGATGTTCTCGTACTGCCTCTCCGAGCCGGACGCCGGCTCCGACGCGGCCGGCATGAAGACCCGCGCGGTCCGCGACGGCGACCACTTCATCCTCAACGGCGTCAAGCGCTGGATCACCAACGCGGGCGTCTCCGACTACTACACGGTCATGGCGGTCACCGACCCGGCCAAGCGCTCCAAGGGCATCTCGGCCTTCGTCGTGGAGAAGGCCGACGAGGGCGTCTCCTTCGGCGCCCCTGAGAAGAAGCTCGGCATCAAGGGCTCCCCGACCCGCGAGGTCTACCTGGACAACGTCCGCATCCCCGCCGACCGCATGATCGGCGAGGAGGGCACCGGCTTCGCCACGGCGATGAAGACCCTGGACCACACCCGCATCACCATCGCCGCCCAGGCCCTCGGCGTCGCCCAGGGCGCCCTGGACTACGCCAAGGGCTACGTCCAGGAGCGCAAGCAGTTCGGCAAGCCGATCGCCGACTTCCAGGGCATCCAGTTCATGCTCGCCGACATGGCCATGAAGATCGAGGCCGCCCGCGCCCTGACCTACCAGGCGGCGGCCAAGTCCGAGCGCGGCGACAAGGACCTCACCTTCCAGGGCGCCGCCGCCAAGTGCTTCGCCTCCGATGTCGCCATGGAGGTCACCACGGACGCCGTCCAACTCCTCGGCGGCTACGGCTACACCCGTGACTACCCGGTCGAGCGCATGATGCGCGACGCCAAGATCACGCAGATATACGAGGGCACGAACCAAGTCCAGCGCATCGTCATGGCGCGCAACCTGCCGTAACCCGTTCGGCACAGTGCGCGTACAGCCCTCGGCGCCCGCCGGGGGCTGTTGTCGTACGGGACGGACGGGGCGGATGGCTGCCGTCCGCCCGATGGCGGGCCGGGTCGGGGAGGCGTAGGACGGAAGGGCACGGGGGCCCGCCCCGGACCCCCTCCCACCACCCCAGGAGGAGCCATGACTCAGCAGCAGACCGGTGGCATGACCGCGATGAGCAAGGAGATGCAGGACTGCGTCAACGCCTGCATGAACTGCCACAGCGTGTGCGAGGAGACCATGAGCGCCTGCATGCAGGCCGGCGGCCAGGCCCAGATGCAGATCATGCGCGCGCTGATGGACTGCGCCGAGATGACCCGTATGTGCGCGGACATGATGATGCGCCGCTCACCGCTGTCCGCCGAGATGTGCGCGATGTGCGCCCGCGCCTGTGACATGTGCGCCGAGGCGTGTATGTCCATTCCGGACGATCAGCAGTTGATGCGCTGCGCCGAGGCGTGTCGCCGCTGCTCCGAGACGTGCCGGTCGATGGCGGGCATGACGGCCTGACCGGCGGCCCGACCGACGGCCTGACCGGCGGCCTGACCGGCGGCCTGACCGGCGGCCTGACCGGCGGCCTGACCGGCGGCCTGACCGGCGGCCTGACCGGCGGCCTGACCGGCGGCCCGACCGGCCGGACGCGGCTGAGGGGCACCCGTGCACATGCACCGGGCGCCCCTCGGCCCTGTGTACCGGGTCAGTTGCTCGACACCGTCACCGTCTCGTCGTTCTTCAACTGCTCCACCAGTTGCTTCACCTTCGCGGTGTCCCACTGGAGGTTGCCGTTGGCGGAGTTGCCCGAGATCGGGATGTTCATCGACTTGCCGTCGCCGCCGGTCACGCCCTTCATCGCCCAGAACATGTCGGCCAGGTCGTACAGGCCCATGTCCTTGTCGACGATCAGGGTGTCCAGGCCCGCGCTCATCGTCGGGTACAGCTTGAACGGGTTGAGCACCGTGCTCGGCGTCGCCGTCTGGTTGGCGAGGGCCGCGAGGAACTTCTGCTGGTTCTTCGTACGGTCCAGGTCGCTGCCGGCGAGGGCGTAGCGGGTCCGGACGAAGGCGAGGGCCTGCTCGCCGTTGAGGGTCTGCTGGCCCGCCTCGAAGTCGGCACCGGACTTGGTGTCCTTCATGCCGCCCTTGGGGATCTCGATCTCCACACCGCCGACCGCGTCGACGATGTTCGCGAAACCCGCGAAGCCGATCTCCACGTAGTGGTCGATGTGCAGACCCGTGTTGGCCTCGACGGTGCGCACCAGCAGCTCGGGGCCGTCCTCGGCGTACGCCGCGTTCAGCTTCACCTGGCGGCCGGTGCCGGGGAAGGTCTTGCCGGACTCTGAGCCGACGAAGGTGGGTATCTCGACGTTCGAGTCACGGGGCAGTGATATCAGCGTCGGTCCGCCCGAGCCGGTGTGCAGGATCATCATCGAGTCCGTGCGCTTGCCCTCGGCGGACCCGGTGTGGAGTTCCTTCTTCTGCTCGTCGGAGAGGCCGGCACGGCTGTCGGAGCCGACGATCAGGTAGTTGGTGCCCTCGCCCGCCTCCGGCCGCTCGATGACCTTCGACAGGTCGACCTCGCGGTTCAGCTTGGAGTCGGCCCAGAAGTACGTGCCGATCGTCGTCGCGAGCAGCACCACGGTGGCCGTGATCGCCGTGACCTTGATACGGCGCCGCCAGTTCGGCGCGGGGCGCTCACCGCGGCCGCCGTGACCTCCGGGGCCGCCCGTGCCGCCGGCGCCGTAGACCTGGCCGGTGTTGTAGTCGCTGTTGTACCCGCCGCCGTACTGGTCGGGTCCGTTGCCGTGACCGTAGCCGTACGCGTCGCCGTACGACGGCTGCTGGGGCACACCTCCCTGAGGGGGTGCCGACGGGCCGCGACGGACCTGGCGCATCACACGCGCCCCGTCGGGCTGTGCGCTCGCGCTTCCCTGTCCGTACCCGCCGCCGCGGTTGTTGCCGGACCATCCCTCGGGCCAATCGTTCATGCGCCCCAGTGTGCCGGGTAGGGATGTGTCCTTTACAAGGGTCGATGAAAAACCAAGGCAGTGCTGTTGCCAAGCTGACACAAATCGCACGCAAGTCGGATAGGAGAGGCCCCGCCCCTCTCACGGGCACGGCGCCTCGTCCCGGTGGGCACGGACTCGGGCACGCCTGCGGGCACGACTACGGGCACGCCTACGGGCACGACACCTCGTCGCCCGTCACCACGCCGAACTCGCCCTGCTGGGGGTCCTGCGCCCGCACCTTGCGGACCTTGGTGAAGTCCGTGCCCGCGATCACCTTCAGGACCGGGCCCTGGGCGCGGACCGGGCGCAGGGCGGAGCCCGGGAGGGCGGTGGCGAGGGACTTGGCGGAGCGGTCCCAGCGGGGGTCGTAGGTGACGACGGTGCGCCGCACGTCGCGCTGCCGGGAGTTCACCGGGGCCTTGGTGGTGCGGAAGCCGGTGGCGGCCAGTTGGCGGTCGACCTTCTTGCCGAGGCCCGGGACGTCCGTGCCGTTCTCGACCTGGACGCGGATCTGCTGGGGGGCGACCTCCACGAGGGCGTACTTGCCGCGGGGCTTGTAGGGGGCGAGGGGGCGGTCGTCACGGAGTGCCCGGAAGAGGCGGGCGGACTTCTTCTCGTCCCACTTGACGGTCGAACCGAGGCCCTTCACGGTGTACGCCACGCGTCCGATGGGGACGGTGGTGAACTCGGAGGACGCGGGGCTCAGGTTCCGCATGGCGCGGCCGAGGTCGATCAGCTCGCCGGTGCCGAACTCCTTGTCGGCGCGCACGGAGCCGAGGACGGCCTGGGTGATGTCGCGGAACTTGATCGGGTTGAGCAGCACGCCGGAGGAGGTGGCCTGGGACATCAGGGACGCCATGAAGCGTTGCTGGCGCTTCATACGGCCGATGTCGGAGGAGCCGTCGGCGTGCCGGGAGCGTACGTACTGGAGGGCCTCGCCACCGTCCAGCTCATGGGTGCCGGCGGAGAGATCGAGCCCGGTGTACGCGTCCTTCAGGCGGCGGGCGGTGCAGACCTTGACGCCGCCCAGGACGTCGACGGTCCGCATGAAGCTGGTGAAGTCGACCTCGACGTAGTGGTCGATCTTCACCTTGGTCATGTGCTCGACCGTGCGCACGGTGAGCTGCGGGCCGCCTTCCGCGTAGGCCGCGTTCAGCTTGATGGGGTGGGCCCGGTGGGTCTTCCCGGTGACGCGGTCGGTGTGCTCGGGCGTCTCGGCGTACGAGTCGCGCGGCAGGCTCACGATGCTCGCCCGCTCCCGGTCCTCCGAGATGTGCACGATCATCATCGTGTCCGTGCAGTGGCAGGGGTCGCCGCCCAGCCGGTACCGCCGCCGCTCCTTCGCGCCGATCCGGTCGCGGCCGTCGGTGCCGACCAGCAGGACGTTCATGCCGTGGCCCGGCTCGGGGCGGTTCTTCATGTCCTTGAAGGCGTCGACCCGGGTGATCTCCTCGTCCAGGCGCGTGACCACCGCGTGGCCGATGCCGGCGGCGGCCAGCACCACCACCGAGAGCGTGGTCACCGCCCGCATGGCCCAACTCCGCCGCCGGGGAGGAACGGGGGGCCGCGGCTGCTGCGGGCGGGCTGGGCGGCTGGGCGGTGTGGGCACGGGGGACACCTCCGCGAGACCGGTCAGGGGAAGTCAGGGATCCGTGAGCACCGTAGGCCCCGGTGATCCACGGCCGGTCCCGGCGACCGGGCGGCGCGCGTCGGAGTCCCCCGTTCGCGGTAACGTGAGCCCCCTATGAACGCCAAGCCCGACGTGCAGCTCCCCGCCGTTTCTGTGATCATGCCCGTCCTCAACGAGGAGCGGCATCTGCGCGGAGCCGTCCAAGCGATCCTCGCGCAGGAGTACGCCGGCGAGATGGAGGTCGTGATCGCCCTCGGTCCGTCCACGGACCGCACGGACGAGATCGCCGCCGAGCTCGTGGCCGAAGACCCGCGTGTGCACACCGTCCCGAACCCCACCGGTCGTACGCCCGCCGCGCTCAACGCCGCGATCAAGGCCTCCCGGCATCCGATCGTGGTGCGCGTCGACGGCCACGGCATGCTCTCGCCCGGCTACATCACCACCGCCGTACGGCTCCTGGAGGAGACCGGCGCGCAGAACGTCGGCGGCATCATGCACGCCGAGGGCGAGAACGACTGGGAGCACGCGGTCGCCGCCGCGATGACCTCGAAGATCGGCGTCGGCAACGCGGCCTTCCACACGGGCGGCCAGGCCGGTCCGGCCGAGACGGTCTACCTCGGGGTCTTCCGGCGCGAGGCGCTGGAGCGGCAGGGCGGCTACAACGTGGAGTTCATCCGCGCCCAGGACTGGGAGCTGAACTTCCGGATCCGCGAGGCGGGCGGCCTCATCTGGTTCTCGCCCGAGCTGCGGGTGTCGTACCGGCCCCGGCCCAGCGTCAAGGCGCTCGCCAAGCAGTACAAGGACTACGGGCGTTGGCGGCATGTCGTCGCCCGCTACCACGAGGGCTCCATCAACCTGCGCTACCTCGCCCCGCCGACCGCCGTGGTCGCGATCGCGGCCGGTGTGCTGGTGGGCGGTCTGCTGACCCCGCTGGGCCTCGTCGTCCCCGGTGGCTATCTCGCGGCGATCGTCGCGGGCTCGATCCCGGCGGGCAAGGGCCTGCCGCTCAAGGCACGCCTGCAGATCCCCGTCGCCCTCGCCACCATGCACATGTCCTGGGGCTTCGGCTTCCTCACCAGCCCCAGGTCCCTGGCGAAGAAGGTCATCGCGTCCCGCCGGCCGGCGGTGCTCACCGAGAGCTGAGCGCACGGACCGTACGAGCAGGGCCCCTCTCGATCACGAGAGGGGCCCTGCTCATCACGGCGAGGCAGGTGAGGCAGGCGAGGTACCGCGAGTACGGGGCGTCACCAGGTGAACGCCGGGTTCACCTCCATGCAGGCCTTCTTGTCCGCGCCGTTCAGGGCGTCCGCCGACTCCGGAGTCGTGTCGTCCTCCTGGCCCGCCTGGTACGCCGTGCCCTCACGCCAGTCGGCGCCGACGACGAGGGTGACCCCGCTGACTTCCGTGGACCTCTCCACCTGGCCGAGCGGGATGCCGAGAGCCTTGGCGACCGCCTGGGCGTCGCCCTCCAACTCGGCGCTCGGGTAGCGCACGACCGTCTTGTCCTCGACGACCGCGGTCGTCGTCGACGACGAGGACTTGGTGAAGCCCTCCTCGACGAGCAGCCGTGAGACCGTGTGCGCGCGGCCGGCGACAGGGGCGAGGGTGGAGGTCATGGTGCCGTTGAGCACGAGCACACCGATCTCGTCCTTCGCCGCCGCCGGGTCGTCGGAGGTCGCGTCCTCGGTGGTGGTCTTCTTCTTGTCCTTGCCGTCCAGCGCGATGTCCTCACGGATCAGCCGGAACAGCTTCTCCGCGTCGCCCTCCTTGGGCACCACGCGCGGCCCGACGTAGGTGTACGGCATCGTCGTCATCGTGATGCGGGCGGGCTCGACCTTGCGCAGCTCCGTGCTGAGGTCGTAGAGCGCGGTCACCGTGCCGAGGCCCTCGTCGACGGTGAGCGCCTTCGTGGCCTCCTCGGCGAGGTTGCGGAGCTTGTTCGGGTTGGTGATCGTGGCGTTCTCGCGCAGCTCGCGGACCATCGCGTTCATGTACTGGTGCTGCGCCTTGGCACGCGCGATGTCGCTGCCGTCCTCGAAGCCGTACCGGGTGCGCAGCCACTGCAGGGCCTGCTTGCCCTTGATGTAGGTGGTGCCCTCCTCCAGCTTCAGCCCGGAGCCCTTGCCGTCGCTGGTGTGGGAGTAGACGTTGTCGGTCACGCACACCGGCACACCGCCGATCGCGTCTGCCATCGACACCACACCGGAGAAGTCGACCATCATGAAGTGGTCGATGTGGATGCCGGTCAGCTCCTGCCAGGTGGCGACCGTGCAGCCCGGGCCGCCGCGCCGCAGCGACTCGTTGGTCATCGTGTGGGTGAGCTTCCCGTACACCTCGCCGCTGTCCGGGTCGGTGCACTTGGGGATGTCGAGCAGGGTGTCCCGGGGCATGCTCACGACCGACATGTTGGTGCGGTCGGCCGACAGGTGCAGCAGCATCTGGACATCGGCGAGCGGGGGGCCGTCGAAGGTGTCCCTGGCGCCGCCGAGCTTCTGGTTCTCCTCGGTGTCCCGCGCGTCCGAGCCGATGAGCAGGATGTTCAGCGGGGTCTGACCGGCCGCGTTCGGGGTCGGCTCGGCGATCTTCGTCTCGCCGAGGTTCAGCTTCTCCCTCTTGATGTTGCCGTTGAGGTGCTGGTAGTAGAGATAACCGGCACCCGCGGTGCCGAGTATCACGACCGCCAGGACCGTCGCCGACCAGCGCAGCACCCGTCTGCGCCGGGGCCTGGAGGGGGCCTTCGCTCGCCCCCGGCCACCGCCGTCGCCGCTCTTGCGCCCCCGCTGCTCGGGGACCTTGACGTCCGTGTCCGTCTCGGACGAGTCGCCCGGCCGCTCCGGGCCCCCGTCCCGCTCGCCGGGTTCCTCGACGCGCGGTCGCCCCCCGTCCCCGCGCACGTCGCTCCGTACCATCTCCCTGCCCCTCCCCACCCTGCCGTGGCGGGGTCGTCCCCGCCGTCTGTTGGACCTTCGAGACCCCGACTCGGATGTACTCGTGTTCTGTCGAACGCGTCATGCGTTCCGACCGGATGACATGCGGACGGGGATCGGTGCGGCGGCACTCGGCCGCCCGACGACATTCGGAACCGCCGGGCGGGCGCGTTCTCGCGCCCGCCCGGTGTTCACCAGATCTCAGCGACACTCGCGTCCGGTAAGACGCGCCTCGACCCCGTCAGGTCATCAACTGGCGCACTTTTCCTTGTCCGCGGTGTTCTTCTCGACGTCCAGGTCCGCCGCCGACGTCGCGCTCAGCGACACCCCGGCACCCCTGAAGTCCTTGCCCAGGGTCAGCACCATCGCGGGCAGGCCCTGGGAGTTGGTCTCGCTGTTGCCCTCGCCGGGCTTCAGCGCGGACGCGGACAGCCCCATGAGGTCGGCCAGCTTGCGCGCCTGGTCGGCCTGGTCGGGGTCGTACGCGAGGGTCGTCTTCGACAGCGTCTTGTCGGCGTTGCCGAGCTGGCTCGACTTGGTCACACCGACATCGTTCTGCATCCAGCTGAGAGTGGCCTGTGCGCTGCCGGCCTCGGCGCCGCCGTTGTAGATGTTGACCCGGACCTCGGAGGCGTCGGCGCGCGCGCCCTTGAGCTTCGCCGCCGCCTTCTGCTTGGCCTGCTTCTTCACCTCGGTGAGCGAGATGTCGTTCCTGATCGTCGAGAACAGCTGCTCCGCCTTCTGCGGCATGGGCAGCACGGTCGCGCCGTCGGTGTTGTCGACGACCGGCACGGTGGTGAAGGTGATGTTCTTCGTCTTCACCTTGCCGACCTCCTGGCCGAGCGACGCCAGCTTCTTGATGTCGGTGATCTTGGAGTCGACGGAGAGCGCGCTGGTGGCGGCCTCCGCGAGGTTCAGCACCTTCGTCGGGTCGGTCAGCGTGTCCTCGGACTTCATCTGGCGGATCATCGAGCTGAGGAACTGCTGCTGCAACTGGATGCGGCTCAGGTCGCTGCCGAGGCCCACGCTGTAGCGGGTGCGCAGGAAGGCCAGCGCCTGCTCGCCCTCGATGGTGTGCTTGCCGGCGGTCAGGTCCAGCTTGGACTTGGAGTCCTTGATGTCCTTCTCCAGACAGACCTCGACACCGCCGATGGCCGTGGAGAGCGTCTTCACCGCGTTGAAGTCCGCCACCATGAAGTGGTCGGGCTTGATCCCGGTGAGCTCGGTGACCGTGCGCATCGTGCAGCTGGGGGTGCGGCCGTCCTGGCCGAGGCTCGTGTTGAACCGCACCTCCGGCGTGCCCGCGATGGTCCTCTTGGTGCCGTCCTCCTGCGTGGTCGGACAGTCCGGGACGTCCACGATCATGTCGCGCGGGATACTCATCGCGGTCGCGTTCGTACGGTCCTTGGAGACGTGCAGCAGGATCGTGGTGTCGGCGTGGCCGACGCTTTCCTTGTCGCCGTAGCTCTCGTTGCCCGCGCCGGTCCGCTTGTCCGTGCCGATCACCAGCAGGTTGATGGCCCGGTCCTTGCTGAAGCCGCCGGTGCTCGCGCCGTCGTCCGCGATCTTCTTGATGTTGCTGTTGAGGTGCTGGTAGTAGAGGTAGCCCGCAGCGCTCACCCCGACCAGCAGGAAGGCCAGTGAGCCGCCCGTCCACACGAGTATCCGCTTGCCGGCGGACTTCCTGGGCTTCCCCTTGCCCCGGCCGCCGCGCCGGCCCGGCAGAGGGTCCTCCTTGGGCGCACCCCGCCGACGTCTGGGGCCCGGCACGGTGTCGGGGATCCCGCGGGTGTCCGGAGGGGCCGTCGCGGTACGTGTGGAGGCCCTGGCCCCCGCCGCCGCGGGCGCCGCCCTGCGCGGCCTCGGCACTCCCGACTGCGGTGCGGAAGGAGTCAGTCGCAGTTCGTATTCACCGGTGCTCGGGTTGAGTACCCACTGGTCTGCGGGGTCGATGTCGTCCGCCCGCCCACGGCCTTGCGCGTCCACGGTTGTCTGATTCCTCCGTCGGGGCCACGCGGCGTCTTCCCCCTCAAAAGACGCTCGGGTCTCGATGCAAGTGGTGCGTGACCGAAAAGGCCTGACGCACCGGATCGCTCACACTAGCCGCCCGATCAGGCGTTCAGCGACGGCGGTGACAAATTGCACGTCCCTACAACCGGGCAATCTGCCCATTTCCTAGAGCATTTGTTCCTTGTGTTGACGTGCGCTTTACCCGCGGACCCCCTCCGGGGTCACTCGCAAGCCTCCTCCGCGGCCGTACTGCCGCGAAAAGTCGGCATCGGATCGGGGGTGCCGGAGAGGCCTCCGAGAAGCTCCTCCGCGTGCCCTTCCCGCATCCCCTCCGGCAGTTCCCGTGCCACCGCCACCGGTGCGTCGGAACGCAACCGCGCGAAAAGCCTCCGCGCCGCAGGCTCCACGAGCTCATCGCGATTGGCGTCGCGTGCATACGATTTCCGGGGAACGGTCAGGAATTGCACCTTTTCCATGGGGACCGTGCGCAAACCGCGCACAAGGTCGTAGAGCCCGTGAAGGCTGGCCAGTCCGGGGTCCGTGGTGAGCGACGACGTGGCCGCGTCCAGCACCGGATACAGCTTCACCGGATTCAGCAGGACGCCATTGCTGCGCACCTTCTTCGCCAGCGCCGCGAGGAACCGCTGCTGCCGGTCCATTCGTTCGGTGTCACTGCCGTCTCCCAGCGACTTACGGGCCCGCACGTACCCCAGCGCCTGCTCGCCGTCGAGCTTCACTTTTCCCGCGGGCAGTCGCAGGTCGGCCTGCTTGTCGCGAACGGGTGCGGCCAGACACACCTCGACCCCGTCCACGGCGTCGACCATCGCCTTGAACCCGCTGAAGTCCACGACGACGTGATGGTCGATCCGAATATCCGTCATTCGCTCGACCGTCCGAACGGTGCATGCCGAACCGCCGCTCTGGAACGCGTAGTTGAGCATGGTGAACACCGGTTCCGTGCGACGGCCGTCCGCCCGTCGGCAACTCGGCACATCCACCATCAGATCCCTCGGCAGGGACACCGCCGTCGCGCTCCGCCTATTCGCCGCCAGATGCAACAGGATCGTCGTGTCCGACCGCTCGGTCCCCGAATCCCGCCCGTACTCGGCGTTCCCGCCACCCGACCGCGAGTCCGACCCGATCACGAGGATGTTCTGCGCGCCCCGCACCAGCGCCGTCGGCCGCTCCTTCTCGAACCGCGCCAGCTCGTCCGCCGCCGTCCGGTCCGACGTGATGTTCCCGTCCAGTTTCTGGTACGCCGCCCACCCCACGCCCAGGGCCCCGGTGACCACCAGCACCGCCCCGCCCGCCACCCACCGCCCCCACCTCCGCCGGCGCCGGCGTATGGGCCCCAGCCCGGTGGGCGAGCCGCCCACGCCGGGCCCCAGCCCATCCGTCCTGCCTCCGACGTCGTCCACTTCCGGCCACCCCTCACGGCGTACGAGCGAGTCGCTGCTCTTACGACGATGGCCCGTGAGGCGGCCGGGGGCGGCCGGGGCTGGTCCGAACGGGGGACGGGGCCAGGCGGTACCGCAAGGCTGAGGCAGGCCTACCTGTCGCACTGGCCGAGGTGCAGCCGCGCCCGGAAGGGGCGCGGGGAACTGCGCGAGCACCCACGACAAACCCGCAGCCGCCCCACAAGCGCACCCTCAACGGCGTGACGGCGCACCCGCACCGCGCAGCGTCACCGCGCCGTCGCGGTCACCCGCTCGCTCTCGATCCGCTGGGCGAGCGCATCCTCACCCAGCCGCTCCAGATGCCGGCACAGCACCACGGACCCCCCGGTGGCGAGCGGCCCGTACAACCCGGCGGCCAGCCCCTCCCACGTGTCGTACGGCAACCCCGACAGCAGCCGGGACCCGGGCCCCGTCAGCCCGAGGTCGCCCGCCTCCGCCCGGGCCCGCTCCACGACCTCGGCCCCGCTGAACTCCCGCCCGGCCACGATCAACGCCGCCTCCTCGGGGTCGACCGGCGCGAACGCCACGAAACGGTCCCCCTGCGACGGCACCTCCACGGCGTAGTCGGCGAAGCCGTCCGGTGGCTGCGGAAACCGCCCCCCGAGCGGCCGCAGCGCGAGAGCGACCCGTTCCCCGGAGCACGCACGGGCCTCTTCCAGCGCATCCGGCCCGCTCACCACGATGTCGGCCGCTCCCGGGTCCCCGCCGACATCGGCGACCACCCCCACCGACGAACACGCCAGCAGCCACACCGCCGTCTGCCAGTGCGCCGGCAGCAGCAGCGCGACCCGGTCGCCCGGCTCGGCGGACAGCTCGCCCTGCAGCAGATTCGAGGTCTTGGCCACCCAATTGGCGAAGGTGGCCACGGACAGTTCGACCCGCTCGCCCGTGGCGTCGTCGTAGAAGGTCACCAGGGGGCGCGCGGGATCCGCGGCGAGCGCGGATCGCAGCAGGTCGGCAGGGGTGTGGTCGGTGGCGTTCACCCGCGTAAGCGTACGCGGGACCGGGCCCCCGTGGCCCCGGGGCGGACCGCCGGATGCCACCGGTTCGGCGGAGTGGGGCCCGACGACCCGTCAATTCCGGGATAGACAGATATGTATGACTATGCCCAGGATCAGCCACATGCGTAGATCTCGATTCCCAGCCGCCTCGATCGGCGTCACCTGCGCGGCGGTGATCGCCCTCCCGGCGGCGCTCATGACGACGGCCACCGCGGCGACCCCGGCGGGCCCGTCCCTCCCGGCGGTGGCGGTTCCCACGTCGACCCCCGCGCCCACCGGCGCGCCCGCGCCCGCGCCCGTGCCCGTGCCCGTGCCCGGGTCGGTATCCGCGCTCGCGCCCCTACCGGCGCCTGCCCCCGCCTCCGTGTCCGCGCCCGCGTCCGCGTCCGCGTCAGGCAGCACCCAGTCGCTGCCCCTCGTCCCCCTCGGAACGGGCCGCGGCTTCGGCTCGGCCACCACCGAACAGGGCCTGGAGAGACGGGACGTACGGTCGTTCTCGCTGGTCGGTGTCGTCTGGGACGACCCGGACGCCGAACTCGAGGGTCGCGTCCAGGTCCGTACGCGCGTGAAGGGCAGCGCCCGCTGGACGGGCTGGCAGGACGTCGAGACGCACAACCACGAGCACGCCGCCGACCCTGACACAGCCGAGCGGTCCTCGAGCCGGGTGCGCGGCTCCACCGCCCCGCTGTGGGTCGGCGACTCGGACGGTGTCGAGGTGCGCGTGCGCGCGGAGGCCCAGGGCCGTACGGCCGCGCCGGGTGTCCAGATGCTCCCGGACGGCCTACGTCTGGAGCTGGTCGACCCCGGCTCCGGCGTCCTGGAGGGCACGGCCGGACCGTCGGCCGGGACGGGAGCCGCGCAGGGTACCGAACCGCCACCCGTCGGGACCCCCGTGGACGCCCCACTCCTGGGCGCGCTGACTGCCGAGTCTGCCGCCGCCTCCGCCGTCAACGCCGACCTCGCGCCGCTCGGCTCCACCACGATCCCCGCGTTGTCGCGCAAGGAGACGGTGGAGCGGCTGGCGAACGTGGTGCCGGGGGCGAAGCCGTACATCGGCCCGCGTCCGCGGATCGTCACACGGGTCGGCTGGGGTGCCGACGAGAAGCTGCGCGAACGAGACTTCCGCTACACCAACCGGGTCGACGCGGCCTTCGTGCACCACACGGCGTCGGGCAACAACTACACCTGCGCACAGGCGCCTTCCGTCATCCGCAGTATCTACCGCTACCACGTGGTGAGCAGTGGCTGGCGCGACATCGGCTACAACTTCCTCGTCGACAAGTGCGGAAACATCTACGAAGGCCGCGCGGGTGGTGTCGCGAAGGCGGTCATGGGTGCCCACACCCTCGGGTTCAACACCAACAGCATGGGCATCGCGGTCATCGGCAGTTTCGGCTCCACCAAGCCGCCGGCCTCGTCGGTCAAGTCGATCGCGCAACTGACCGCCTGGAAACTCGGTCTTTACGGGGTGAACCCGAAGGGCAAGACATACCTCACTTCGGGTGGCGGCAATCTCTACCCAAAAGGTAAGAAGGTGCGACTGCACGTGATCTCCGGCCACCGGGACGGGTTCGCGACCGACTGCCCGGGGGGGCGCCTGTACGGAAAGCTCGGCGCGACACGCACGGCGGCCGCCGGCTACCAAGGCCGGTAGCGGGGCGACGAGTCGATGGGGGGAACCGGGTCCGAGCGCCCGGCCGGCAAACCGGTGACCGGCCTGAGTCACCGCCAGAACGCGACACCCGTCGGGACAACGCCCGCCGTGGACTCGACGAATGACACCGTCGATGTGCCTCGCCGCACGTCGACGGCCGTACGCACGGCCACGAAGGCGCCATGGAACGGTCTGCATACACTGGCCGGTCGAATGACAGTTCGGCCGGTCCCGGCAGGAAGCAGAGACGACAGGTGACAGAAGCGATCCTCCTGGTCGGCGGCAGAGGCACCCGGCTGCGCCCGCTCACGGTGCACACTCCCAAGCCCATGGTCCCGGCGGCCGGAGTCCCTTTCCTCACACACCAGTTGGCGCGGGCGAAGGCGGCGGGAGTCGACCACATCGTCCTCGCCACCTCCTATCTCGCGGAGGTCTTCGAACCTCACTTCGGCGACGGCGCGGCCCTCGGTCTCCACCTCGAGTACGTCACGGAGGAGGAGCCCCTCGGTACCGGCGGCGCGATCCGCAACGCCGCCTCGCACCTCCACTCCGGCCCCGAGGACCCCGTCCTCGTCTTCAACGGCGACATCCTCACCGGGCTGGACATCCGCCGTCTGGTGGCCACCCACGAGACGACCGGCGCCGACGTCTCCCTCCACCTGACGCAGGTGACCGACCCGCGCGCCTACGGTCTCGTCCCCACCGACGAGACCGGCAAGGTCCTCGCCTTCCTCGAAAAGCCCCAGACCCCCGAGGAGATCGTCACCGACCAGATCAACGCCGGTGCGTACGTCTTCCGCCGCTCGGTCATCGACACGATCCCCGTCGGCCGCCCCGTCTCGGTGGAACGCGAGACGTTCCCGGACCTGCTCGCCGCGGGCGCGCACCTCCAGGGCATGGTCGACTCGACGTACTGGCTTGACCTCGGCACCCCGGCGGCCTTCGTCCGGGGCTCCGCCGACCTCGTCCTCGGCCGGGCCCCGTCCCCCGCCGTCCCCGGCCGCTGCGGCGACCGTCTCGTCCTCCCCACCGCCCGAGTCGCGGGCGACGCCAAGCTCACCGACGGCACGGTGGTCGGCGAGGGTGCTTTCGTGGGCGAGGGCGCGAGGGTCTCCGGCAGCACGGTCCTCGCCGGCGCGGTCGTCGAGCCCGGCGCCGTCATCACCGACTCCCTCATCGGCGTCCGCGCCCGCATCGGCGAACGCTCCGTCCTCACCGGCACCGTCGTCGGCGACGGCGCGATCATCGGCGCCGACAACGAACTCCGCACCGGCGTCCGAGTCTGGTGCGACGCCCAGATCCCCACGGGTGCGCTCCGCTTCTCGTCGGACCAATAGCTGCCGGGCGAGTTCGTCGTCTGCGGCTGAGTGGGGCTGGTCGCGCAGTTCCCCGCGCCCCTCGAAGAGCAGGGGCTGCGCCCCGTGCTTTTCGCCCCTGAGTGGCCGTAGGCCCTCAAGGGACGCGGGGAACCGCGCGAGAACCCCCACCGGACCCGCGGATGGGGGCAAAGGGGCACAGCCCCTTGACGATAGGGCGAACGATGGGACGGGTAGGGGCGGCGGGGGCGCTACAACTTTCCGATGTCCCCGCGAGGCATCCGCGGCACCCTCCGGGCCGGTACCCGCCCCGACAACAAGATCAACCGAGCCGCCCGATGCCGCTGCCCCTCATACGGCTCCAACAACGACAACATCACGGAGTCGTCCGCATCCCGGTCCCCGGCCAACGCGAACCCCACGATCCCCGGCAGATGCAGGTCCCCCACGGTCACCGCGTCCGCCGCCCCATGACTCCGCTGCACCGTCTCCGCCGACGTCCACGGCCCGATCCCCGGCACCAGCTCCAGCCGAGCCCGCGCATCGACCGGTGACATCCCCACCGCCTCCTCCAGCCGCCCCGCCACCCGAACCGCCCGCAGAATCGTCGAGGCCCGCTTGTTGTCCACCCCGGCCCGATGCCACTCCCAGGACGGAATCAACGCCCACTCCCGCGCCCCCGGCATCACACACATCCGCCCGGGTGCGGGCCCCGGCGCCGGCTCCCCGAACTTCCGTACGAGCAACCGCCACGCCCGATACGCCTCGTCCGCCGTGACCTTCTGCTCCAGCACCGACGGGATCAACGACTCCAGCACCAGCCCGGTCCGCGTCAGCCGCAGTCCGGGCCGCCGCCGCCAGGTCATCGCCACGACCCGATGCCGAGGCACGAACACCTCGGGCTCGTCCGAGGCACCGAGCATCGTCGGCAGTTGATCGAGCAGCCACTCGGCCCCCGGTCCCCAGGCCTCCGCGTCGACGACCCCGCCCCGTAGCGCGACCCGCAGCGTCCCCGCCCCCGCGGGCGTACGACTGGCCCGCCACACGGACCCGTCCGGCATGGCCCGAAAGGTCGGATCCCCGGGCCCCCGCCGCAGCGGCCCCAACACCAGCCCCAGATCGAGCGCACCCTCCGGCACCCACATCCGCTGCTTCCCTGCCACCGCCCCCTGTCGAGGCACTCCACCAGGCACGACGACATCCCCACCTCGCACAGTCGTACGAGTGGGCCGCTGAGGGAAACGTCCGGCCACGAGGAGGTCCTAAGGAGAGAAGCGGTGCCTTATGAGCCTAGTAGGGCCCTGCGGGCTTCCAAGGGCGCGCCCGACGTCACCGAACCTCGATGAACGCCCCCGCGTCACGCTCACCCCGAGCCGGAGGCGACGCGGCCGCATGCCCCACAGCCACGGCCCCCATCGGATCCCACCCCTTGGGCAGCCCCAGCACCCCCCGCACGACATCCCGGCAGAACATCGTCGACGACACCCACGCCGACCCCAACCGCTCTCCGGCCAGCGCCACGAGGAAGTTCTGCACCCCCGCCCCGGCCGCGACGACGAACATCTCCCGCTCGGCGCCGTCCCGCCGCGCGTCCCCGTACGTGTGGGACCCGTCCATCACCAGACACGGCACGACCAGGTACGGCGCGTTGCGCAGCACATCCCCGCGCCGCACACGCTTCGCGATGGACTCCTCGCTCTTGCCGTCCCGCCGCAGATCCGCGATCCACGCGTCCCGCATGGCGTCGAGCAGCCGCACCCGCGACTCCTCGGACTCCAGCAGCACGAACCGCCACGGCGTCGTGTGATGCGGTGCCGGTGCGGTGACGGCCGCGGCCACGGCCCGCCGTACCGCCCCGGGATCGACCGGCTCGTCGGTGAACGCCCGGACCGTACGCCGCTGGGTCACCGCCAGTCGTACCGCCTCGGAGGTGCCGAGCCGGAACATGTCGTCCTGTGCCCCTCGGACCAGGGCCTTGGTCCCCTCGCCGTGGTCCTCGGCCACGACGTGCCCCAGTCCTCGTACGACGGCGACCGGCAGCCCGGCGGACTTGCCCTTCACCAGGTCACCGGCGGACGCCAGCTCGTCGGCGGTGGCGACGACGGTCGCGCTGAGCGGATTGCCGTGCGCGTCGGTGCCGCCCCGCAGGTCGTCGAGGACCCGGACGCCGGCCGCCCCGATGGCGACGTCCGTCAGCCCACTGCGCCAGGGCCTCCCGAAGGTGTCGGTGATGACGACCCCGACCTCGACCCCGAGCGCGTCCCTGATGCCGTCCCGGATCGTCCGTGCGGAGGCGTCCGGATCCTCGGGGAGCAACAGCACGGTCCCGGGCGCCGTGTTGGAGGCGTCGACCCCGGCGGCGGCCATGACGAGCCCCTGCCGGTTCTCCACGATCCGCAGCGCACCCCGCCGGGCCACCACCCGCACGGTCTCGGCGTCGATGGCGGCCTCGCGATCGGCTCCCTCGACGACCCGCCCCTCCGCCTTGGACACGATCTTCGAGGTGACGAGCACCACGTCCCCGTCGACCAGCCCCGGCTCGGCGGCCGTGATCAGCCCGGCGAGGTCGTCGCCCTTGCGTACCTCGGGAATCCCACCCGGAGCCCAGATCCGGTATCCGGCACCGGGGGGCACTTCTCCCACGCTCTCCCCGCTCGCCGCGCTCTCCCCTGTCACGCTTGTCCCGCGATGACCGTTCAAGCTCCCCGCACCTCCTCCGCCAGCGTCAGAGCCTCACGCGCCATCGCCGCCGTCGCGTCCAGGTCGGTCATCATCAGCGGCACGGCCCGGCACCGGATCCCGGCGGTCTCGACGCGCTCGACTGTGCCCGCGTCGACGGTGTCGACGAGCCAGCCGTCGAGGAGCCCGGAGCCGTAGTGCTCGGCGACGGCCGCGGCCGTGGACTCGACGCCGACGGCGGCGAGGACCTTGTCGGCCATGCCCCGCACGGGCGCGTCGCCGACGATGGGGGAGAGGCCCACGACCGGCACCCCGGCCTCGGCGATCGCCTCCCGTATGCCGGGCACGGCGAGGATGGTGCCGACGGAGACGACGGGGTTGGAGGGCGGGAAGAGGATCACGTCCGCCTCCGCGATGGCCTCCAGCACCCCGGGCGCCGGCTTCGCCTGCTCGGCGCCGACCGGCACGATGGCCTCGGCCTGCACGGAGGCCCGCAGCCGCACCCAGTACTCCTGGAAGTGGATCGCCTTGCGCTCGCCGTCCACCTCGACGGCCACATGGGTCTCGACGCGGTCGTCCGTCATGGGGATCAGCCGGACGCCCGGCTTCCACCGGTCGCACAGCGCCTCCGTCACCGCGCTCAGCGGATATCCGGCACTGATCATCTGTGTCCGCACGATGTGGGTGGCGAAGTCCCGGTCGCCGAGCCCGAACCACTCCGGCCCGACGCCGTACGCCGCGAGCTCCTCCTTGAGGTGGAAGGTCTCGTCGGCCCGGCCCCAGCCCTGCTGCTCGTTGATGCCGTCGCCGAGGGTGTACATCACCGTGTCGAGGTCGGGGCAGACCTTCAGCCCGAAGAGGTGGATGTCGTCCCCGGTGTTGCCGATGACCGTGATGTCCGCGTCCGGCACGGCCAGCTTCAGACCGCGCAGGAACCGGGCACCACCGATGCCGCCTGCCAGAACCACAATGCGCATGGAAACAGTCTCGCAGGCGGGTACGACAGCGGGCCGCCCGGCAGGTGACCACGGCCGGTTCCATGTCTCGCGGCCGTGCCGCCCGGTGTTCAGGCGGAGGCCGTCGCCGTCGCCGCCGCGCAGGCCTCCGTGTGCATCGGCATGTCCGTCAGCCCGGGGTAGTAGACGTGCAGGCTTGTGGCCGGTTCCAGTGTGTCGTTGACGACCTCGTGCGCGTAACCCGGCGCGAAAACCCGCTGCGCGCCCGCGCTGAGCGTCCGCGTGCCCCGGTCGGTGCGCTCGGTCAGGGTGCCGTCGAGCACCGTGAGCACGCCGGAGGAGCCCCCGTGGTCGTGCAGCCCGGTGCCCTGCCCCGGCACCCACGACAGCAGCCACACCTCGTACCCCGGGCCGGTCTGCAGCCGGTGGTACCAGCGGGTCGTCGCGTCGTACTCGACGAGGTGCTCCCACCGGGAGCGGTCCTCGGCGATGGAGCGGGCCAGTCCGGCGAACTCGGCCACGGTGACCGGGTGTTGGCGCTGCGCCTGGAGGAGGTGGGGTACTTCGAGGAGGTCGCCGGCGATCTGGAGGTCGCTGTCGCTGTTCATGAAGTGAGTGGTCCTCGACGGAGAGTGCGTGGGGATGGCGGGTGTCGCATGCCGTCCGCCCGGGTCGAGGGCGGGGCGGGTGCCCGCTCGCGGGCGAAGGGAACGGCAGCCGAGCCTGGACGGGCTCAGTGGCAGCCGGAGCGTGTACTGCTCAACGGCTGGGACAGCAACAGCTACAGCGACAGCGGGCAGCACCGAGGGACCCGGCGGTGCGGGTCGAGGTGAGTGCCAAGTGCGCGAGCATGCCCACAAGGACAGCGGTTCACACCTCAGCTGTCAACTTCACGTCCGCTATGTGGATGTCGCTTCACCTCTTTCGGTGCATCCGCGCGATGAAAGGTTTGTGCTGGCGGTGTCGGGGAGACATGGGGTCCATCCGGGCAGGCGTCGGCACGCGCGCGAGGAGCGTCGCCGACACCCCCGGAGCGGGTCGGCTCGAACGAGTCGGAACGAACGAGTCGGAACGAACGGGTCGGCTCGAACGGGTCGGCTCGAACGAGTCGGAACGAGATCGAACTCCTGGGCGTCTTTTCCCGTAAGGGAGGGAGACCCCATCCGGAACTGCCGCCTGTTGTCAGGCCGCTGTCAGGTTTATGCCGATTTGAACACTTTCCGCATAGCCTTGGTTCCGCAGAGTGAATAAGGGGCTCAATAGCAGATCTCGGCTTGACTCGCCCGTAGCAGCACACTTGTAATTTCACTCGTGTCGTTCAGCCGGCATCGGTAACGGCCGCACGACGGGGACGCGAAAGACGGACGAGGGGCGCACATGACCGAGCTCGTGCAGCAACTGCTGGTCGACGACGCGGACGAGGAACTCGGCTGGCAGGAGCGCGCGCTGTGCGCCCAGACCGATCCCGAGTCCTTCTTCCCCGAGAAGGGCGGCTCGACCCGCGAGGCCAAGAAGGTCTGCCTCGCCTGCGAGGTCCGCTCCGAATGCCTCGAGTACGCCCTCGCCAACGACGAGCGGTTCGGTATCTGGGGCGGCCTGTCGGAGCGCGAGCGTCGCCGCCTCAAGAAGGCAGCGGTCTGACCCCCGTCCCGCCACACTCGAACAGGAACTTCCGAACACGTACGGCCCGCCGCCCGTGGTTGTCCACAGGCGGCGGGCCGCTATGTTGCCCAGCCGTTAGTGTGGGCCCTCGTCCGAGACGTCCCGCTGTCCCCGCCGGACACAGACGTCCACCGCAGTCCATCGAACCGGGGCCCGTACCTCGATGTCCGTGCACAGCCACACCGCAGCCCACCAAGACGCTGCCACTCCCGAGTTCCCACGTCATGTGGTGACCGCGGTCCTCGTCGCGCACGACGGCGCCCGCTGGCTGCCCGACGCGCTCGCCGGGCTGCTCGGCCAGGAGCGCCCCGTGCAGAGCGCCATGGCGGCCGACACCGGCAGCGCGGACGACTCCGCCCGGCTCCTCTCCGACGCCCTCGGCGCCGACCGCGTCCTGCACCTCGCCCGGCGGACCGGTTTCGGCCAGGCCGTCGAGGAGGCCAACCGCAGCGCGGGCGTCCTCACCCAGGACGACCTGGCGTACCTCCGGCGCCCCAGCGGCTGGGACCCCGTCAGCCGTACCTGGCGCGACGACGCGTACGACATGCCGGAGCTCCCCCACGGCGAGCCGGTCCAGTGGCTGTGGCTGCTGCACGACGACTGCGCCCCCGAGCCCGACGCCCTCGCCCAACTGCTGCGCGTCGTGGAGAACGAACACGAGCTGGGCCGGGACGACGTCGCCGTCGTCGGCCCCAAGCTGCGTGGCTGGTACGACCGCCGCCAGCTCCTGGAAGTCGGCGTCACCATCGCCAACTCCGGCCGTCGTTGGACCGGCCTCGACCGCCGCGAGCAGGACCAGGGCCAGCACGACCACGTCAAGCCCAGCCTCGCCGTGTCCACCGCCGGCATGCTGATCCGCCGCGACGTCTTCGAGGAACTGGGCGGCTTCGACCGCCGACTGCCCCTGATGCGGGACGACGTCGACCTGTGCTGGCGCGCCACCGCCGCCGGGCACCGCGTCCTGGTCGCCCCCGAGGCCGTCGTACGACACGCCGAGGCGTCCTCCCGCGAGCGCCGCACCGTCGACTGCGTGGGCCGCAGCGCCGCCTCCCCGCACATGGTCGACAAGGCGGGCGCGGTCTACACCCTCCTCGTCAACTCCCGTACGGCCCAGCTGCCGTGGGTACTGGTGCGCATCGTCCTCGGCACCCTGCTCCGGACCGTCGCGTACCTGGTCGGCAAGGTCCCCGGACAGGCCGTTGACGAGATCCGCGGTCTGCTGAGCGTGCTGCTGCGGCCCGAGCGGATCATCGCCGGGCGACGCAGAAGAGGCCGCTCACAGCTGGACAAGGGCGAGCTGCGCCCGCTGTTCCCGCCGCCCGGCGCGACCGTCCGGGCCACCGTCGAACAGGCCGCGGGCGATCTGTTCGGCCGCTCCGACGCCGAGTCCGTCCCCGCCGGACGGCACGGCGGCGCGGTCGAGTCGGGACCTGGTGACGACGACGCCGACTTCCTGCAGGTCGAGCAGTTCGCCCGGCTCAAGCGCATCGCGCGCAAGCCCGGACCCGTGCTCTTCGCCCTCCTGCTGCTCGCCTCGCTCGTCGCCTGCCGTGAACTGCTCGGCGGCGGCGCGCTCGCGGGCGGCGCCCTGCTGCCCGCCCCTGCCGACTCAGCCGAGCTGTGGGCGCGCTACCTGGACGCCTGGCACCCGGTCGGCGCGGGCGGCGCCCAGGCCGCACCGCCGTATCTGGCCGTCGTGGCCATGCTCGCCTCCCTGCTGTTCGGCTCCGCCGGACTCGCGGTCACCGTCCTCCTCGTGGCCTCCGTGCCACTCGCCGGCTTCACCGCCTACTTCGCCTCACGGCCCCTCGTCGCCTCCCGGCTGCTGCGCGCCTGGGCGGCCGTCGTCTACGCCTTCCTGCCGGCCGTCACCGGCGCGCTCGCGACCGGTCGCATCGGCACCGCCGTCCTCGCGATCCTGCTGCCCCTCATCGCCCGCGCGGGCGCCGCGGCCGCCGGGCTCACGAACAGCACGGGGGCGCGCGGAAGCTGGCGCGCCACCTGGGCGTACGCGCTGCTGCTGAGCATCACCACCGCGTTCACCCCCATCGTGTGGCCCATCGCGCTGCTCCTCGGCCTCGGGCTCCTCGCCGTGCGCCGCCGCGAGATCACCGCCTACGGCCCGCGCTTCCTCGCCCAGCTGGGCACCCCCCTGCTGATCCTCGCCCCCTGGTCGCTCACCCTGCTGCCGTTCGGCTTCTTCCAGGAGGCCGGTCTGGAGTACGGCGGCGGCACGGCCTCGGCGACGGACCTGCTCGGCATCAGCCCAGGAGGGCCCGGAACGGTCGGCGGCCTGACGCTCATCGGCATCGTCCTGGCAGCGCTCGCCGCCCTGCTGCGCTCAGAACGCCAGTTGGGCATCCGGACCGCCTGGACGGCCGCCCTGGTGGCCCTCGTCCTCGCGGTCCTCTCCAACGGCTCGACCTGGGCCGGCCCCGCGACCCTCGTCTACGGCATCGCCCTCCTCGCCGCCGCCACCCTGGGCGCCGACGGAGCACGCTTCCGGGTGGCCGAGCAGAGCTTCGGCTGGCGCCAGCCGGTGGCCGTGCTCATCGCGCTCGCCGCCGCCGTCGGCCCGCTGCTCGCCGCCGCCGGATGGATCCTCGGCGGTGCCGACGGGCCCCTGGAGCGCCGCGACCCCGTCCAGGTTCCCGCGTTCGTCGCCGAGGAGAGCGGCACCCGCGACCAGGCCCGCACCCTGGTCCTCGACAGCGACTCCACCGCCAAGGTCTCCTACACCCTGGTCCGCGGCTCCGGCGTCCGCCTCGGCGACGCCGAACTCACCGCCGCCGCCGGGGAGAACAAGCAGCTCGACGAGGTCGTGGCCAACCTGGTGGCGGGCTCCGGCGCCGACCAGAGCGACGAACTCGGCGGCTTCGCCGTGCGCTACGTCCTCGTCCGCCCCGGCGCGCCCCGCGAGGTCAGCCGCGTCCTGGACGCCACACCCGGTCTGAGCCGGCTCAGCCAGCAGGACGGCAGCGCCCTGTGGCGGGTGGACCGCCAGGTCGCCCGCGTCACCATCGAGGCATCCTCCGGCGACCCGAAGGCCGTCGCCGCCGGCCCCGTCGACGTGCACACCACCATCCCGGCCGGCGGCTCGGGCCGTGTCCTGCGCCTCGCCGACACCGCCGACGAGTCCTGGACGGCCACCCTCGACGGCAGGCCGCTCACCCCGACCACGGTCGACGGCTGGGCCCAGGGCTTCCAACTGCCCGTGGGCGGCGGCAGGCTGGACGTCACCTTCGACGCCCCCGTGACCCACACCGCCTGGCTGTGGGCGCAAGGCTCGCTGGCCGTGGTCCTCGTCGTCCTCGCCCTGCCCGGCCGCCGCCGGGACGTCGACGACGACCTCCCCGACGAGCCCGTCTCCGTGCCCGCCCAGGACATCACCGGCGACGGCCGCCGCGCCCGCCGCCTGCGCGCCCAGGCGGAGGCCGAGGCCGAGCAGTCCGCGGACCCCCACCTGCCCGTACCCCCGGAAGAGGTCGCGGTCCCCGCCCCGCAGCAGCAGGCGTATGGCGTGGGGGTCCCCCCGGGCGAGGACGTCCGAGCCTGGGGGAGGGACGCCACGAACACCGAGTACGGCCACTACGAGCAGCAGTACCAGGGCGCCCAGCAGTACCCGCCGGTCGCCTACGACCAGCAGCACTACCAGGCCGACCCCTACCAGGGCGCCCAGTACGACCCGTACGCCTCCTACGGCGGCGACACGGTCTCGTACGACCAGACGTACACCCAGGGCTACGACGCGACGTACGACCCGTCGCACGGCACCGGCGCCGACAGTGAGCGCCCCGACGGGAGCCAGCAGTGAACCGCACGACCCTGTCCCTGATCGCCGGCACGACCGCCCTCGCCGCCGTCACCGGCTTCGCCGTGCTCACCGCGCCAGGCGACGCCGGTGGCGAGACAACCGCGAAGGCGGCCGCCCAACTGCCTGTGCAGCGCACCAGCTTGCTCTGCCCGCGGCCGAGCAGCTCGGACGTCGCGGAGACGGCGTACACGTCGTTCACGCCCGTCACGGAGGGCACCGGAGGCGAAGGCAGCGCCGAACTCGTGGCAGCGGCCGATGAGTCGACGGACAAGGGCGACAAGGACAAGGGCGACAAGGACCCGGCCGGCAAGCCCGTCGTGGAGCCCAAGGCTCCCGGCAAACCCGTCGCCGGGAGCACCGACGGTGGTGATGCGCCCGCGCTGATCGGCGCGGCCGAGGGGAAGTTCGCGCCCGGCTGGACCGTCCAGGAGACCACCGAGGTCGCCGCCGGCACCGGCCGGGGGCTGCTCGGCGTCAACTGCACCGCGCCGGACACGGAGTTCTGGTTCCCGGGCGTCAGCACGGCCGCGGGCCGCACCGACTACGTCCACCTCACCAATCCGGACGACTCGGCGGCCGTGGTCGACATCGAGCTCTACGGCAAGGACGGTGCCCTGAAGTCGACGGTGGGGGAGGGCATCACGGTCCAGCCCCGCGCCGACGAACCGGTCCTGCTGTCGACGCTCGCCACGGCCAAGGAGGCCGACCTGACGGTCCACGTCAGCGTCCGCAGCGGCCGGGTCGCCGCCACGGTCCAGGCCCTCGACGACAAGCTCGGCGGCGACTGGCTGCCCGCCGCGACCGACCCGGCGGGCAGCCTGGTCCTCCCCGGCATCCCGAAGGACGCCACCTCGGTGCGCCTCGTCGCCTTCGCCCCCGGCGAGACCGACGCCGACCTCAAGCTCCGGCTCGCCTCGCCGGGCGGCCCGATCACCCCAGCCGGCAACGAGACGCTGCACGTCAAGGCGGGCATGACCGCATCCGCCGACCTGGGCGACATCACCCGGGGCGAGGCCGGTTCCCTGCTGCTGACCCCCACCGGAGAGTCGGTCCCGGTGGTCGCCGCCCTCCGCGTGGTCCGGGGCAAGGGCGCCAACCAGGAGACGGCCTTCATCCCGGCCGCCCGCCCGGTCGGCGCGCGCGCCACCGTCACCGACAACCGCGCCAAGGGCACGACCCTCGCCCTGACCGCCCCCACCCGCACCGCCGAGGTGAAGATCACCGCCTCCGCCGGCACGGGGGGTGGTGAAGCCACGACCAAGACCTTCACCATCAAGGCCGGCACCACCCAGAACGTCGACATGCCCGCCCCGGCCGGTCTCAAGGGCACCTACGCCCTCACCGTGGAACCGGCCTCAGGCGGCCCCGTCTATGCCTCCCGCACCCTTGAGTCCAAGATCGACACCGTCCCCGCCTTCACCATCCAGACCCTCCCGGACGACCGTGGCACGGTCGCCGTTCCGGAAGCGGAACAGGACCTGTCGGTACTCCAGCGTCAACGCTGAGGGGAAGAGCATGGGGCGCAGCCCCGCTCTTCAGGGGCGCGGGGAACTGCGTGACAAACCCCCACTCACCCGCGCCCGACGAACGCACCCGGACAACGCATCCGACCAACACACCCGGATCGGCCGGACCCGGGGTCGAAGGGGCGCAGCCCCTGGGGATGGAAACGCGGATGGGACGGCTAGGGGCGGCGGAGGCGAAACTTTCTGATCAGTCCGCCCCGGCCGTCACCCGCGCCCCGACCGTCAGTCCTCCCCGTACCGAGGATCGACGGTCTCCGGATTCAGCCCCAACAACTCGGCCACCTGCTCCACCACGACCTCGTGCACCAGCGCGGCCCGCTCGTCCCGCCCCTTGGTCCGGATCTCCACCGGCCGCCGGTAGACGACCACCCGAGCCGGCCGCCCCTCCCGCGCGGGCACGCTCCCCCCGAGCGGCACGGCCTCGTCGTTCCAGGCGCCGTCCCTCGGGCCGTCGAGCCGCGGCACCTCCAGCACGAGGAAGTCGACGTCCGCCAGCTGCGGCCACCGCCGCTCCAACCGCTCCACGGCGTCCTGCACAAGATCCGCGAACACATCGGCACGACTCGCCGCGAGCGGCACCTGCGGCGGCGCGATCGGCCCGCGCATCCCCCTGCCGTGCCGATCTCGACGGCGGGGCCCGGGTGCGGAGGCGGCACGGGGCGGTACGAGGTTGTCCATCACCTGTGAAGCGTAGTCCTCGCCAGGTCCGCGCGCCCGGCTCCACACCCCCGGCCGCACCCACCGGGCTGACGCCGCTGACCTGGTACGTCCAACCGGCGCGCCGTAGGGCGTCGCTCCGGCGCGATTTACGGTGTGGCGCGGGATGAGCATTCCGGCCAAGGTTGGGCTCGTTTCTGTGTCTCTCCGGGAGCGGCGAACTCATGCCAATTGCCATGGTTTATGCCGATAATTGATCGAATTCAGGAGTGTTCGGCATCCCGGACGGCGGGTTACTCGCAGGTCAACACGGTGGGTTCGGAGGGGAGTGTGGGGCGTTTCACAGCACGACACGGTGGAGTGACCTGATGGAGAGTCGTCGCGGCCCGCTCAAGAGTGCGGTACCGTCCAACGTCGTGAGCCCTGTACGTCGCTGTTCGCGCACCGCTTGCGGCCGCCCCGCCGTCGCGACGCTGACGTACGTCTACGCCGACTCGACCGCGGTCCTCGGCCCCCTCGCCACTTACGCCGAACCCCACTGCTACGACCTGTGCGCCGAGCACTCGGAGCGCCTCACCGCCCCGCGCGGCTGGGAGGTCGTACGCCTGTTGGACGGCTCGGCCCCCGCACGCCCCAGCGGTGACGACCTGGAAGCGCTTGCCAACGCCGTGCGAGAGGCGGCCCGCCCGCAGCAGCGCGCCGCCGAGGCCGGTGGCGGTGCCCGCTCGGTGGACCCGATGGAGGTCGCCCGCCGGGGCCACCTCCGCGTACTGCGCTCACCCGACAACTGACACCCCGCGCACGGGCGTTGTCATGCGCCCAAGGTGCCGGACCACCCCCTTTCCCACCGGCTTCCTTCTCGCGTTCCCGCGGCCGCTCCGGCTCGTTCGGGTCGTTCGGGTCGTTCCATCTGCTCCGGTTCGCTCGGCGGCCTGTGCCTGAAAGCTCATCTCGCAGGGCTGCTCGGCCTTCTGGCGGCCGTTCAGTCCACTTGGCACGCCTACCCGATGCCACTCGGTCAGAGGCTTCCAGCGCCGCCCTGGAGGCCGCGTTCGGTCTCTTCCCGATCGTGCGGATCGTCGTCAGCGCCTTGTCGCTCGGCGTCGAACCGGACCGAACTGCCCCTGGACACCGTCGCGTCCGTGGTCGGCCGACAGACACCGCTGCTCGCCCCGGTCGTGCCGCTCGCCCTCGTCGTCCTCGTCGACGGACGACAAGGCTTGCGCGAGACCAAAGCACCCGCCCTGGTCTGCGGACCCGCCTGCACCATGGGCCGGTTCACCGCCTCCGACCACGTCTCCGCGCAACTCGGCGGCCGATGCCCCACACCCACCGGCGGCGCCCAGCCCCCACGCCCGTCAGCCCGCCGCCGAACCCGTACGCACCGCCGTCCTCACCGGTATCAGCGGCGAGGACCTCGACGAGCAAACGAGCACGTACGACTGGCCCTGTACGACTGGCCCTGTACGACTGGCCCTGTACGACTGGCCTTCCCGCATGTCGCCGTCCCGGACGGGGCCCGTCAGCGGCAACGTCTTCGCCTGGCCGCTCGTGCCCACCGGAGGCACCCTGGTGCTGTTCATGGGGCTTACACGTCCGTCGTGCTGGGGGCCCACGCGCGCGTGGCCGTCAGGGAGCGGCAGGCCACGGTCCACGAACTGCCGTTCGCACTCCTCACCGTGACCTCCGTCCTGGCCCTTGCCCAGCGCGGCCCCGCGAGTCCTGGCCCGTCGCTCGAACTGCGCACCGCCGTCACAACCGCGGAGGCGTCCTCGGCAAGATGATGTTCCTGCTGCACCGGACCATCGCCTGCGCCGCCGTCGGCCTCGCCGGCCGCGAGGGCAACTGCTGCGCGAGGTGCTTCCGTGGAGCATCGGGGCTGCTCGTGATGTGACTGAGCGTGGTGGGCCGGAGCACGCCCGTAGTGGAGTGGACGCTTCCGTGGAACCCGGCGGAACCGCAGTCGGGGCTCCGGCAAGGCGACGGCACACGTCTCCCGGGCATCCTCGGAGGTCACACGGTCGGCTGGCGGCCCGGGCGGGTAGTTTGGGTGGCCGGTGAGGACTTCAGGAGGGTTTGGCCGTGGCTGCTGATCTGTCGACGATCGTGAAGGCGTACGACGTGCGCGGGGTGGTCCCGGACCAGTGGGACGAGACCCTGGCCGAGCTCTTCGGCGCGGCGTTCGCGCGGCTCACCGGCGCGGACGCCCTCGTGGTCGGCCACGACATGCGGCCCTCCTCGCCCGGCCTGTCGCGGGCCTTCGCGCGCGGGGCGGCGGCACTGGGGGCGGACGTCACCGAGATCGGCCTCTGTTCGACGGACCAGTTGTACTACGCCTCGGGCGCACTGAACCTGCCGGGCGCGATGTTCACGGCCTCCCACAACCCCGCCCAGTACAACGGCATCAAGATGTGCCGCGCGGGCGCCGCCCCCGTCGGCCAGGACACGGGTCTCGCCGAGATCCGCGAACTGGTGGAGGGCTGGAGCGAGTCGGGCGCCCCCGAGCCGGCCGCCACACCGGGAACGATCACCCGGCGGGACACGTTGAAGGACTACGCGGCGCACCTCCGCGGTCTCGTCGACCTGACCTCGATCCGCCCCCTGAAGGTCGTCGTCGACGCGGGCAACGGCATGGGCGGCCACACCGTCCCCACGGTCTTCGCCGGCCTGCCGCTGGACGTCGTGCCCATGTACTTCGAGTTGGACGGCACCTTCCCGAACCACGAGGCCAACCCCCTCGACCCGGCGAACATCGTCGACCTCCAGAAGCGCGTCCGTGAAGAGGGCGCCGACCTCGGCATCGCCTTCGACGGCGACGCAGACCGCTGCTTCGTCGTCGATGAGCAGGGCGAACCCGTCCCGCCCTCCGCGATCACCGCCCTGGTCGCCTCCCGGGAACTGGCCAAGCACGGCGGCAAAGGCACGATCATCCACAACCTGATCACATCGTGGTCGGTCCCCGAGGTGGTGCGGGAGAACGGCGGCACGCCCGTGCGTACCCGCGTAGGACACTCCTTCATCAAGGCCGAGATGGCGAGGACCGGCGCCATCTTCGGCGGCGAGCACTCCGCCCACTACTACTTCGCCGACTTCTGGAACGCCGACACGGGCATGCTCGCGGCCCTCCACGTCCTCGCCGCCCTCGGCGGCCAGCCGGGCCCCCTGTCCGACCTCGTCTTCCAGTACGACCGCTACACCGGCTCCGGCGAGATCAACTCCACGGTCGCCGACCAGACAGGCCGCTTGGCCGCGATCCGCTCCACCTACGAGAGCCGCGACGACGTGACCCTGGACGACCTCGACGGCCTGACGGTCTCCTCCGCCGACTGGTGGTTCAACGTCCGCCCCTCCAACACGGAACCCCTGCTGAGGCTGAACGCGGAGGCGAGGGACGAGGCGACGATGACGAAGATCCGCGACGAGGTCCTGACGATCATCAGAACCTGAACGGCCGCTTTTCCCGGGGGCGCGGGGAACCGCGCGATCACCCCGCACAACCGGCACCCACCCTCCCATCCGTGTCCCCGAGCCACTAGGTACCAGGTGCCCAAGAGGATCGAAGGGGCACCGCCCTGAGGATGGGAACGTGATGGGAACGGGTAGGGGCGGCGGGGGCGAAACCACCAGACAAGCCGCCGCAGCCCGAACCCCCAACCCCGGCACCGACCCCCGCTCGGCGGTACTCTGACCAGGCCGCACCGCACACCCCCGCCCCCGAAGGGACCCGACATGCCGCTCGAAGCCGGCCTCCTGGAGATCCTCGCCTGCCCGGCGTGCCACGCCCCCCTCACCGAGGGAGACGCCGAGCTGACCTGCACGAGCCAGGACTGCGGCCTCGCCTATCCGATCCGGGACGGCATCCCCGTACTCCTCGTCGACGAGGCCCGCCGCCCCGCCTGATCACGCGACCAGGCACTCGCACCAGGCGTAACCACGCCCACGCCGGGAAACCCGACGTAAAGGCGAACGTAAGGCGAACTGGCGTAAAGGGCGCCCGGCGATCGGAGGCTGCCGCCCATGCTCGACGAATCGCTGCTAGACACCCCCGACGCCCTGTCGGAGGCGGACCGCCGCGGCCTGCTCCGCGGCGCCGCCGAGGCCGGCGCCCGGGTCCGCACGGCCATCAGCCTCGGCACCGAGGCCGGTATCCCGGACCTGAAACCGGACGGCCGCCCCCGCGCCCTCATGATCGCGGGCCCCGGCATGGCCTCCGCGGGCGTCGCAGATCTGCTCGGCGCCCTGGCGGGCGCCGCCTGCCCCCTCACCCGCCTCCACCCCACCGGCGTGGCCCCCGCCGCGGGTGCCCTCCGCTGGGAGCTCCCCGGCTGGGCGGGCCCGGTCGACCTTCTCCTGGTCGCCACCGCGGACGGCGCCGAACCAGGCCTGTCCATCCTCGTCGAACAGGCGTACCGCCGAGGCTGCACGGTCGTCGCCGTCGCCCCGGCCCGTACCCCGGTCGCCGAGGCCGTGGAAGGTGCCCACGGCCTGTTCGTGTCGATGGCGGCTGCCCCGTACGAGCAGGAGGTACCCCTGGGCGCCTCGGCCCCCGGCGTCCTGTGGGCCCTGCTCACCCCCATGCTGGCGCTCCTGGACCGCACCGGACTGGTCGCCGCCCCGCCGGACGCCCTGCACAAGGTCGCCGACCGCCTCGACCACGTCGCCGAGCGCTGCGGCCCGGCCATCGCCACCTACAGCAACCCCGCCAAGACGCTCGCCGCCGAGCTGGCCGACTCACTTCCGGTGATCTGGACCGAGGGGCAGGCCGCCGGCCCGGTGGGCCGCCGGTTCGCCTCCGCGCTCGCCGAACTGGCGGGCCGCCCCGCCCTCGTCGCCCAGCTTCCGGAGGCCCTCTCCTCGCACACGGTCCTCCTGTCCGGACCCCTGGCCGCGAACGCCGACCCCGACGACTTCTTCCGCGACCGCGTCGAGGACGCACCCGTGCTGCACGCGCGCGTGGTGCTCGTCCGCGACCGCCCGACCGGGGGCCTGAGCGCCGTCCCGGCCGCCCGGGAGCTGGCCCTCGGCCACGACACCGCGATCAGCGAGCTGGAACCCGAGGAAGGCAGCGACCTGGAAACGCTCGCGGAGATGATCGCCATCACCGATTTCGCCGCCGTTTACCTGTCGCTCGCTTCCGGAGCCTGATCCTTACCGCAGCCCGACCACGATCCCGGCCGGGCCCGGCAGGCTCCCCACGTACGGAGAAACCCACAGCATGGACCGCCTCGACAACACCGTCCGCCCCTACGCCTGGGGTTCCACCACGGCCATCCCCCAACTCCTCGGGGTGGCACCCACCGGTGAACCGCAGGCGGAGATGTGGATGGGCGCCCACCCCGGCGCGCCCTCACGCACCGGGCGCGGCCCTCTCACCGAGATCATCGACGAGGCCCCGGAACGCGAGTTGGGATCCCGGACCGTCGCCAAGTTCGGCCCCCGCCTCCCCTTCCTCCTCAAGCTCCTCGCCGCCGGCGCCCCCCTCTCCCTCCAGGTCCACCCCAACCTCGAACAAGCCAGGGAGGGGTACGAGGACGAGGAGCGCCGAGGCGTCCCGGTCGACGCGGCCCACCGCAACTACAAGGACGCCAACCACAAGCCCGAACTGATCTGCGCCCTCACCGAGTTCCACGGCCTCTGCGGCTTCCGCGACCCCGACCGGGCCGCCGACCTGCTGGCCGCCCTCGACGTCGACTCCCTCAAGCCGTACGTCGACCTCCTGCACGCCCACCCCGAAGAGGCCGCGCTGCGCGAGGTCTTGACCGCCGTCCTGGGCGCCGACCCAGAGGAGATGGCCGACACGGTCACGGAGGCCGCGGCAGCCTGCGCCCACCTCGGCGGCGACCACGCCCCGTACGCCGACATCGCCCACCACTACCCGGGCGACCCCGGCGTCATCGCCGCCATGCTCCTCAACCACGTCCGCCTGCAGCCTGGCGAGGCCCTGTACCTCGGCGCCGGAATCCCGCACGCCTATCTGAACGGCCTCGGCGTCGAGATCATGGCCAACTCCGACAACGTGCTGCGCTGCGGCCTCACCCCCAAGCACGTCGACGTCCCCGAACTCCTGCGCATCGTCCGCTTCGAGGCGACCGACCCCGGAGTCCTGCGCCCCGAGGCGGCTCCCGACGGCGAAGAGGTCTACGAGACCCCCATCGACGAGTTCCGCCTCTCCCGCTACGTCCTCTCCGAGGCCACCACCCCGCACGACCTCACCCGCGCCACCCCGCAGATCCTCCTGTGCACGGCCGGTTCCGTCCGGGCGGGCGGCCACACCCTCGCCCCCGGCGAGTCCGTCTTCGTAGCGGCGGACGAGAAGGCCGAGGTGTCCGGGCCGGGCACGCTGTTCCGCGCGACGGTCGTGGCATGACCACCACCTGAACCGTGTCCGGGCGGCACCCGTCCACACCGCGGCGCCGCCCGGACGCCCGCCCGCCGTCACCTCATCCACGGCCCGGCGCGCCGACGCCCGACCGGGCTGCAACAATGCCCCCTGCAAAAGGCGGGCAAAGCCCGGCCCGTGACGGACGGAAGCGTGGGTACCCATGCCCACACACAGACCCATGCGTAGGCGAAGGGACACCTCGGACACATGAGCGCGTCAGGCGGCACCAAGGCGATCGTGGCGGCACTCGCCGCCAACCTCGCGATCGCGGTAGCGAAGTTCGTGGCGTTCCTCTTCAGCCACTCGTCGTCGATGCTCGCCGAGTCCGTGCACTCGCTCGCCGACTCGGGCAACCAGGCCCTGCTGCTCCTCGGCGGCAAGAAGGCCAAGCGCGAGGCGACCCCGCAACACCCCTTCGGCTACGGCCGCGAGCGCTACATCTATGCCTTCCTCGTCTCCATCGTCCTCTTCTCCGTCGGCGGCATGTTCGCCCTCTACGAGGGCTACGAGAAGATCAAGCACCCGCACGAGATCGAGGCCTGGTACTGGCCCGTCGGCGTCCTCGTCTTCGCGATCATCGCCGAGACGTTCTCCTTCCGGACCGCCATCAAGGAGTCCAACGTCCTGCGGGGCAAGAAGTCCTGGACCGAGTTCATCCGCCACGCCAAGGCCCCCGAGCTGCCCGTCGTCCTCCTGGAGGACCTCGGCGCCCTCGTCGGCCTGATCCTCGCCCTTGGCGGTGTCGGCCTCGCCCTGCTCACCGGCGACGGCGTCTGGGACGGCATCGGGACCCTCTGCATCGGCGTCCTGCTCATCCTCATCGCGATCGTCCTCGCCGTCGAGACCAAGTCCCTGCTCCTCGGCGAGTCCGCCGGCGTCGAGGACGTCGAGAAGATCGCGAAGGCCGTCGTCGACGGGGACACCGTCACCCGCGTCATCCACATGCGCACCCTCCACCTCGGCCCCGAGGAGCTCCTCGTCGCCGCCAAGATCGCCGTCCAGCACGACGACACGGCCACCGAGATCGCGAACGCCATCGACGCCGCCGAGGCCCGCATCCGCGAGGCCGTCCCGATCGCCCGCGTCATCTACCTGGAGCCCGACATCTACAGCGAGGCCGAAGCCGCCAAGGGCGCCGACCTCGAGGCCGCGCCCGGCGGCCCGACCCCCACCGCCGAGCACTGACCCACCGCCGTCTCCCAAGACAACAAGCCCGTCGCGAACTTACGCGACGGGCGTTCTTGGGTTCTCTCCCCTTCCCGGCCCGCAAAATCTCGGCCCGGCCCGCCGCCCCGACCGCCGCCTTCGGCTTGATCCGTACGCAGGCGGACTGGGGCAGGCCGGGCCCACCGTGTAGCTTGGGACGGAGCCAGACGTCGCTGCTGATGGCGGTCGGGCGGTCCCGGTGAGGACCGGCCGAGGGAGAGAGGGCCTCCGACGGACTGCGCTGCGCGCACGCGGGCATGCCTGTGTCCTCTTCGGGCACCCCTGTGTCCGCCGCCGCGCAGACCAGCCCTACCCACCCTCGATCCGACACCGAGGAGCAGCTCGCAATGACGACTGTCGAAAACCGACAGGACTTCAAGGTCGCCGACCTCTCCCTGGCCGAGTTCGGCCGCAAGGAGATCACCCTCGCCGAGCACGAGATGCCCGGCCTGATGGCCATCCGCAAGGAGTACGCCGAGGCCCAGCCTCTCGCCGGCGCCCGCGTCACCGGCTCCCTGCACATGACCGTGCAGACCGCCGTCCTCATCGAGACCCTGGTCGCCCTCGGCGCCCAGGTCCGCTGGGCCTCCTGCAACATCTTCTCCACCCAGGACCACGCCGCCGCCGCCATCGCGGTCGGCCCGGACGGCACGGTGGACAACCCGCAGGGTGTTCCGGTCTTCGCCTGGAAGGGCGAGACGCTGGAGGAGTACTGGTGGTGCACCGAGCAGGCCCTGACCTGGCCGGACAGCCCCACCGGCGGCCCCAACATGATCCTCGACGACGGTGGTGACGCCACCCTCCTCGTCCACAAGGGCGTCGAGTACGAGAAGGCCGGCAAGGTCCCCTCGGTCGACACCGCCGAGAACGACGAGCACCGCGTCATCCTCGAACTCCTCAACCGCACCATCACCGACGGCTCCCAGAAGTGGACCCAGCTCGCCTCGGAGATCCGCGGTGTCACCGAGGAAACCACCACCGGCGTCCACCGCCTGTACGAGATGCAGCGCGACGGCATCCTTCTCTTCCCGGCGATCAACGTGAACGACGCCGTCACCAAGTCGAAGTTCGACAACAAGTACGGCTGCCGCCACTCCCTGATCGACGGCATCAACCGCGCCACCGATGTCCTTATCGGCGGCAAGACCGCCGTCGTCTGCGGCTACGGCGACGTGGGCAAGGGCTGCGCGGAGTCCCTGCGCGGACAGGGCGCCCGCGTGATCGTCACCGAGATCGACCCGATCTGCGCGCTCCAGGCCGCCATGGACGGCTACCAGGTCACGACCCTCGACGAGGTCATCGACAAGGCCGACATCTTCATCACCACGACCGGCAACAAGGACATCATCATGGCCTCGGACATGGCCAAGATGAAGCACCAGGCCATCGTCGGCAACATCGGCCACTTCGACAACGAGATCGACATGGCCGGCCTCGCCAAGATCCCCGGCATCGTCAAGGACGAGGTCAAGCCGCAGGTCCACACCTGGACCTTCCCCGACGGCAAGGTGATCATCGTCCTCTCCGAGGGCCGCCTGCTGAACCTGGGCAACGCCACCGGCCACCCGTCGTTCGTGATGTCCAACTCCTTCGCGGACCAGACCCTGGCCCAGATCGAGCTGTTCACCAAGCCCGACGCCTACCCGACCGGCGTCTACACGCTGCCCAAGCACCTCGACGAGAAGGTCGCCCGCCTCCACCTCGACGCGCTCGGCGTGAAGCTCACCACGCTCCGCCCCGAGCAGGCCGCGTACATCGGCGTAGAGGTCGAAGGCCCGTACAAGTCGGACCACTACCGCTACTGATCCGATCCGCCCGGCGGTGGGTGCGTCCGTGCACTGACACACCCACCTCGGCAGCGACTCCCAGGCAGGCCCCCGCACCCCCGTGCCGGGGGCCTGCCCGTTCGGCTCCCGCCCTGCCCCCCCGTCGGCCGGACCAGCCCGTCAAGACCCAGGACGCCCATGCCCCGCGGCCGGTATTCGCTTCATGACACGCACGACCACACACTCCTCGCCGAAGAACACTTCCACTGCGCGCCCGGCCCGTCCGGCTGGCGCTATGTCTCCCAACTGACCACCCCGTCCGGCGACCACGCCGGTTCCGTCGACCTCGCCATCGACGAACTCGGCCGCCCCATCCGCCTCGAACTCCACGCCGCGAGCTGGCAGGTCCGCGGCGCCGCCCTCGACGGCGTCACCTGGGTCCGCACCGACCCCACCGGCACGGAGGCCACCGAAGGCAATGTCCGCGCCCACGCCTTCACCGGCACATCACCGGCATTTCTGATCGCCGCAGCCCGTCTCCTGCGCCTCACCCCCTCCGCGCCCGCCACCCGCGTACGCCTCGTCGCCTTCACCGACCCGGTCCTCGCCCCGCGCACCCTGGACCAGTCCTGGGCCTTGATCGCAAGAGAAGCACACCCCACTGACAACGACCCCCTGATCGTCGACGCATACCAGGTCACAGCCCTGGACACGGGCGAGCAGCACACCGTCCACATCGCGGGCGACGTCGTGCTGGCGGCCCCGGGAATCGAACTGGAGCACCTGGAATCGCCGCCGTCGACGTTCGACTGAAGCGGATGCGTGACTGAAGTTCGGCTGGCGCCGAGCCGAAGGGGACCCGGCCCCTGGCGGACGCCGAAGCTCGACCGAGGCCCATCCGCCAACGCCCCGGCCCCCACCCTCAAGGCTTGGGCGAAGCTCAGGCAGGCGGCGCGAACCCGGTGCTCGGCCGTTCGACAGGCGGCTCCTGCGGCGGCGGCGAATCCACCGAAGCCCCTGGCACGGCCGGGCCGGAAGCACCGGACCCCGGAGGGGCCCCGGCAGCTCCCGCGGGCGGCGCATACCCCGCGGGGCCGGCAGGCGGGGCGGTCTGACTCACGAGTCCCCCAGGCGGCGCATATGCCGGGTTCACGGGAGGCTGGGGCGCCGAGCCAACCGGAGGGTGAGACATCGGGCCAAGCGGAGGCTGAGGCACCAAGGGCTGCGACACACCCCCCGTCCCCGACAACCCCCCGAACGCCTGCCGAGCCTCCCGCGCCTGCCGCTCGTGCACCACCGCGGCCAGATACGCGCCCGGCGGCACCCCGTACGGCGCCGGAGCCCCCGTACGCGCCGCGAGGTCCGAGGCGAGACGCTCCGCCATCGCCGCGCCGACGTGCGGGTCCAGTTGCCCCATGCGCGTCAGGTACTGGCGGATCGCCAGCCACAGCCCGTCCGGCACGGCGGACAGGTCGAGCCCGGAGAACTGACCCACGAGCCAGTGAGGTGGGGGAGGCACGAACGCCGTCCGCCCGGCAGGCACCCGCTCCCGCACGACCAGCGTCCCCGCGAAGACGTCCCCGACCCGCCGCCCCCGCGCCGACACGAGCGAGGCGATGCAGGCGACGACCCCGAACGTCATCAGGATCTCGACCACCCCGACCGCCCCGCGCACCAGCGCGTGCCGGAACCGGATCGGCCCGCCGTCGTCCCGCACCACCCGCAGCCCACAGGCCACCTTCCCCAGCGAACGCCCATGGCTCAGCGTCTCCACCGCGATCGGTCCGCCCACCAGTACGAGCAGGAAGCTCGCTATGGATATCGCCATCTGAGCGGCCTCGTCGAGACCGGCCGTGGCCATCGCCAGGAGCAGGACCACTGCGAAGTAGACGACGAAGGCCACGACCAGGTCGAGCAGAACGGCCAGCGCCCGGCTCGGCAGCTTCGCGGGACGCAGTTCCAGCGCCACCGCCTCGCCCGTCACTAGCTCACTCACATCCGTGGTCCTTCCAGTTCCATGCCCTGATCTGCCCCCAGCGGTGCCAGTCTGCCAAGCTGAGGTCACATCGCGCCGCAGTAGTACGACAAGCTGACACGCAGTACGAGAGGGACGAGGAGCAGCACACCCGATGGACCTCGATGTCTTCGTGTCCGCCCATCGTGCGGAGTGGGACCGTCTGGAAGCCCTGCTCCGCCGCCAGCGTCGCCTCAACGGTGACGAGGTCGACGAACTCGTCGCCCTCTACCAACGCACGGCCACCCACCTCTCGCTGATCCAGTCCAGTGCCCCCGATCCGCAGCTGACCGGCCGCCTCAGCCAACTGGTGGCCCGCGCGCGCAGTGCCGTGACGGGAACCCGACGTGCCTCCTGGCGTGATGTCACGCGCTTCCTGACCCACGGTTTTCCCGCCGCGGTCTACCGTTCCCGTCGCTGGTGGGTCCCCACCGCACTCCTCTCCACCCTCGTCGCCGCGCTCCTGGGGTGGTGGATCGGCACGCACCCGGAGGTTCAGGCCGGCATCGCGGCCCCTGACGCACTCCGTGAGATGACCCGCCCCGGGGGCCAGTACGAGACGTACTACTCCAGCCATCCCGCGGCCTCATTCGCCGCCCAGGTGTGGACGAACAACGCTCAGGCCGCCGCGATGTGCCTGGTCCTGGGCATCTTCCTGGGCCTGCCGGTCCTGTGGATCCTGCTCCTGAACATGCTCAACCTGGGCGTCGGCATCGGCTTGATGTCCTCGGCAGGCCGCCTCGACGTCTTCCTCGGCCTGGTTCTTCCGCACGGTCTCCTGGAACTTACCGCCGTCTTCGTGGCAGCGGGCACGGGCCTACGTCTCGGCTGGACGGTCATCGACCCCGGTCCCCGCACCCGCCGCTCGGCCCTGGCCGAGGAGGGACGAGCCGCACTGGGCATGGCGGTAGGACTGGCGCTGATCCTGTTCATCTCCGGTGCCATCGAAGGCTTCGTCACCCCGTCCGGCCTGCCCACCTGGGCCCGCATCAGCATCGGCGTCCTGGCAGAGCTCGCCTTCCTCGCGTACGTCTTCGTCCTGGGCGGACGTGCCGTGCGAGCCGGCGACATCGGTGACGTGGAGGAGCACGAACGCAGCGCGGCCGTGCCCACCGCCGCCTGATGTGCGCACACCCCCGCAGGACTGTTAGTCTCCTCTTCGTTCCCGCGAGAGCTGTTGACACGGCTCCTGCTGGGAGGTAGATTTACACAGTTGCCTGGAGGTGGATGCCCCAGGACAGCAGTGAAAATTTACTGGCTTCCTCGTGAAGATGATTCCCGAGTGAGCCCACCCGATGACTCAGGAATGAGCGGCCGGTCAGTCCGGACAAAAACTTCTGATAAAGTCGGACTCGCTGAAAGAAAGCCGCAAGGCAATCAATTAAGCAAGGCCCTCCAACGGCCACCGGAAATGAATTCCGACCGGGAACGGAACGGGAAACGGATCTGGTAAGGTTGGAAACACCGAAGGGAAGCGCCCGGAGGAAAGCCTGAGGAAGTAGCTCGGGTGAGTACAAAGGAAGCGTCCGTTCCTTGAGAACTCAACAGCGTGCCAAAAATCAACGCCAGATATGTTGATACCCCGTTCTCGGCCGTCT